>NZ_AP024881.1:0-329965 GCF_024347675.1 Vibrio ishigakensis | reverse complement strand
TGCGGCGGTGCTCCCTCATATCTTTCTGCAAGGATTTTGGGATTTCTTTCTATTGATTGGTGGTGTGGGCTCTACCCTGCCACTGGTATATATGGCAATAAAGAGTCGCTCCCATCACCTCAAGTCAGTGGGAAAAGTGGGCGCAGTACCGTCACTGTTTAACATTAATGAACCGATTCTATTTGGTTTCCCGATCATACTTAACCCCTTGTTCCTGATACCTTTTGTGCTAGTTCCTATGCTAAACGCCACCCTAGCCTGGTATCTGACACAGTTTGGAATCCTAGATAGGGCCTTGGGCATTATTCCTTGGTCAGTACCTGCCCCGATAGGCGCCATGTGGACCGGAAACGGCAGCCTTGCCAATGGACTCATGGTTGTCCTTGCCATGGTCAACTCCTACTTTATGTACCTACCCTTCTTCCGCTCACACGAGAAGGTATTGCTTGAGCAACAAAAAGAGCGGGCAAAAAAAATCCGCGCCATGCGCGGATATTAGAATTGATCTTGAGTTGCGATTAGTCGCGTAGGTAAACCATCCAGTAATACATACCAACGAATACACCACCGCCGATGATATTACCTAGGGTAACTGGGATAAGGTTGTTCATCACAAAGCCCATTACGTTTAGGTCTGCGTAATTGGCAATGTTAGCACCCGTCATCTGCCAGAACTCAGCCGGTGCGAAGTTCTTGATAGCGATAGCCATAGGCACTTGGAACATGTTTGCGATACTGTGCTCAAAGCCAGAAGCAACAAACATAGCAACAGGAAGAATAAGCACAAGGATCTTATCGGTTAGCGAACGAGCACTGTAAGTCATCCAAACCGCAAGACAAACAAGCAGGTTACACATAACGCCAAGAGCGAGTGCTTGCCAAAAGGTGTGGTGCAGTTTGTGCTGAGAGATAGCCATGGCATTGAGGCCCATCTGACCTGCATCGCTCATGTACTCACGGGTTACCATCATAATACCAACTAGGGTAATAGCACCAACGAAGTTACCAAAGTAAACAACTGCCCAGTTCTTGAAAAGCTCACCCCAGGTAATGCGGCCGCTGGCTCGCGCAACCAGAGTAAGTACGCTACTGGTGAACAGCTCACCACCTGTGATAACCACAAGGATCAAACCTAGGCTAAATGCTAGACCACCAGCAAGCTTGCTCATGCCATAGGCCATATCTGCACTACCGGTAGTCACTACCGTATAGAACACGAATGCGATACCAATGTGGACACCAGCAGTAAGCGCTAAAAGGAAAGATTTAAACTGATTTTTCTTCGCTTTACTTGCCCCAGCCTCTGCAGCACGCTCTGCCATTTGAGGTGGTATAAATGAGTCGAAAGGGTTTAGATTTGAGTCCGCCATATTGCAATCTGTTCCATAATAAGAGGTCAAAGAGTACGCAGAATTTACTCCCACACCTTTTGATTGCAAATAGCCGTTTCTGCAACTTTATATTTACCTTTCCGAGAAGCACAGATTAAAACCCTAAATTTTATAGGGTTTGGTTAGCCCACAGGTACTACTTGCGCACCGGTAATACGATAACCCACCCCCATGCCATCGGTCTCAAACTCACTCATCTCAAGAGTGCCCTCAACCATAACCGCATCGAAGTAATAGCTCACCGGAACACCTTGCTCCAGCTTTATATGGATCATCTGATTGGCTGGCGGAGGCGGCACATGAATGCAAGCGCCAAAGAATGGCACCAAGATAAACTCATTGATGGTCTTGCGGTCACCATCTAGGGGCACAATAAAACCACCAATGCGCACCCCTTGATTATTGAGCGCGTGTTCCACACCCACCTCTTGTAACCCATATTCTTGAGTCACCGCCGGTGCACTCTCATCATGAAGTGGCATGGCTTTTAGTTGCTCTAGCCTAGCACTAAGCTTGGTTCGTTCCTGCTCAGGGATAAGATCCATCCACTGCAACTCTCTTACCTCCGCGCTCTGGGTAGTTTGATTACAGCCCACTAATAACAAGCTCAATAAAAGACAAATAACGACACTCAGGGCTTTGCTCAACATGGACTTAATTCGATTTGGCTCAAGGAAAGTTGGCTTTGCAAGATAGTTCAGCTTTATGAAAATGAGATTAAATCTTGAATAGGACATGGAGAACAATCAAAACAAACTCATCCCAACCTAAAGAATTGTGAGCTAATTATCTGTTTTTATTGAAAAATAATTTAGATTAAATGCTCTATGCAAAAGAAAATAAAGGGTTAGATTTTATTTCAGACTCGCTTTATCTTCTAAAACGACGGGATTGAATAGGCTTTTAGCCCTAGGAAATATCGCAAGTAACTGAATTTTTTCAAATTAGTACTTAATAGATATTGTTTCATATATGTACAACAGGGTAGTATTCAACATAAAGAACACCGTTCCATAAAGGAGAATAATTATGATCAGAAATATAGAGCCCATGACTCGGGTATTTTCTATGGTTCTGGCTATTTTCTTTGGAATGGGTGGTCTCGCCAAACTGCTAGGTGTGCGTGTAATGCATTACCCTTTTGTCGAGCTCGGGCTCTCCTCTTGGTATGGCTACCTGATAGCGATAATGGAGGTGAGTTTTGCAGTTGGTGTGTTGGTGAAGTCGTTTGCCTCTATGTCGGCACTGGGTATGACAGTGGTCATCCTTGGGATCACCTACTATCACTGGAGTTACTTTCCGCTGAATGCCGTCATACCCGATATTGTTTTGTTGTTGCTGGCTATCTTCGTTAGCTATGTACGTCATGATGATTGTATTACTGTGGATCAAGAGCGCTTTGCTGATCCTACTTAAACACTAAGCTATCTCTGCCCTCTAGGCTGATCTGAGAAAGGTTTTCTACACAGCGATCAGCTTGATGCAAAACATCTGCATCAAAATGACTAAGAATCCCCACCACCGACATCTTGGCATTCACTCCAGCTAGCACACCCGCAGGTGCATCTTCAAATACGATGCAATCGCTCGGGGTTAATCCAAGCTGCTCCATCGCCATGAAGTAAGGTCTTGGATTTGGCTTGCCCTGCTCCACATCATCTTTGGTAATGAATACCTCAGGGGTTGGCAAACCTGCGGCTTTAACTCGGGCATGAGCAACTTTTTCTGTACCCGAAGTCACTATGCCCCACTTTATATCTAGCTGTTGCAACTGTTGGATAAACTCAAGCGTCCCTGGCAATGCAACCACACCTTCCACATCGTTCACCTCGGTCTGCTCTAGCCATAGACATTCTTGCTCGATCAGCTCGGGAGTCGCCTGTGGCAATAGCTGCGTAATTGAATCTACCGCCGGCTTACCGTGAATAAACTCTAGGGTGTGTTTTACATCTAGGTCATTTCGTTGAGCCCATTTTCTCCAGCTGCGCATCACAGACTCATAGGAGTCCACTAAGGTTCCATCTAGGTCAAACAGTAAGCCTTTAAATTTCATAATCATTCCTCAACTAAAAACATCTTCGGCAACTCGGTGTGTAGCCACTCTCCTACTACACCAAATCCAGTATCGCGACGACGAATCAAACCCACTTCGGTGGTTTCACTCAGAGGCAGGCTTTTAAGGCTCAGCGCCTTTAGCGCCTTCACATAAAACTCCGAGTTAACAATATGCTCGGGTATCAGGGCCCAGCCTAAACCATTGCCAACTAAATCACCGATTACGTAATAACTATCGATATACCAATGGTCAGCCACCAGCGGTTTATCCCGACCTCGACCAGTTTTGTCACAGATAACAAACTGTCGATATTTTTGCAGATCTGAAAGGCTCGGTGACTTGATATGCGTCAGTGGATGGTCGTTTGATACCACCAAACGCATTTGATATTGCCCTAGGGCCGTAAATTCGAGCTGTGCATCTATCTCTTTAGTGCGAAACAAGATACCCATAGCGGCTTTTTTCTGTAGCACGTATTGGGAGATGTCATCCCTAGAGCCGTTGATAATGGTGAGCTTAAGATGGGGAAACTTTTTGGCAAGGGCAATGATGACCGGCTGAAAGGCCAATACCTGCACCGCTTCATCAAAGGCCAGCACCAACTCAATCTCTTCCTCTCGAGAAGCGGTCAACGCCCGAGATTGCAAACGCTCTGCCTGCTCTAAAACCGCCTTTGCCTCCAGAAGCATCTCATGTCCTAGAGCCGTTAATTCAGGTAATCGCCTACTACGGTCAAAAAGCTCAAAGCCAAGATCAGTCTCTAAATTAGCGACCGCCGTACTCACCCGAGATTGCGCCTTGTCTAACTTTCTTGCTGCTGCCGAAAATGAGCCTAGCTCAGCGGCCATCACAAATGCCTGCAGTTGGTCTAATGTCCAGTTCACGCTCACCTTCCATCCGAATAGCGGATAGTAACTAACTTTTATTAATCATATTTTGATAGATAATAGTGTCAAATTTATTCATAACCTTTTGAAACATGACCATTGAAGCGATTAAAAAAGATGAATCTGTAAGCCGAGTATTCTGGCGCTTTGCTATACCTTCGGTAGCTGCCATGCTCATCAATGGCCTGTACCAAATTATCGATGGGATCTTCGTTGGTCATTACGTAGGTTACGCGGGCCTTGCTGGCATCAACATGGCTTGGCCTATCATAGCAACCATAATGGGCTTTGGTATCCTTGCGGGTATGGGCGCAGGCAGCCTGATCTCTATGGCTCGTGGCGCCGGTGACACACCTCAAGCCCAGCGAGTGCTTAACACGACTATTGGCCTATTACTGCTGTTTTCGGCTCTTTCGATACCTATCGTCTTGTTCTACGGTTACGAGCTATTGCAACTGCAAGGTGCGAGTGGTGATTCACTCAAGCACGGCTTCGACTATATCAATATCTTCAGTTATGCCGCGCCGTTTGCCATCATGGCTGCAGCCATGCCTATCTTGGTTCGCAATGATGACAGTCCTAAGGTCGCTACAGTACTCACCATCTTAGGTGCTGTGCTCAATATCGGTTTAGACTATTTGTACCTTGGTATTCTAGGGCAAGGGCTTCAGGGAGCGGCCATTGCAACCGCTATCTCTCAATCTATCGTTGTTATGCTTGGACTAATCTACTTCTTCACCCCAATGGCGAAGATACGTATTACCAAGCTGAGTATTGAAATCAAATCAGCCATAGAGATCTGTAAACTGGGCAGCTCAAGCCTAATGATGTTCGCTTATTTCTCATTTGTTATCGCGCTACATAACTTGCTACTGATGAAGTATGGCAGTGAGATACATGTGGGTGCGTTCGCCATCATTGGCTATATCGCAACCCTATACTATCTATTTGCCGAGGGTATCGCGTCGGGCATGCAACCACCGGTGAGCTACGATTATGGCAATCAAAGACCTGAGCGCGTAAAACAGACAGTCGCTCTGGCGAGTAAAGTGATTCTGATCTCTGGTGTGGCGACTGTGATCTTGTTGAACCTGTTCCCAGAGTTCTTTATCTCACTGTTCGCAGCGCAAGATGAAGCATTGCTGAGCGCAACAGTTGAAGGACTCAGACTGCACCTCAGCATGCTATTTTTAGATGGGTTCTTGTTCCTTGCCTCTGTCTACTTCATGGCTGTAGGTAAAGGGGGTAAGGCGCTGTTCGTATCTATGGGTAATATGCTGGTGCAATTCCCATTCCTATACTTAGCACCGCAGTGGCTAGGAGTAACTGGAGTATGGCTAGCGGTGCCGCTTTCAAACCTAGCGCTAACCCTAGTAGTTGCACCTATGCTGTGGAAAGACCTGAAGGAATTACTCATTCCAGATCTGGAAATGACTCCAGCAGCGCAAACCACATAGAAAAATGGCTCCTTTCGGAGCCACTTTTTTTAGATAACTGTTTTCAGATAATCCAGCATACCGGTGATAGCTGCAACCTGAGCTCTGTTGCACTCCTCAGGAGTTGCCTTTGAGCTGTCCGGATATACCTCTGTGGTTGTGGTGTACTGTGCGCCAGTAAAGCCTGCACACAAACCCAGTTTCTCTAACGGATAGTTGATCACACCAAACTGAACCACAGGAGAGCCAATGATGGTACCGTCTGGGTCTGCTGGCGCAATATGAGTCACTTTAGACACTGACTCGATCACTGCCTTTTGCAGTTCTGGCTGAGGATTTTCAGTATCGCCTACTGTGTAGAAACCATCAGGGATAGAACCTTCAAAGAAATCTAGACCATCACGAGCGGCTAGTGCTGGACGGAATTCTTGCTCATCACTGTCGGTAGTCTCATGCAGATCGATGTGCGCTAGGATCTCAATGCCAAGGTCTTTTACAAACTTCATCACTTGAGCAGACTCAGGTGCTGGGCTGTTTTCAACAAAAGAACGGTTTGGATCGATAGCTTCAGGGTTCCAACGGTTGATGATCTCGTAGCCCCAAGGCGAAACGCACGGCGCCACGATAAGGTTGAACTGCTCTAGGTATTGGGGCGCAGTTTCTTTAAGAAAAAGCAGAGCACCATGAACACCACTGGTCTCATAACCATGCACACCACCTGTAACTAGAACCGTCGGCTTGCTCGCATCCCAAGACTTAGATTTGAAACCATACAAAGGGTACGGACCCGATGGATAGGCTAGCTCACCATATTGCACACGCTCAAACTCATCACCAATAGTATCCATCTTGGTGACAACCTCTTGTTGATAAGAGCGCTGAATCTGGCGACTCTCACGCCACTGTAGAACTTCTTTCTCTGTCCATTTTTGTCCAGGTGTACCGATTGGGTAAGTGTGTGCTTGCTGCATTATGGGGCTTCCTTTGTAATAAGTATGCGGGCTAGCCTATCACACTCCTAAAGGTAAGATTAATACGCTCCATGTTAACTTTTCTCATTTTTGGCAGGCTGTGCTTCCAATATTCTTGCAATTGACCACCCATAGTAAAAAGATCACCATGATCCAAAAGGTACTCAAGAGTCTCTCCGCTGGACTTGTGCCTTAGTAAGAAACGCCTGCTCGCACCTAGGCTCACCGAGGCTATCACCGGGTTTACACCTAGCTCCTTCTCATTGTCACTGTGCCAACCCATATAGTCCTCACCGTTGCGGTAAAGATTAACTAGTACAGAGTTAAAGTGAACATCGCACACAGATTCGATTCTAGATTTAATGAATAAAAGCTCGGGAGTCCAAGGGGTTGGCTGCATAGTGAGACCCGAATAGGTGTAGCTGGCATCACCACACCAGGCCTGTAATCTAGGCTGAAGAACGGATTTGCCAAACATCTTTATCGAGCGTTGTTCCCAAGGAAGCTCTGCCCTTAGAGCTTTAAACAAATGGTCAGATTCTTGGTGCGAGAAGAAGTTCGGTTTAAATAAGATCTCTCCCTGCTCTACCTGTTGCCAATCTGCTCTCATTATTGCTCCCTGCTTGAAATAAAAAGTCGGACACTGGGTCCGACTTCAATCTAATTAAAATGCACCAAGATAACTCTTGATGGCCGATAGCCTTAAAGTGGCGCCACCTAGCATATCGATAGGACCAAGCAGGCTAAATGGTTTCTTAGCACTTACCCACGCCGAACCGCGCGCACCCACTGGTATATCTATACCCTCTGGCTCTTCAAATTCGATCAAAATCGTACGGCCGATATTACGTGAGTTACGGAAAATCTGCTGTGCAACGTTAGACTCACCACTAAAGTGGGTACCCTGCGCTTCACCCGTTGCACCAGTCAATGAGTGCACTCGGCCACGGAAGATATGACCCGGATACGCATCTACATAGAACTCCGCAAACTGCCCTTTTTCAATCTTTGACCACAGCTGATCCGGCACACGCATCTCTAGAATTTTAGTATCTGTATTCCAGATCTGAACGTTACCAAATCGAGACCCTGCCGCGGTATCTAGCCTGGTGACCACACCATCGAACGGCGCGCGTACCACTAGACGATCTTTCTCAAAGTTAACCTGATCGATCTTCGCTTCAATAGAGGCTTTTTGGTGCTCGATATTGGCGATCTGAGCCTTGATTTCCATCTGCTGGAAGTAGATCTGGTCAATCTTGGCCTGAAGTACTAATAGCTCAAGTTTTTGGTCTTCTAACATGCCCTCAGCATTCTCAATATCACGAGGGGAGTAAGCATCCTTAGTAGACTTCATACGCTCGATATCGCGCTTGGTCTGCTTGATCTTAACCTTGATCTGGGACTTTCTGGCCTCAAGCTCATTACTAATATCGATGGTCTTCAGCTTAGCCTTTAGCTCGGCTGAATTGTCGGTCATCGCCAACTGGGCTTCTAAGTCAGCAAGCTGATTCTCTTCATTATTGTCCACTAAGGTATAGAGAATTTGCCCCTTCTTCACCTTCTGGTTGTGGTCAATAAAATAGGTTTCGACTGAATCTGTGGCTGGACTCAAGATAGCTGACTGGGCACGGACGACCGCACTGTTGGTCAGGTCCACTGGCGAGTAGTGCCTGTGAGCAAAATACACCGCCACATTCATCGCAACGCCTATGAAGATCATGATGCCGTAGTTAACCTTAGTCGGCTTAACTAGCTTGGTCTTAATCAGTAACCAGCAGATAAAGATATAGGGATAGAGTAACTCTTTCATTATACGGCTCTCCCTTTAATAACATTGGCAATCTTGCTCCAATCGGTTACCACGATAAGGATGGCAGCAATCCACAACCAGCCCCAAAAGAAACCAAGCATACAAAGCCAAAACACCAATTTTGCCTGTCCAGTATGTTCAGAGTGTTTCTTTGGCATAGAGTGCACCACCCAATAACCCCAGACTGCAAGGCTTAGGGTTAGCAGGGTCATGGCTGCCAAAAAGCCCATAAATACAGGCTTATCAAACAGCTTTGCCTTTAAAGGTGAGACGTTTGTCCAATACTCTGCAGGGATATCATTGCCATGCACGGTAAAGGCTAAACCAAAGAACTTAGCTAGACCGAGGAAAGCCAAGATACCCACTAGGATATAGACCTTCTTTTTATGCTTAGCCCACATAGGCGCCTCCCAATATTGAGAGGAAATTAGGGTTATTCAGTGTCATAGCTCGCACCAACCTCGAAGTTAAGAAAAGGAATTGGGCGAATTTTTACTCAACGAGCCTAATTACACATACCCATTTTGCGCCATAACCTGTAAGTCGTGGTATCAGATGGCAATGCTATTGACCTGGCTCAAGTATGCAGTTCCATAAAAAAAGGCCCTCAAACCGAAGTTCAAGGACCTTTCCACGGGAATTTATCTATTTAAGAAAGGGGGTTAGCCTTCACTCTGTTCTGATTTCTTGTCTTCAGACTCCATCTCAGCCAGCTTAGCCTCTAACTCTTTGATCTTAATCTCTGCTTCTAGCTCAGCTACACGCTTCTCCGCATCAGAGCGATTATCTTGGCTCAAACCATCAGCTTGGATTTGGCTTCGCTCTGTTTGGCGCGCATCATCCACATCTTTCATCGAGCCTGCTACACCGCCTGCTACAGCACCCGCTGCCGCGCCTTTAGCTGCCAGACTCGCATCACCAGTCAAAGCACCGGCTGTTGCACCAAGCAGTGCACCGCCAACCGCACCTCGGTTGCGACTCGCATTCTTATTCTCAGCATCCAGTGCATCATTAGAGGCACAGCCTGTCACGGTGAACAGTGAAGCCAAAAGTAAAAGTAGAGTAGATTTAGAGCGAATTTTCATAGCAACCTCGTTGTCTCTGGTAACGGTGCCTATTTAACCACCAGCCTGAGATTCAAAATAGATCGCAAAGAATATAGCTGATATTTCTTTAATAAATATCCACGCCTCGTGACTGATATTTATATTTAAAATATCTGATCGCTAGTTGACGCTAATGATTGCCAAGTCACATCTCCTTACATTAAGCGCATCAGATTCCACGACACAAAGAGAGATATGATGAAACGTCTTCCATTGTCACTAGCAATCATTACTGCACTTACCGCTACAACTTCAATTGCTTCAACCAGCGCAAGTGAAGCCCTACCGAACTTTAATGCCGAGTCCAAGCAAGCGACCGAATACACGACAGAGTTCAACAACTCTCTACGTAGCCAGCTTAACTTTGCTGATAAAAAAGACTTCGACCTAGCCGACAAGGGCTTTATCGCTCGTGAGGATAACCTAAAGATCATGAGCAAAGATGGCAAAAAGGTTGCTTGGGAACTGGGTAGCTATGAGTTCCTATTAAAAGGCAAAGACTTCGATAGCATCCATCCAAGTATGCAGCGTCAAGCGGTGCTGAACATGAAACACGGTCTGTATAAAGTGCGTGATGGCGTGTATCAGGTGCGTGGCTACGACTTGGCTAACATCACCTTCGTTCGTTCAGACAACGGTTGGATCGTATTTGACCCACTGACTATTCCAGAAACGGCAGAGGCAGCATATAAGCTATTTAAAGAGAACACTCCCGGTGGCGACCTACCAATCAAAGCCGTAGTTTATTCTCACTCACACGCTGACCACTTTGGTGGTGTCAAAGGCATCGTATCTCAAGCGCAAGTGGACGCGGGTGAGGTAGAGATCATCGCACCGCGCGGTTTCACCAAGCACTCTATCTCTGAAAACGTACTAGCCGGCACCGCGATGGCTCGTCGAGTGCTATATCAATACGGTACTTCGCTTGAAAAAGGAGCACAAGGTCAGGTAGATGCGGCTATTGGTAAGAGTGTAGCCTCTGGTGAACTGTCTCTGATCGTACCAACTATTGAGGTACAAAAAGATATCGCTTCGGTTGAAGTAGATGGTCTAGAGCTAGTAATGCAGAATGCTCCTGAGACAGAAGCGCCATCTGAGATGAACACCTATATCCCAGAGTACAAGACCTACTGGGGAGCAGAAACTACCGTTGGTGGCCTTCATAACCTATACACGCTGCGCGGCGCATTCGTGCGTGACTCACTGCAGTGGGCAGATGTAATCAATGAAGCCCTGTATGAATTTGGTCATAAATCAGAGGTGCTTATCGCCTCTCACAGTTGGCCACGCTGGGGCAATGACAACGTGGTGGACTTCCTTGAGAAGCAGCGTGATATGTATGGTTACCTGCACGATGAGTCCCTGCGTCTGGCAAACCACGGTGTAAACATCAACGATATCCAAGATGAGTTTGTGGTACCTGATGCCCTAGCCAACGAATGGTATCTGCGTGGCTATCACGGTTCTTACCATCGTAATGCGAAAGCAGTGATCAATAAGTACCTTGGCTATTTTGATATGAACCCAGCCAACCTTATTCCGCACAATACCACTGAATCTGCAAAGCGTTATGTAGAAGACTTCGGTACAGAAAATATCATGCGTGCAGGCTTTGACGCTTACCAACGTGGTGACTATCGCTGGTGTGCAGAGATCGTAAACAAGGTGGTATTTGCTGAGCCAGAAAACAAGCAAGCGCGATTCCTACAAGCAGACTGTCTAGAACAGCTCGGCTATCAGAGTGAGTCTTCTGGTGAGCGCAACGTATTCTTGGTGGGTGCGGATGAGCTTCGCCGTGGCATCGTCAAGGGTGCATCAACCAAGACCGCCTCTGCTGACATGATTCAAAACATGCCAACCGAAGACTTCCTTAACTATATGGGTGTACGTCTAAACGGTCCAAAAGCCGTTGCCGATAAGTTTGAGATGCGTGCGAATTTGGTAATTCAAGATGAAGAACAGAAGTTTGCTATCGAAGTTAAGAACGGCCGCATGAGTTCTATCGAAGGCTATGATGTGCAAAACCCGCACTTTAGCTTGAGCATGGAACGTAAGACCCTAGACAAGCTTCTTACCCAACAAGCCACCATGCAACAGCTGATCAAGTCAGGTGAGATTCAAGCAAATGGTGAGCTAGAGAAATTGGGCGAACTGACGGCTTACCTAGATAACTTCGAGATGTACTTTAACGTTATCGAGCCTCAAGACCATTCAGACTATAGCGTAGGTTACTCAAGCACAGGTGAATCGCCAATCAACAGATAATAATAACAGCGTCATTGGCTGACTTATGGCCCCGCAAGGGGCCTTTATTAGTACAGAGGACATACCATGAAGTCGATTATCACTATCGCCGCGATTACCGCCCTTTTCTCTTCTAGCCTGTTTGCATGTGTCATGGATGGTGTGGGCACAGGAGCGCTATATACAGTGCCAAAGCAAACCTTTTCCGTTCAACTTGCCACCCACAAAGCCCTAAAAGAGCAAAAGTTTTCAGCAGCTCAAGGAGCCAGGTACGACCAAAAGATGATGATGTTGGTGTATCAACTCAAGCAACGCATGCAAGGTAAACTAAATCCCGCAATTCAAGGCAGTTGGTATCTGTTTGAAACCAGCGAAGGGCACTACCTTAGACTCGATATCAATGAGGGTAAATTAGACATCAAGCAGCATGAAGTACCCGCTGGTGATGTAGAGGATGCCATCCTAATCGATGTGGATACATTGGCGGCAATACTGCAGAATCAAATAAGCCTTGAGCAGGCCAAACAACTCGGTGTTATTCACCTGCCACAAGATATAGAAGGTTTACTTCAAAGCTAGGGCTTTATGCCCAATGCCTTATGCATCACCTTAGTGACATGCTCTCTCAGCCATTGGTTGGCTGAGTTGTCACTCAAGCGAGTGTTCCACACAAGATAGGTGTGGTATTTATTCTCCTCAAACGGAAACGGCAAGATATCCAGATTAAAGATATCTTTGTACTGCTTAGCTAGGTGCATGGGAACCGTGCCTACCGCTTCACTTTGCGATACTGCCCCCATAATACCGACCAAAGAGGCATGCTCACTGTATACCTTGCGCATAGGTAGCACCTCGCTCACCAGCATACCCACAAAAGAAAGGCTATGGCGACGAAGATTTAGCATGGCATGCTTCTCTGCCATATAGCTCTCTTTGCTAATGGTATCTTGGGTCAGCCTTGGGTGGTCCTTTCGAACCACGCAGCAGAGCAGATTGTCGGTTAACAGTTGAGACTGATAGATTCTAGAAGACGGCTTGATGACGTCTAAAACCAAATCGACCCTGTCATCACTTAGGTGCTCATAAATCTCTTGCTCTGTAGGCGGCAACTCTTTGACTATTACTTCTAGCCCTTCCGGCATAGGGTTGTCTTGCAGCACTTGTTGCAAGATATACAACAGCCCCTCATTACAGTACACCTCGAAGCTTCGCAGACTCTGCTCTGGCTCAAAGGTCTCAATACCCGAAAGGGATCTCTCGATATCCAACAGTGGCATTGAGACTCGTTGATAAAGGTCTTGAGCAAAACGGGTCGGCTTGATGCCTCGCCCTGTGCGAGAAAAGAGCTCCTGACCTGCCCCTTCTTTTAGTCTCGCCAAAGCGTTACTCACCGCAGACTGGGTCATATCCAGCTCATCGGCTGCTTTGGTTACCGACTGACTGCGATAAGCAGCCACAAACACCCGCAAAAGGTTCAGGTCAAAATGTTTACTCTTGGTTCTCATAGATTCTCATCAGCTGGGAAGGTGACACCAGTTTGGCGACGTATCTCAGTGATCAGTTTAGACACAGTTAGCGCGCGCTGTTTAGCTTCTTCTTTTATCTCACCATTTTTTACGCAATCTGCGAACGCAAGCGCCTCGTAGTACATAGGGTTTGAATGCTGCTGCTGAGTGAGGTCAATCGGTGCTTTGTTTCTTTGATGAAATGAAACCGTGTTGCATAGAGCTATCATGTCCGTTTGCAATGTGCCTTTTTCTCCCTGTACCTCACAAGGCAAGAAACTGTCATTAACCTTAGAGTGAGTCAAAACCGCATCAAATTCACCATAGTTAAGAATCACGCTACCGTGGCCATCCACACCTGTGTCCAACTTAACCGCATCCGCCTTAACCGACTTTGGTTCACCAAAAAGAGCAACTGCTGCTGAGACACAGTAGAAGCCGATGTCCATTATGGAGCCATTAGAGAAAGCAGGATTGAAGGTATTTGGGTTCTTCCCATCGAGATACTTTTGATAGCGAGAAGAATATTGGCAATAGTGGATATTGGCCTTTCTCACCTGCCCTAGGCGCTCTAGGTTCTGCTTTAGTACCGCAAAGTTTGGCAGATACTCAGACATGTACGCCTCAAACAGCACCACACCACAACGCTCTGCTACCTCAAACATCTGCTTGGCAAGTGGGAAGTTGGATGCCATTGGCTTTTCAACGATGACGTGCTTCCCCGCTTCCATCATCTGCATCGCTTGAGGAGCGTGTAGCGAGTTAGGGCTCGCAATATAAATGCAGTCAGCCTCACTACTCGCGAGCTCTTCTAGATCAGTAAAGGTTCGAGTGACATCAAACTTGCTAGCAAACGCTTTGGCTGAGTCTTGATTGCGAGAATAGACCGCGAACAGTTCAAATTGATGGGTATCTAGGGCTGCGCGCACAAAGCGCTCGGTGATCCAGTTGGTGCCAACGATGGCCAGTTTCAACATCTTTTCCTACCTTGGAGCATTTTGATTTCGAGGCACTATAGCACGCTAGGGGTCGTCAAATTTGAGCAAAACTGGGGGTAATAATTATTTCATTGTTAAAAATAAATATTTTGCGCTAAAACCTTGTTCTAAGACAAATCTGAGCCGTGAATTCAGTCTCGTAAGGTGTTAGAATCCGACACCATCAAGAAATTTTATTACATTTCTCATTTTGTCTATTACTTCACTGAAAATGTGAGCAAAAGCAAAAAACTGAGAGATGAACCGCTTTAGAATCGGCTTCAAAGCTGTTTTCAAAGCAAAATTCGTCAGAATTTCCCAATAGGGTCCTGGTAACCGTACAGGCACAGCGATGTAAGTGCTGACGGTAAATTTTGTAATTTAATTACAAATGAAGTAATATAGCCGCCAGTATCCTATTTGAACTTACATAATACTTACCGGAGAGTATTTTCCATGAAAAAGACCAAAATCGTATGTACGATTGGCCCTAAAACTGAGTCTGTAGAGAAGCTAACTGAGCTAGTGAACGCTGGCATGAACGTAATGCGTTTGAACTTCTCTCACGGTGACTTCGCTGAGCACTCTGCGCGTATCGAGAACTTCCGCACAGTAATGGCGAACACAGGTAAGCAACTAGCTATCCTACTCGACACTAAAGGTCCAGAAATCCGTACTATCAAGCTAGAAGGCGGCAATGACGTTGATCTAGTAGCTGGTCAAGAGTTCACATTCACTACTGACACTTCTGTAGTTGGTAACAAAGAAACTGTAGCGGTAACTTACGCTGGTTTCGCTAAAGACCTAACTGCTGGTAACACTATCCTAGTAGACGACGGTCTAATCGAAATGGAAGTGCTTTCTACTACTGAAACTGAAGTTAAGTGTAAAGTTCTTAACAACGGTGCACTAGGCGAAAACAAAGGTGTTAACCTTCCTGGCGTATCTGTACAGCTTCCAGCTCTTTCTGAGAAAGACAAAGCTGACCTTAAGTTCGGTTGTGAGCAAGGCGTTGATTTCGTTGCTGCTTCTTTCATTCGTAAAGAAGAAGACGTTAAAGAAATCCGTGAGCTTCTAAACGCGAACGGTGGCGAGAACATCCACATCATCTCTAAGATTGAGAACCAAGAAGGTGTAGACAACTTCGACGCTATCCTTGAAGCTTCTGACGGCATCATGGTTGCTCGTGGTGACCTAGGTGTTGAAATCCCAGCTGAAGAAGTAATCTTCGCTCAGAAGATGATGATTGAGAAGTGTAACCGCGCTCGTAAGATGGTTATCACTGCAACTCAAATGCTTGACTCAATGATCCAAAACCCACGTCCTACTCGTGCGGAAGCTGGTGACGTTGCGAACGCAGTAATGGACGGTACTGACGCAGTAATGCTTTCTGGTGAAACTGCTAAAGGTAAGTACCCAGTAGAAGCTGTTACTATCATGGCTCAAATCTGTGCACGTACTGACGGCGCTCTAAAAGCTGAACTAGGTTCTCGTCTAGACAGCCCACGTCTACGTATCACTGAAGCTGTATGTAAAGGCGCTGTAGACACTGCTGAGAAGCTAGCTGCTCCTCTAATCGTTGTTGCTACTGAAGCTGGTAAGTCTGCACGTTCTGTACGTAAATACTTCCCAACTGCAAACATCATTGCTGTAACTACTAACACTAAGACTGCTGCTCAGCTAGTTCTAACTAAAGGTGTTACTCCAGTAGTTGTTGACTCTATCGAGAGCACTGATGCGTTCTACATGGCTGGTAAAGAGATTGCTCTTGAGACTGGTCTTGGTAAGAAAGGCGACATCGTAATCATGGTTTCTGGTGCACTAGTTGCTTCAGGCACTACTAACACTGCTTCTGTACACGTACTGTAATTTACAGACCTGTTTAGATGCTAAAAAGAGAGCCAATTGGCTCTCTTTTTTTGTTTTCTTAGAAAAGAAAATTAATAAGCGAACAGCTCTCGCCTATGGGTGTTCATCAGAAGCGCCATCGCCAGAAAATAGATAGGGTTCACCGTCATACCCATCAACATCAAGCCACTAACGATCAATCGAACAAACGCACTCTTTAGCATATCTCGCCTCTTCTTCTAACCAGAGCACAATTCCGTTTCTGTCTGGGCGATTAAAATTTGCACGAATCTTATCGGTTAAATTTCAAACAATCAAGCACCTTCAACTGAGTATTAGTTTTCACTCAAATTTTTGCACTAAAAAAGCCACTCCTTTTCAGAAGTAGCTTTTGTTGTATCACAGTTTTGTTTGGGTGTGATTAAGGCTTGAGTGTACGCTCACCACGAGCAATACCTACTACTCCGCTTCGAGCCACCTCAATAACATCGGTGATCTCTGATACCGCCTTGATAAAGGCATCCAGCTTCTCACTGGTACCCGCAAGTTGAACCGTATACTGAGATGCCGTCACATCCACTATCTGCCCTCGGAAGATATCTGCGGTACGCTTTACCTCTGCACGAGCAAAACCTGATGCCTTGAGCTTCACCATCATCAGCTCGCGCTCGATGTGTTCAAACTCAGTGACTTCTTGCACCTTGAGCACATCGATAAGCTTATGCAGTTGCTTTTGGATCTGCTCTAGCTGAAGCTCATCGGTCTCAGTGGTGATGTTTAGACGCGATAGGGTTTCATCATCAGTCGGAGATACGGTCAGGGATTCGATGTTGTAACCACGTTGAGAAAACAGACCTACAACGCGAGACAGGGCCCCTGATTGGTTTTCCATTAACAGCGAAATAATGTGTCTCATGTTAGGTTCTCTCCGTCTTGCTCAACCACATCTTATCCATACCCTCGCCTTTGATCTGCATTGGGTATACGTGCTCTGTCTCATCTACGCTGATATCCACAAACACCAGCCTGTCTTTCATCGCCAACGCCTTCTCAAGGCCCGACTCTAGTTCATCTGGAGATTGGATTCTGATACCCACGTGACCATAGGCCTCAGCGATAGCGGCAAAGTCTGGTACTGAGCTCATATATGAGTTGGAGTGACGACCTTGATAGATGATGTCCTGCCACTGCTTAACCATACCTAAAAAGCGGTTGTTCAGGTTGATGATCTTAACTGGAATATCGTATTGCAGCGCAGTAGATAGCTCTTGAATATTCATCTGAATACTGCCATCACCGGTTACCACCACTACCTCTTCTTCAGGGTGAGCGAACTTAACTCCCATACCAGCAGGCAGGCCAAAGCCCATGGTGCCTAAGCCACCAGAGTTGATCCAACGACGTGATTTCTTGAACGGATAATAAAGCGCTGCAAACATCTGATGCTGACCCACATCCGATGCCACATAGGCATCACCATTGGTCAATTTGTGCAGGGTTTCAATAACCTGTTGTGGCTTGATACGCTCTGTAGAGGTTTCATAAGAAAGACACTCTTTCTCACGCCAGGTCTCGATCTCGCTCCACCAGGTATCCAGTGCCTCTTTATCGTTGCGCGCGTCATTAGTGCTCAGCAGTGAAGTTAGACTTTGCAGTACCTTCTCCGCTGAACCCACGATCGGTAAATCTACACGTACGTTCTTCGAGATAGAAGAAGGGTCGATATCGATGTGGATAACCTTAGCGTTTGGACAATACTTCTCTAGGTTGTTGGTGGTACGGTCGTCAAAGCGTACACCCACACCGAAGATAAGGTCGGCATTATGCATCGCCATATTGGCTTCATAGGTACCATGCATGCCTAGCATGCCCAGAGAATTCTTGTGCATTCCTGGGAAGGCACCAAGTCCCATTAGCGTACTTACTACAGGGATATTCAGTTCTTCAGCAAGCTGAACTAGGTATTCGTCAGATTCGGAGATTACCGCACCACCACCAACGTAAAGGACAGGTTTCTTCGCCTCAAGAAGCGCTTTCAAGGCTTTCTTGATCTGTCCCTTGTGACCCGAGGTCGTCGGATTATAAGAACGCATCTTAACCGACTCAGGGTACTCGTATGGCAGTTTGATTAGCGGATTCATCACATCCTTTGGCAGGTCGATAAGCACAGGGCCTGGGCGACCGGTGGATGCAATATAGAATGCTTTTTTAATAGTCTCTGGGATGTCTTCAGCGCGCTTGACTAGGAAACTGTGTTTTACCACAGGTCGAGATACACCCACGATATCGCACTCTTGGAAGGCGTCATTACCGATAAGATTGTTCGGTACGTTGCCGGTGATCACTATCATAGGGATAGAGTCCATATAAGCGGTTGCGATACCTGTGATAGTATTAGTTGCGCCAGGGCCAGAGCAGGTCATAACCACGCCAGGCTTACCTGTGGCGCGGGCATAGCCGTCTGCCATGTGGGTAGCCGCTTGCTCATGTCGAACCAACACGTGTTTGATCTGATCTGACTTTGCGTGAAGGGCATCGTAGATGTCGAGAACTGAACCGCCCGGATAGCCAAAGATTTGCTCTACTTGTTCTTCAATCAATGACTGGACGACCATCTCAGCGCCGGATAGCATTTCCATTAACTTCTCCTTACCGTCATTAGCCCATTGGGTGTATGAACTAAGCGGTTTGACATAGTTTAGGGCTTATTCGTAGCCTAATCGTGAAATCCTCGCTTCCTCAAGGGCGATGAGCCCATGTGGAGCCTGTTCTTACTATGTTTCTGAACCTGCCATAGCAGATGCAGAATAACCTGTTCAAGATAACGCTTTTAACCCACAAATGTCTACGTAAAAAACACAATTCATTAACAGGGTTTCACAGAAACTGGTTTTCGAGGTGAAGAGCATTAATAACCCATTGATATAAAACAAAAAGGCCACTGAGGTTATTCACACTCAGTGGCCTTTAAATCTTCAGTATTTAGAAATTAATGCTTAGGTTTTGCCTTATGATTGCCACCTTCAGCATACATATCTTCAATTTCTTCCTGATAACGCTCGTTGATCACTTTACGACGAAGCTTCTGAGTCGGGGTTAGTTCACCCTTCTCCATTGAGAACGCTTTAGGTAACAGCTTGAACTTCTTGACTTGCTCAAACTTCGCTAGGTTCTGCTGAAGCTCAGCAACGCGCGCCTCAAGCATCTCAACGATCTGGCTGTGCTTGATCAGGTCGACCTTGTCGTGATACTTGATATTCAGCTCTTTGGCGTGCTCTTCTAGCGCTTCATAGCTTGGAACAATCAATGCGGATACAAACTTACGCGTATCTGCAATAACCGCGATCTGCTCGATAAAGTGATCTTTACCGATAGTGCCTTCAACTACCTGAGGCGCAATATACTTACCGCCTGAGGTTTTCATTAGCTCTTTGATGCGATCGGTAATGAATAGGTTGCCATTGTCGTCAAAATGACCTGCATCACCGGTTTTCAAGAAGCCGTGTTCATCAAAGGTCTTTGCTGTTTCTTCAGGAAGCTTATAGTAGCCGCGCATTACCATAGGACCACGAACTAAGATTTCATTGTTCTCGCCAATCTTCACCTGAGCACCCGGCATAGAGGTACCGATGGAATCTGGGTTAAATGCTGGCTCATCCCAACAAGAAACGGTTGCAGTAGTCTCTGTCATACCATAGCCAAGCTTGACGTTTAGACCCAGAGCGTGGAAGAAGCGACCGATAGTCTCGTCCAGTTTCGCACCACCACACGGCATCATCTTAATACGTCCACCCAGCAGTTCACGAAGCTTAGCTAGCACTAGTTTATCCGCTAGAGCATGGCTCTTCTTCAGCATCACCGAAGGCTCACGGCCCTCTTGCTTACATAGTGCCATACGTGCGCCCATGTTCACCGCCCAAGTAAACATAGCTTTTTTCACGAATGAAGCGCGAGATACTTTTTCATGGATAGCAGAGAAGATCTTCTCGTAGAAACGCGGTACCGCACACATTACCGTAGGCTTAACCTCACCTAGGGCTTCACGCACCTGCATGGTGTCGATTAGATAGCAGTTAGTGGCGCCTTTATACAGCACGTACATGGTCCAAGCACGCTCGAACACGTGAGAAAGCGGGAGGAAACACAGAGATACGTCATCTTCGCCTAGGCTCAATCTCTCGTCATGGCCTTTCAGCTGAGAAGCGAAGTTGGCGTAATCGAGCATTACACCCTTAGGTTGACCTGTTGTACCTGAGGTATAGATAAGGGTTACTAAGTCATCTAGGTTAGCATCTTCGATACGTTGGTCCAGGTCTTGCTGCAACTCCGGCTTTTCAGCTAAGGCTTGTTGACCTTGCTCAATGAAGGCATCCCAAGACAGAACATTTGAGTGTTCGCCAAGGTTGATGTCCTCGCTCATTGCCACGATAAGCTCTAGTTGAGGGCATTCATCGAAGATAGATACGGCCGCATCGTACTGCTCTTGTTCACCAACAAACAGCACCTTAACGTCCGCATTTTCAATTACATATGCAGATTGCTCTGCGGTATTGGTTGGATAGATAGGCACAGTCACTAGGCGTGCTTGCAGCGATCCCAAATCAGCCATGCTCCACTTCGGCATGTTGTTGGAATTGATACCTACCTTATCTTGAACACTCAATCCTTGAGCCATCAGAGCCAGCGATACAGCATCCATTTGCTGTCCAAATTGCTTCCAAGAGATACCTTGCCAATCACCCCCAACCTTGTGTTTTAGGGCGATCTTATCTCCTCCGTCAATGGCGCGCTGACGTACTTTTTTGACAATATGAAACTCTGTGATGGTCATAACCTTACCTTTTGGCTTACACCTGTAAGCTGAGTGAGCGCCTAGTCTACATCCGAGTAAATAAAACGCAATTATATTGCGTTGAACGCTATACAAAATGCGACATCCGCCACGTTCTCTTTTCCCCATAAGGGTAGTAGTTACAAGGATTTGGACATAAAAAAAGCACTGTAAATTTGATCTACAGTGCTTTTGTAACTGAATGTAATCTTTTGGCTTAGAAACCAGTAGCTTCTTCCGATGCAACCTCGCCACAAATCGCCATCAATTGGTCACGCATCCAGGTGTGAGCGCCATCTTTTTGGATAGACTCGTGCCAGGTCAGATATGCCTTCACTTGCTTCTCTGCTTTCGGATAAGGAATGGTTTGGATGCCTAGGCTGTCTGGGAAGTACTTAGTGATCCAGCTTGGTACCGCACAGATAAGCTCAGACTGAGCCGCTACTGCAATAAGGTTACCTAGGGTTGCACCTTGATAGGCGGTCTCACAATCGAGATTCTTATAGATAAGCTCGTTAAAGCTCACCATGCCGTTTACGCGAGATAGACGAGCGTGCTTTTCATTTTGGAACTGCTCTAGATTCATCGAGCTTACACCGCCAAGACGAGGATGATTTTTCGAACACACTACTACTAACTCATCAGAGAAGATCTCTGTGCTTACAAAGCCTTCTTTTTCGAACTTCGCGTAGTCGATAACAAAATCGATATCCTGATATTTAAGCTTCTCTTCTAATGTATTGCCCGCTAGAGAGTCTAGCTTAAGGGTAACATTCGGAGCTTGTGCCGCAACATCACGCATTAGACGAGGGGCAAAACGCACATCATTTGGTGTGCAGATAGCCACTGAGAAGTTGCGAGTCGAAGTCACAGGATCAAAGCTTGCGCCTGGTAGTTCATTCTTAATTAGCTGCAGCGCCTGACGCACTGGGCCAAATAGTTGGCGTGCACGCAACGTTGGCGCAATACCGCGACCTTGACGCATGAAAAGTTCGTCTTGGAACATTACCTTTAATCGTGCCACTGCGTTACTCACCGCTGGCTGCGACATATTTAGATTCTGTGCCGCACGGGTAATGTTTTGCTCTTGCATTACTGCATCAAAAACCGTCAATAGGTTTAGATCCACACCACGCAAGTTACTCTCTTGACGAACTCCTTTTGTCACTGTGTTTTGGGTATTGCTAGTCAACATATCGTTTGTCTCTTTCAAATAAGTTCACCGAACTGGATTTATGCGAGTACATACATATCTGTAAGTACTCATTTATCTTTCAGTCATCAACTGGATGAATAATCAACGACGGCTACTATCTGGCAAAAACATTCACCGTGCCAAACGATTTGACAAAGAATCAGTACATTTTAGCACCACTTTATAAAACCCCTTTTAGATCAAGGCTTTGATATAAGTGTAAAAACATATAAATTAGCTTTTAGTAGACTTTTTGATGCAAAAATGAAAATCAGCGTTCCATTTAAGTAACGAAAGAGACAAAAAAACCGACGATTGTCAGCGTCGGTTCTGCATATTTAACGAGAGCTATAACTCTATTTTATCAATCCATCAGGTGGGTGCAGTGGCTAGGAAAATCGACCTGTTTCCATAAAGCATCGCTCAACTTCTGTTGTTGATCCCACTCTCCTTCCACTACCCACTGTGAGATCGCAGAGGCGACATCAGGATAAGAGATAGGATCCGGCTTGTCCTCTTCGAGCCAGCTTCGCACTATGCTGGGTTCAAGTTCTAGCATTGCCTTACCCAGGCCAAGATAGTCGATAGTAGCAACATTGCTCTGCTGCTCAAACTGACCTTCCAATGGCTTCAACAATAATTTCTTACCTAGACTCAACGCCTCAGAGGGCAACTCAAATCCGCCGTTGGCGATCACCCCTTGGCAGGCAAACAGGTCTCTTTGAAATTCATCCACAGAGAGAGGACGAAACTGAATATTCTGATAGTCATCTGCATTTCGCACATCCGGGTGATAGCAACGGAATTGGTACTCACCGAAGCGCTGCAGTAATTCACTGACCTGTTTGAGATCTTCAAAAGGCAGGTACACCAGGATAAAGTCTTGTTCACTCACCTCCATAGGCGCATTTATGTGCACTATAGGTGGCAATATAGGTTGGTCGAAATGATACCAATGCAGTCCTAGATGAAAATCGGCCGGTGCGAAGTGATGGATAATGGTCTTATCCATCAAACCAAAGCCTTTCTTTGGTACATGATAGCGGAATGCATTCTGGTGACTGATACCGATACATGGCACATCTTGCTTTCGGGCAGCCCAAGCGGTAACAGGTTCGAAGTCATTCAGCACTAGATCGTATTCCTTGACGTTTACTGTGCTGATATCCTGAAACAGCTCTACCAAATTATTGCTAGTCGCGGTCTTGATGTAGTCCACCTTGCCCTTGCTGGAGTTGAAGGTCAGCCCAGAGAAGGTGCGGTAATCATCAAACACATCCATAGAAAAGTACTTCTGTTTCTCTCTACCAGAGAATACAAAATCAACGTCAATGCCCTCGGTACGTTTTAGCGCTTTTGCCATCGCCCTCGCGCGAGCAATATGACCGTTTCCCGTCCCTTGGACGCCATATAGAATCTTCAATTTAAACTCCTACAATCCACATTGCGGTCAAGGTCGCTGAAACGCCCAGAATCACACCCGCTACGATATCGCTAAAGAAATGCACCCCAAGCAGGATACGAGACAGGGCTATCATGGCGGCCCAAGGCACAGCAATCAGAGCCAAGCTAGGAAAGAACACGCAGATCAAGGTCGCCATTATGGTTGCAGCTGCAGTGTGTCCAGAAGGCATGCTGTATTTGTCCGACGGCTCAATAAAGTTACAGATTTGCGTTGAGAGGTCATGAGGGCGGCGGCGACGGAAGCTATTCTTCGCTATCCAATAGATAGGCAGTTCAATGGCAAAGGCTATCAAGCCACAGATGAGTAGCAGTTTGCCAAGCACCGGATCGGCAATCCAAGCCATCAAGGCAATTACAGGGTATAGGTGCCCATCGCCAGAGTGAGAAACTGCGCGGCTAAATTGCCCAACCTGATTGGCATATCTATGCCCAACACACAGATGTGAGAACGCTAGGTCAAACCTGACTATGGGGTTGATGCGCGTAATTTGTTGCGTTTGTAGGTCAAAGCTGCTCATGGCACCTCCCTGTCCTTTTGCGATGAATTACTAAGCAAGTTAATCATCGCAAGTGACAGAGAGGTGACGTTTTCCGATCAGCTAGATTACAGTTTTAAAAAGTTTTGGTTTCTATGTTTGTTTAGCTAGGCACTCAAATCCTCGTGCTTCACTACCTTGCCAAAATCCGCGAGGATGGCGTAGGCACACGGCACCATAAACAGCACCAAGATAGTGGATGCGAAGATACCGAATACAATAGAGATAACCAGAGGTTGGATAACCTGTGCCTGAAGGCTAGTCTCCAGCAATAGTGGTAATAGGCCTGCGGCGGTAGTCATAGAGGTAATGAACACGGCGCGGAAGCGCTCACGGCTCGCCTTGACCACTGAGTCGTGCACACTATCCCCTTCATCCACATGATGGCGGATATACTGCACCAAGAGTATGGAGTCGTTAACCACGATACCCGCAAGGGACACAAAGCCCATCATACTCGGCATACTCATATTGTGTCCGAGTAGGAAATGCCCCCAAATAACCCCGATAAACGCCAGCGGAATAGCAAGCATTACCACGAAGGGTTCTAGGTAACTACGGAATTGATAGCTCAAAATGGCGAACACCCCAAACAAGCCTACTAAGAAGCCCTTACCCATAGAGGCGCCAGTCTTCGCAGAGTCCTTTGACTCACCTTCAAAATCAAAGCGCAATCCCGGATATTTACTCTTAAGCTCAGGCAGTTCCCGCTTCATAAAGGTATTGAGGATTTCTCCTGAACTTGCTTTTGAGTTATCAACATCGGCAAACACACTCACCGTACGCAGACCATTAACTCGCTCGATACGCACATAGTTACGCTGGAAATCAAAGGTCGCGATGCTGGCTAGAGGGATCTGTGCGCCATCATTGGTGATGATAGGGAAATTAGCCAAGCGCTCGATATCACCTGCAACCTCTTTATCGAGGCGCACCTCTATCTTGATGTTCTCTACGCCTACCTGAATCTCATCAGCAGTTTGACCATAAAAGGCAGCACGGAGCTGATTGGCAATCATCTGCCCGTTCACACCATAGGTTTCAGCGCCGGGACGAAGCTTAACTAACACCTCTTCCTTACCCATACGCATATCATCCAATACACCGTGTACGCCGTCGAACTCATTCAGGTAAGACTGAATCTCAATGGAAGCGGCTTTTAGCTCACGCAGATCATCGTGTTGTACTCGGATCTCAATGGCTCGGCCGCCTGGGCCCATGGTTGGCTGTTTGAACACCATAGAAATAGGCGTAGCTAACTCACCCACATCCTCACGCCAAGCATCAACAAAATCATCGATAAGGGTATTTCGAATCTCCGCGCCAAGAAGGTCTAACCGCACTGTGGCTAGGTGCGGACCAGATTCGTTGGCATCAGCATTGGTATTGAAACTGGCGGTAATGTGCTGCACCAAAGGCTCACCGCCTTCCATCTCCTGAGACCATTTTTTGTCTAGCTTTTCTGCTGACGCAATAAGCTTATCCACTACTGCTTCCGTTTGGCTCAATGATGCGCCCGGAGGCAAAATGATACGAGCCTCGGCAATATCACCATCTAGCTCTGGAAAAGGCACAAACTTAAGATGCCCACCGGCTAATAGAGAGATAGAGATGAGCAAGGTGGCAATCACTCCGCCCATAAATAGGTAGCGATACTCAACCGCTTTATCGACTGCGTTTACTAGCGTGGTATTTCTAAAGTGCTCAAACTTCTCAAGGAATACTCGCTTGAATTTAAGGTCCGGACGCTCTTTTTTCTTTGCATGCAAAGAATGCGCAAGGTGGTGAGGCAGGATAAGGAAGGCCTCTACTAGGCTCAAAGAGAGCACCAGTATCAATACCTGAGGCACAGCCTTAAGCACCGCGCCCATTTCACCGTCGAGGAACAGCAAACTACCAAAGATACAGATCGTGGTTAGAAAGGAGGACAATACGCCTGGAAAGACCTTTCGTACCCCGTTATAAATGGCATCGTCTATACTCTGCCCCCTATCAAGGTGAGAGGCGATGGACTCGGCGATTACTATGGCATCGTCCATCATGATACCTATCGCCATAAGAAGCCCCACTAGCGACATGATATTGATGGATATCCCTAAATTAGCCATCAAGAAGATGCCACCAAGGAAGGCTACTGGAAGCCCCGCCGCCACCCAGAATGAGTAGCGCAAACTAAAGAACAGCCACATGGTCAAAAACACTAGTACGATACCCTGCCAGCCGTTCTTCACCATCATGGTCAAGCGGTCCCACAGTACAGAGGATAGGTCATTAGTTGTTTCGATTGTGACGCCATCTGGGGCAATATGGCGCTGATCATCAACGAACTTAACTACCTGCTCTTTAATACGCAGGGCATCATCTTCTTTATTCTTGCTCACTTTTAGAATGGCCGAAGGCTTGCCATCAAACAGCACCTTTTGCTCATCCAACTCAAAGCGGTCGGTAATGGTCGCAACATCACGAAGGCGGATAAGTGAGCCATTGGGGCCTGAGCCCACCACTATGCTCTCAAGCTGCGTCGGAGTTATGCGCCTTTCATCGAATCTAATCAGGAAGTTTTTATCTGGTGTCTCAACGTTCCCGCTCGGCAGTTTTACGTTCTGTCTGCCTATCTGCGCGGCAATATCACTCACACTCAGGCCCAGCTGACGCATGATTTGTGTATCGAGCTCAACGCGATATTGATGGTCGGAAAAGCCGGACACCTGAACCAGAGACACGCCGTAGTCGAGCTTTAGAATCCGCTTTAGCTTCTCTGCATAGGCCTTAAGTTCAGGCCAACTAGTATCAGCAGTAATCGCGATATCGATAACCGGCTCATTCCAATCCAGCTCTTGAACCACAGGAGATTCAATCTGATCTGGAAAGTCGTTGATGGCATTTATTTGGGTTTGAACGTCCACCAACATACGACCAATATCGGCACTCTCATCCAACTTCAAGGTCAGACGTGCACTACCCTCAATTGCCTCACACTTGGTCTCTTCGATATTCGAGAGGCCATCGACGGCATCCTCCATTCGCACACACAGGCTCTCTTCCACTTCCATAGGAGAAGCACCCGGATAGACAATGGTGGCCATGATGTAGGGCGGAGAAAACTCAGGAAAGGTCTCTCGCTTGATGGTGCCAAGGGTCAACGCACCCACCAAGAGCAGCAGAAACATCAATAGGTTGGCTGCGGTTGGGTGTCTCGCAAAAAAACGAATCACGCTTCGTCCTCCTGCTTATGCTCTTCCAACTTAAGAGCCATACCAGGGATTGCAGGCAAGAGATCGTTTAAGATCAATTTGTCCCCTTGCTGGATCTCTCCCTCAATTACTACCTGTTGGTCACGACGATACTGAACCTTGACTGGCAAAATCACTAGTTTCTTATCTTTGAACAGATAGATCTTGTCGCCGTGCAGTGCTCTTTCAGGCACCACCCAACTTGCTGATGGCGCGCCTTCAATCTCAGCTCTCACTAGCATGCCACTCACAAGCGGTGGACCTGATTCAGCACTTAATTGACTGTAGTCTTGAGTGATCTCGAGGATAACCCCTGCTGTCGCTTGGCTAGGGTCAATGGAGTCTGAGATTCGAGCAACCTTAGCAGGCCAAGTAGCTTCAAAACTGCCACTAGACAGCTTCACTTCTGCTTTTAGCTTGCCGATACTTGGCAAAGGAGAGCCCACATCATCACGACTATCTGCGGAGATACTGCCGATCAGCTTCTGCACATCATGAATAGAAAGCTGTGCTTCCACCTCCATCACATCCAGGCCCTGTGCCATGATCATCTCTTGTTGCTGATTGACTACCTGATTAAGCTCAATGCCAACATCGGAGATCCTCAGATCTCGTGGCAACACGACAGAGGTTTTCTCTAACTGGCGCTCCGCTTCTTGAACCTTAGAGCGGTTTACCTCAACCAGCGCTTCAGCTACTCGTTTTTCATCTGGGTATAAGGCTAGTTGGTTCTCTATATCCTGAACGACTTTTTGCTGAGCAAGATAAGACTGCTGTTGGGTGTCCACGTCAGACTGAGAAGCCACCTTCTTGTTTCGTAGGTCTTGTTTACGCTGCAGTTCTTTTTGTGACAGAACTAGGCGGTTTCGCTCTATCTTGACCGTGTTTTGGCGATTTTTATGCTCAAGTGCCAGTTTCTTTAATTGGGTTTCACTGCTGTTGAGGTCCGCTTTGGCTTGAGTGAGCTTAAGCTCGTAATCTAAGGGATCGATGCGAATCACCTCGGTACCTGCAGGCATGATACGACCGCGCTCTAGATTTGGGTGACGATACACTACTTTACCCGACACCTCGGCGATCGCCTTCCACTCAAACTTAGGTGCAACCTTGCCAAAGCCTATGGCCTCGGGAGCAATTTCCACAGGCTCTAATTCCATCACCTCAACAACGCGAGAGCGATCTCCGGCAGGTTTTGTCGCAACCTCAGGTCGAGTCTCCATCATGATGATAAGTACGATCACCCCCACCGCTAAGGCAGGAAAAAACAACAGCTTTTTATTAATCTTCATTGGTCAAACTCGTTTTATCAGCGGGTTGCTGCAGGATGCCATTAAACATGACATCGATGTTGTGAGCGAAAAGCTCATTTAAGAACTCTGGGTTAATATCGATTCCATGCTTCTCGAGAAGGGCGTTCGGGGCGATAAATGGAAACAGCATTAGGCTCAAGATATTCAGCTTACATTTCTGTGGATCAAGCCCATCTCGTACAATGCCCTTACTATTGTCGAACAGTCGCTCGTTGACGTTCCCTACCATCTGCTCGAACATCTTATCGGTTAACCTTCTTTGTACCTCAGACGGTGGCATACCAAGCACTCGAAATAATAGGCGTGGAAACGCTAAGTCTTGACTCATCACCTCAAAATGAACCTTTAGCATTCCAACCAAGGTGCTGGAGTCTGAACTGGGATACTTAGTGCGGGCATGGGTCAGTATTGGAGCCATCACGTGCATTATCATTGCCTCAAACAGTCCCTCTTTACTGCCGAAGTAATAACGAATCATGGCAGGATTTACCCCAGCCTTTTCCGCAAGCATACGTGTAGATACTTTTTCATAGGGCATGCTAGTGAACAGATGTTGTGCCTGTTCCAATAGCGCATCCCTAGTCTTGGTTTCAGAGGTCGGACGTCCTGCTTTTCTCACCCTATTCACCCCATTAATTAATCATTTGATTAATTATAGCGATAAATTAACCACCTGATTAACAAACAAAATTAATCAAAAACCCAAGATTTGGATAATTTTGTTATCCCAACGTAGATATGACCTATATTTCTGCAATTTTAAATTTGCGCAAATTTATTCCACTTTATGCTTGACGCTCATGCCGGAAGTGCGGTACTAATTTGTTAACTTCGTTGATGGAATGTTTTTTAATATGAAATTTGGTGTATTCACTTCTCTACTGCTCCTCCTGATCGTGACTTAATCGCGCGGGTAGCTAGTGGGCGAAAAACGCCACCATCAACAAACAAACCCGCAAAGAGAATGCGGGTTTTTTTGTATTTAAATCAAACAACGGAATAAGGAAGCCAACATGAGTGATCAGGTGATAATCTTTGACACTACATTACGTGACGGTGAGCAAGCACTGTCAGCGAGTCTAACGGTCAAAGAGAAACTGCAAATCGCATATGCCCTTGAGCGCTTGGGCGTTGATGTTATCGAAGCTGGCTTCCCTATCTCTTCTCCGGGTGATTTCGAGTCAGTTCAAACCATCGCAAAAAACATCAAAAACTCTCGCATCTGTGCCCTATCTCGCGCCGTTGCCAAAGACATTGATGCCGCAGCCGAAGCCTTGAAGGTTGCTGACCAATTCCGAATCCACACTTTTATCTCTACCTCTACTATTCACGTCCAAGACAAACTTCGCCGCAGTTACGATGATGTTATCGAAATGGGTGTGAACGCCGTTAAACATGCGCGCAAATACACTGATGATGTCGAGTTCTCATGCGAAGATGCAGGTCGTACTCCAATCGATAACCTTTGTCGTATGGTAGAAGCGGCTATCGATGCCGGTGCCAACACCATCAACATCCCAGATACCGTTGGCTACACAGTACCAAACGAGTTCGGTGGCATTATCCAAACCCTTTTCAATCGCGTTCCTAACATCGACAAAGCCATCATCTCCGTGCACTGTCACGACGACCTAGGTATGTCGGTTGCTAACTCTATTGCAGCAGTTCAAGCGGGTGCTCGTCAGATTGAAGGTACCATCAATGGTATCGGTGAGCGTGCAGGTAACTGCTCACTAGAAGAAGTGGCGATGATCATCAAGACACGTGAAAGTCTACTCAACGTGTCGACCAACATTAAGCACGATGAAATCCACCGCACCAGTAAGCTAGTTAGCCAATTGTGTAACATGCCTATTCAGAGCAACAAGGCGATTGTTGGCGCAAACGCATTCAGCCACTCTTCAGGTATCCACCAAGATGGCATGCTTAAGAATAAGAACACCTATGAGATCATGACTCCAGAGTCTATCGGTCTTAAGAACCAAGCCCTTAACCTAACCAGCCGTTCTGGTCGTGCTGCGGTTAAGAGCCATATGGATAGTATGGGTTACCGTGAAGAAGAGTACGATCTAGATACTCTATATGCTGACTTCTTGAAGCTAGCTGACCGTAAAGGCCAGGTATTTGATTACGACCTAGAAGCATTGATGCACTTTGCTAACCTTCGCGACGAAGACGACTTCTTCAAGTTGAACTATCTAAGCGTGCAATCTGGTAGCGTAATGGCAACAACCAGCATTAAGCTTCAGTGTGGTGATGAAGAGAAGAGCGAAGCAGCTGTGGGTAACGGTCCTGTTGATGCCCTTTACCAATGCATCTATCGTGTTACCGGTTATGACATCGTACTAGACAAGTTCGACCTTACCGCAAAAGGCGAAGGTGAAGATGGTCTAGGTCAGGCAGACATCATCGCCAATTATAAGGGTCGCAAGTACCACGGTACCGGCGTTTCTACTGATATCGTTGAGGCATCAGGCCAAGCGCTGCTTCACGTAATCAATAGCATCCATCGCGCTGATCAGATCGAAGAGATCAAACAGAACAAACTTACTGAAACCGTTTAAATTTTATTCCCCTCGCAAGAGGGGAAATTTCTTATTTTATTTTTGAAGGAAGCCCATTTCATGGCAGATAAATCTTACAAAATTGCAGTCTTACCTGGTGACGGCATTGGCCCAGAAGTAATGCAACAAGCACACAAGGTATTGGACGCAATTGAGCAGAAGCACGCAATCAAGTTCGAGCGCAACGAGTTCGATGTAGGCGGTATCGCTATCGACAACCACGGTTGCCCACTTCCAGAAGCTACCCTTAAAGGCTGTGAAGAATCTAATGCCATCCTATTTGGCTCTGTAGGTGGTCCCAAGTGGGAAAACCTACCACCAAACGAACAACCTGAGCGTGGCGCACTACTGCCTCTACGTAAGCACTTCCAACTGTTCTGTAACCTGCGTCCAGCACAGATCCACAAAGGTCTAGAGAGCTTCTCTCCACTGCGTGCAGACATCTCAGACCGCGGTTTTGATATCGTGGTAGTGCGAGAGCTAACTGGTGGTATCTACTTCGGTCAACCAAAAGGTCGTGAAGGCGAAGGGGCGAACGAAAAAGCGTTCGACACTGAGGTTTATCACCGCTATGAGATTGAGCGCATCGCTCGCATCGCATTTGAATCAGCGCGTCTACGTAACAAGAACGTTTACTCTATCGACAAAGCAAACGTACTGCAGAGCTCTATCCTATGGCGTGAAGTGGTAGAAGAAGTAGCGAAGGACTTCCCTGACGTAATTCTAAACCACATGTACATAGATAACGCGACCATGCAACTTATCAAGGATCCATCTCAGTTCGACATCATGCTTTGCTCGAACATCTTTGGTGACATCCTATCTGATGAATGTGCAATGATTACTGGCTCTATGGGCATGCTTCCTTCTGCAAGTCTAAACGAGAGCAACTTCGGTCTTTACGAGCCAGCGGGCGGTAGTGCACCAGACATCGCAGGCAAGAACATCGCAAACCCTGTTGCTCAAATCCTATCTGCAGCACTAATGCTTCGTTATAGCCTAGGTGAAGAGCAAGCAGCTAAAGACATTGAAGCGGCAGTAAGTAAAGCACTTGCGGCAGGTGAGCTAACTGCAGACCTAGCAGGTGAAAACACAGTTCTAACTACATCAGAAATGGGTGACAAGATCGCTCAGTACATCTTAGGCGCGTAAGGAATCAATCATGGCTAAAACCTTATATGAAAAAATCTATGACGCGCACGTTGTAGTAGCAGCAGAGGGTGAAAACCCTATCCTGTACATCGACCGTCACCTAGTACACGAAGTAACTTCTCCGCAGGCGTTCGACGGCCTGCGTGAAAAAGGCCGCCGTGTTCGTCAAACAGGCAAGACATTCGCGACTATGGATCACAACGTATCCACCACCACCAAGGACATTAATGCCTCCGGTGAGATGGCCCGTATCCAAATGGAAACCCTGTCTAAAAACTGTGGTGAGTTTGGTGTTCGCCTGTATGACCTAAACCACAAGTATCAAGGCATCGTACACGTAATGGGTCCTGAACTAGGTATCACCCTACCGGGTCAAACTATCGTATGCGGTGACTCACACACAGCTACCCACGGTGCATTCGGCTCACTAGCCTTTGGTATCGGTACTTCAGAGGTTGAGCACGTACTAGCGACTCAAACCCTGAAGCAAGCGCGCGCTAAAACCATGAAGATCGAGGTTAAAGGTAAAGTTGCTCCTGGCATTACTGCGAAAGATATCGTGCTAGCTATCATCGGCAAGACCACGGCCGCTGGCGGTACAGGTTATGTAGTTGAGTTTTGTGGTGAGGCAATTACTGACCTTACTATGGAAGGCCGCATGACGGTATGTAACATGGCTATCGAGTTAGGCGCCAAAGCTGGCCTAATCGCACCAGATCAGACTACTTTCGATTATATCCAAGGTCGTAAGTTTGCACCGCAAGGTGAAGACTGGAATGAAGCGGTTGAGTACTGGTCATCACTGAAAACTGATGAAGATGCTGAATTTGATGCAGTAGTAACACTAGATGCTGCGGACATCAAACCTCAGGTTACTTGGGGTACCAACCCAGGTCAGGTTATCTCTGTTGATACGCCTATCCCAGCACCAGAAAGCTTTGCAGACCCTGTAGAGAAAGCATCGGCTGAAAAAGCACTGGCCTACATGGGTCTAGAAGCAGGTACCTCTTTACAAGATTACAAGGTCGACAAAGTATTCGTTGGCTCTTGCACGAACTCACGTATTGAAGATATGCGCGCCGCTGCTGAGATAGCGAAAGGGCGTAAGGTAGCCGAGCATGTACAGGCACTAATCGTACCTGGCTCAGAGCAAGTTAAAGCACAAGCGGAATCTGAAGGTCTGGATAAGATCTTTGTAGAGGCTGGTTTTGAATGGCGTCTTCCTGGCTGCTCTATGTGCCTAGCGATGAACAACGACCGCTTGGGGCCAAAGGAGCGTTGTGCTTCTACCAGTAACCGTAACTTTGAGGGCCGTCAGGGCCGTGAAGGTCGCACCCACTTGGTAAGCCCGGCTATGGCAGCAGCTGCTGCAATCGCAGGCCACTTTGTCGATATTCGTGAATTTGAGCAGTAAGAGGAAATAAAAATGTCAGGTTTTAAACAACATACCGGTTTGGTCGTTCCTCTTGATGCAGCGAACGTAGATACAGATGCCATCATCCCGAAACAGTTCCTACAAAAGGTAACTCGTGTAGGTTTTGGTAAACACCTGTTCCATGACTGGCGCTTCCTAGATGATGCGGGTGAGCAAGCGAATCCAGAGTTTGTAATGAACGCACCACGATACCAAGGCGCAAGCATCCTACTTGCTCGTGAAAACTTTGGCTGTGGCTCGTCTCGAGAGCACGCTCCATGGGCTCTAGCGGATTACGGTATTAAGGTGATGATTGCACCTAGCTTTGCCGATATCTTCTACGGTAACTCTATCAACAACCAGATGGTGCCAGTGCGTCTGACTGAACAAGAAGTGGATGAGATTTTCACTTTTGTTGAAGCTAATGAAGGTGCTGAGGTGACTGTTGATCTAGAAGCTATGTTGGTTACTGCAAATGGTAAGCAATACTCATTTGAAATCGATGAGTTCCGTCGTCACTGCCTGCTTAATGGTTTGGACAACATTGGTCTAACTCTGCAGCACGCAGACAAGATTGCCGAGTACGAGCAGAAGATTCCAGCGTTTATGCGTTAATTCACCAAAAGGTGAAATAAAGTCGATACTAAAAAGGTCGTGTGCTTCATACGGCCTTTTTTAATGGAAGAAAATTGTTATGCGAACGACTTTGCGCTCTCTGTGGCTACTGTTAGCCACCCTAGTATCTTTCTCTGCTCTAGCTGCTCCAAAAGCTGAGCTGTGGTCATTTTGGGATAAACATGGAAGCAGTACAGGTATCAGCCATCAAGCGTGGCAGGATATTTTGGATAAATATCTAGTCACTGAAGGTGAGTACACACTATTTCGTTACGGCCAGGTAAGTCAGCAGGATAAGACAAAGCTGCAGAACTATCTCAAGGCTTTGTCAGGTGTGGATCCACGCACCTATACCAAACCTGAGCAATATGCTTATTGGGTAAACCTGTATAACGCCCTAACCGTAGACCTCATCATTAAAGAGTACCCGGTAAAATCCATCACCAAGTTGGGTGGATTATTTAGCTTTGGACCTTGGGACCAAGAGTTGATAACTGTGCAAGGAAAAGAGCTAACCCTCAACGACATCGAGCACAAAATTCTGAGACCGATTTGGAACGATCCAAGAACCCATTATGCAGTGAATTGCGCTAGCCTAGGGTGTCCGAACCTGCAAACTCAAGCCTTTACTGCAGACAATACAGAAGCGCTTCTTGAACAGGCTGCGAATACCTTCATCAACAGCAATAAAGGCGCAAACCTTAAGGGCAATAGCCTAGAGCTCTCATCAATCTATGACTGGTTTGCGGTGGATTTTGGCGGAGAAAAGCGAGTACTTGCTCACCTTGCCAAATATCGCCCTGAGCTGGCTGATTTTTCGGGCAAGGTGCGCTTTGAATATGACTGGAATTTAAATCAGGCTAAAAACTAGAACCTGGCTGAGTGAGAAAGTCTTTCTCCTCAGCAGTGCTATCTCTTCCCAACACTGAATTGCGATGAGGATAGCGTCCGAAACGCTTGATGATAGCGGTGTGTTTATCGTGAAACTCTAGATTAGAGGTCAGGCCCGCATGCTCAAACAGGATTCGCCCCTGTTCATGCACTAGCAAGGACTCGCTATGCATATAGGGCATATACAAAAAGCTCTTTTGCTCAGAAGTGAGATTGTTGTCCTCGCCTAGTTGTACAGCCTGCTGTGCCAGAGCCAACGCCAATGCGTCGGCAGCAAAAGCCTTGGCACTGTCTCGGTATAGGTTTCTTGAGAATTGATCGAGCACGATGATCTCGGCTAAGCGACCCTCTGGCATTTCTCGCCAAGAATAAAGTTCACACTGCACAGCACTTTGATGTAACTTACCAAAGCGCTGTCTAATCTGCTCATCTAAATCTAGATTCTTCGCAAACCAGTCTTTTACTTCTAACTCATTAAACCAAAAATCTAATACGTCCTTGTATTGCATATTCTACCTACTTAAAGCCACGCTCTTTTTTCACTAAGTCATAAGCGCTTTGGATCTCTTGCGCTTTCTCTTTAGCTACCTCAAGCATTTCAGGAGGAAGACCTTTGGCTGATAGCTTGTCTGGGTGATGTTCATTCATTAGCTTGCGATAAGCTCGCTTGATCTGCTTGGAATCAGCTTCCGATTCCACACCTAGTATGTCATAAGCTGCCGCAAGCTGGTCTTGAGATGGAGCTTGTTGAAAACCTCCACCTTGCTGATGGCCTTGGTAACCGCCGCTTTGCTGGAAGCGATACGCTGCTTCTTGCATGCGCAGACGTCTTTCCAGTTGCGCAGCATTAAAACCAAGTTCTTCAGCGATGACATGCAAAACATCACGTTCATTCGGGTGAATACTGCCATCGGCAAATGCAGCTGAGATTTGAAGTTCAAGGAAAAACTGCAGTAAGTCGTGTCGACCACCGGCCGCACCCTTTACTCGTTTAAGCACAGAGCGAAGTGGGAAAGATGACGATTTACCTTCTCTAAACGCCTCTTGTGCGACGCGTCTTTGCTCGGGAGAAAGGTTCATGCGCTGCATCATGATGGTTGCCAGCTGAATCTCGCTCTCTGTTACTTGGCCTTTGGCCTTTGCAACGTGACCCATTACTGAGAATGCGGCCTCAAAAAACTCTGCTTTCTGCGCTGGATTGACGTTATTTTGAAAGCCGCCAAATCCGCCACGATAACCCGCTTGTCTTGCTTTTGCGCGGTCGAAGCTATGACCTATAATTAGGCCAAATAACAAGCCTAATGGTCCACCGAAAAGAAGCCCAAAAAAGGCGCCTAAAATTTTACCAAAAACAAACATGTTCTCTCTCAATCTACTAATTTTTAAAGAGTAATGCGCTCTCTTTAGTGCCTGTCGTTCCAAATTCTATTATCATTAGGAACATTCTGCCGAGAATACGGTCAACTACAGTCTACGGACTTATTTACCATCAAGGAAGTTTCCACCCGATGTCAACTTTTCCCCGCACCTTGCTCGCTATATCTGTATCAACCGCCCTTGTGGCTGCGAGCGCTCAAGCTGAAACAAGTGCGCAGGAAAATCCAGTTGAAGAACAAGGCGTTCAGGTAGAATCACCGGACGCGTCCATCAATGATGCGGCAAATACCTCTTCAACACAAATTTCCGATGAAGCCTCAGAAGAGGATGCAGAACCCGCGGCCGAGTTGCAGGCAATCTTGTCTGCAGCCGAAGACCAAACCTTTGATTTAACAGCTCAATGTCTCGCTCCTGATGACGCTGAGCCAAACTCGTTACCAACCAATGTCGAAGCCGACTCTCTAGACGGCATCAATGGCCAAGAAGCCACATATAGAGGTAATGTTCAGGTTACACAAGGCACCAAACGCCTAAATGCAGACACGGTCACCTTGTATCAACAAGAAAATGTGATCGTTGCTGAAGGTAATGTGGAAATGGCCAATGGCCAGATCAAGTCTGTCTCAGACAAGGCCACCACTAACCTAGATTCAGATGTCACTACTCTAGAGATGGCCAACTACCAATTGCTATGCCAGAACGGCCGTGGTGATGCGAAAGTGATTCGCGTTGAGGGCAAGGCATACTATGAGCTTGAGGATGGTACCATTACCTCATGCCCAGAAGACGACAACTCTTGGCGCCTAGTTTCTTCTTCCATCGAAATCGATAACGAGAAAGAAGAAGCTACCCTGTATAACCCAAGGTTCGAGATACAGAAGGTACCTGTATTCTATCTACCTTGGTTGACAGTACCCATTGGTGATAACCGTAAAACGGGTTTCCTATATCCCACTGTTTCCTATGGTACTAGTGATGGTTTCGAATTAGAGATTCCATTTTATTGGAACTTGGCTCCAAACTATGACTTGGAAACCACAGCAAAATACATGAGTGAACGAGGTACCCAACTCGACGGTAAATTTCGCTACCTTAGTCAATTTGGTCGAGGTGAAGTCCAAGGGCAGTACCTAGCCGATGATCAAAAATATCCCGAGTTAGGCGATCGTTGGGGGGTTGGTTACAAACACTATGGTGTGTTTGATAAAAACTGGAAACTAGAGGTCGACTACGCAAAGGTTAGTGATATCTACTATTTCAGAGACATATCATCCAGTATAGGTGAGCGTGAAGACGGACAACTCCTACAACAAGGTAAAATTTCTTGGCGAAACAACAATTGGGATACCAGTCTATTGGTTCGTGATTTCCAATTGTTGTCTACAACACAAGATTTGCCATATCAGATGATGCCTCAGCTTCGAGCAAATTATTATCTGCCGCAAGTAACTGACTACCTAGATTTTGATGTCATCAGCCACATTACACAGTTTAAGACTGATGATGAGCGTGGCGAAAAGCCAGACTCCGCGACTCGTGTACATATCGAACCTGGTATCAAGATTCCTCTGACAACCACATGGGGTGGATGGGAAACAGAAGGTCGATTGCTGGCTACCTATTACAATCAAGATATCTCCAGTATGAACCCAGGCAGTGTGGGTGACCTAGAAGAAAACGTAACTCGTGTTATTCCAGAGTTCCGCACTGCTGGTACACTTTATCTAGAGCGTGATACTACTGTTTTTGGTGGCTATACCCAGACTCTAGAGCCCAGAGTTCAGTACTTGTATGTGCCAGAAGAAGACCAGTCAAACATCTTTAACTATGACACTACCTTGCTACAGCAAGATTACTATGGGTTGTTCCGTACTCGTAAGTTCAGTGGTGTAGATAAAGTTGTTGCAGCTAACCAGGTGAGTTATGGTGCGACCACCCGATTCTATGATTCAAACTACAGGGAACGAATGAACCTGTCTTTTGGTCAAATCTATTATATTGAGGATGGCAGTGATAGCAGTTCGGGGCAGGACGACTCCAACTACTCGGCTTGGGCAATCGAAACAGATTTTAATTTCAATGATTACCTCTTCTATCATGGTGGTATTCAATACGATATCAGTGATGAAGAAATCCAGCTCGCCAACAGCACTCTAGAGTATCGCCAAGGTGCTGGGTATATACAGACCAACTATCGCTATGTATCTCGCCAATACATAGAAGACTCCGTTGATGGAATAAACATCAATAATGTTACCAACGATGGTATATCCCAGGTTGGTTTACTAGGCGGTTACCGTCTGAGTCGAAATTGGAACTTTAGCGCCCAGTATTTCCATGATGTAACGGAGAACATCATGTTAGAAGCTTTAGCTCGTGTGAGATATACATCAGACTGTTGGTATGTCGGTATTACCTACACAGACCAACTTCGTTCGTGGCCTGGTGGTGTAGGCACTCCTAATCCAGGCCCGGAATACGAGGAAAATATTAGCTTTAACATAGGTATTATCGGCTTCGGCACAAACTTTGGTACCGACACGGGTGACGGCGGCAATGCTCTAGGGTACGGTCGACCTTTCTATCTGAATAATTAAACCTCTTAATAAAGAAGTATTGGAAACAAAATGAAGATGTTTAAACAACTTCTCGCTCTGACATTAATAACGCTGATCTCGACATTGGCAACTGCAGCTCCAGTAGAGCTAGACAAGGTTGTTGTGATCGTAAATGACGGTGTGATCCTGCAGAGTGATATCGATGCAGCAATGAAGACCGTTAAAGCGGGCGCTGTAGAAAAAGATCAAAAACTGCCAGCAGATGATGTTCTGCATGATCAGGTTATCGAAAAACTGATCGTAGATGAGCTTCAAGCTCAAGAAGCGAAGCGTATCGGTGTACGAATCGATGACAATCGCCTAGATGATGCAATTCAATCTATCGCAGAAAACAACAAACAGACTCAAGAGCAGTTGCTAGAGAGTGTTCGTGCGCAAGGCATGACCTACGCTGAATTCCGCGAACAAATCCGCAAAGAGGTAGCAATCTCAGAGGCTCGAAACGCACTAGTGCGTCGACGTATCAACATTCTGCCTGCTGAGGTAGAGACTATGGCAGGTATGCTCGCGAAAGAGACCAATAAATCTGTGAACTATCGCGTTGGTCATATTCAATTGCGATTCAACGACGAACAAAGCAAAACCGAAGTACAAGAACAAGCTGAGGAACTGGTTAAGCGCCTAAACGACGGTGAGAAATTCTCTGACTTGGCAATCGAATACTCAAAAGGTCCTAAGGCCCTTGAAGGTGGTGACTGGGGATGGATGCGCAAAGAAGAGATGCCAACTATCTTTGCTGACCAAATTACCACTCAAGGTAAAGATGCCATCATAGGCCCTTTCCGCAGCGGTATTGGCTTCCACATCCTTAAGATTGAAGATGTTCAAGGCCTAGAGACTGTTGCAGTTACTGAAGTAAACGCTCGTCATATTCTAATCAAGACCTCTGTGATTCTAAGTGATGAAGGTGCCAAGCGAGAGCTAGATGGTATCAAGCGTCGTATCCAATCTGGCGAAGTTTCATTTGCGGATATGGCTCAACAATACAGTGCTGACCCAGGTTCAGCAGCTCGTGGTGGTGAGCTAGGCTACCAAACTCCAGACCTTTATGTTCCTGAATTCAAACACATGGTTGAAACCCTTCCACAAGGCCAAATCAGTGAACCATTTGAAACCGTTCATGGCTGGCACATTGTAGAGGTGATGGATCGTCGCGAGGTTGACCGTACAGACAGTGCGATGAAGAACAAGGCTTACCGCATTCTGTTCAATCGTAAGTTCAATGAAGAAGCGAGTGCTTGGCTACAAGAGCTGCGAGCTAGCGCATTCGTTGAAATGGTACAACCAGAAGATGAAGACCTAGAAGAGGTCAACAATGACGTGTAAGCGAATAGTCATCACTGCCGGAGAGCCTGCTGGTGTTGGACCTGACTTGGTGTTAGCACTTGCTAACTCCGAGTCTAACCACCAGCTAGTGGTATGCGCTGATAAACAGATGCTAGCCGATCGCGCCAAGCACCTCGGTATTGATGTCGTTCTAATCGACTACGATGCAGACGCTCAGGCTCAACCACACACCAAAGGCACTTTGATCGTTGACCACATTCCAATGGCAGCACCTGCTGTCATTGGTGAGCTTAATGAGGCGAATGGCCACTATGTTCTAAAAACCTTAGAAAGAGCGGCTCAAGGTTGCCTTAGTGATGAGTTTGGCGCTATAGTCACCGGCCCTGTGCATAAAGGGGTGATAAACCGAGCAGGTGTTGCCTTTAGTGGCCATACTGAGTTCTTTGCAGAGCAGTCAAATACGCCACTGGTGGTAATGATGCTTGCAACTGAGGGCTTGCGTGTAGCGCTAGTGACTACTCACATACCTCTAGCCTATGTATCTAAAGCAGTAACCGAAGAGCGCCTAACCAGCATCATGCATATTCTGCATCAGGATATGGTGAGTAAGTTTGCCCTGACAAATCCTAAGATTTATGTGTGTGGCTTAAACCCACACGCCGGTGAAGATGGCTGTTTAGGCACTGAAGAGATAGACACCATTGAGCCAACCTTAGACAAACTGCGAACTAAGGGTATGGACATTGTCGGCCCTCTACCTGCTGATACTATCTTCAATCAGAAATATCTTGAAGATGCCGACGTTGTGTTGGGTATGTACCATGATCAGGTGCTACCGGTGCTAAAATACAAAGGCTTCGGCAATTCAGTAAATATCACCCTAGGTTTGCCATTTATTCGTACCTCAGTGGACCATGGGACGGCATTAGATTTAGCGGGAACCGGTCAAGTGGATCCAGGAAGCTTCCAGACTGCACTTTCCCATGCGATAGAATTAGTTGAGAAAAAACAATGAGAAATGATGTCCATCTAGGGCACAAAGCGCGTAAACGTTTTGGTCAGAACTTCCTAAACGATCCTTATATCATTGATGGTATCGTTTCATCGATCAATCCAAAGCCAGGTCAAAACCTTGTAGAGATCGGCCCTGGCCTTGGCGCTATTACCGAGCCTGTAGGTAAAGAAGTCGACAAGTTTACCGTTATCGAACTTGACCGTGACCTAGCAGAGCGTCTTCGTACTCATCCAGATCTCGCTGACAAGCTAACCATCCATGAAGGCGATGCTATGCGCTTCGACTTTCAGCAACTGGTTAAGCCAAACAACAAGCTGCGTATCTTTGGTAACCTGCCTTATAACATCTCGACACCATTGATGTTCCACCTGTTCGAGTTCCATGCAGACATTCAAGACATGCACTTTATGCTTCAGAAAGAAGTGGTAAATCGTCTTGCAGCAGGTCCAGGCACTAAGGCCTATGGCCGCCTAACCATCATGGCGCAGTACTATTGTAAGGTTGTACCTGTACTGGAAGTGCCACCAACAGCATTCGTTCCGCCACCTAAGGTTGACTCTGCTGTAGTTCGTCTGGTTCCTTACGAGACGCTACCTTACCCTGCTAAAGACCTTAAATGGCTAGACAGAGTATGTCGTGATGGCTTCAACCAGAGACGTAAAACAGTACGTAACTGCTTCAAATCACTCGTTTCAGCAGAAGTACTAGAAGAGCTAGGTATTTCACCTTCGATGCGCCCAGAGAATCTAACTCTTGAGCAATTTGTAGACCTAGCAAACTGGCTGGCTGACAAACACAGCTAAACCAGAAACCAAGGAGACCACATGGACGTTAGTCAACCTTGTATCAAATGCCACGTACACACCAAATACATAGAGGCTCAGTCAGACCCTGACAACGAGCGCTATGTATTTGCGTATATGATCACCATAAAGAATCTTGGATTCGAACCCGTTCAACTCCTATCTCGTCGCTGGCTAATCACAGATGGCAATGGCAAACAACTTACCGTCGAGGGTGATGGTGTTGTCGGTGAACAACCGGTTATTCCTGCCAACGATGACTACACCTATACCAGCGGTACAGCTCTAGAAACACCTGTAGGTGTGATGCAAGGACAGTACGTGATGCAGTGCGAGAATGGCGAAACCTTTACCGCAGAGATCGCTCCCTTTAATCTTGCAGTGCCAAATATCATCAACTAGTCGAGGTTAGACTTGTCCCATTATATTGTCGGCGACATTCAAGGTTGCCTTTCTGAGCTTAAACTCCTGCTTTTGCAAGTCGACTTCAATCCCCAACAAGACACCCTTTGGATTGCTGGTGATTTGGTAGCTCGTGGCCCTGAGTCTCTCGAGACACTTAGGTTTGTTAAAGGCCTTGGAAGCAGCGTAAAAGTAGTACTAGGGAATCATGACCTGCACTTACTCGCCGTTTCTCTAGGCGTGCATAAAGCAAAAGAGAAAGACAAAACAATTCCCATCCTCGAAGCAGAAGATAGAGATGAGCTTTTAGAATGGCTTAGAAAGCAGCCTTTATTGGCTGAACACCCAGAGTTTGTCTTGAGCCATGCCGGCATCTACCCTCTATGGGATCTGAGTACCAGTCGCAATGCTGCTAAAGAGATTGAGGAGCAGCTTCAAGGTGAGAATTGGCAAGAGCTTATTCGCAATATGTACGCTAATAAGCCCGATACTTGGGATGAAAATCTGGCTGGCTATGAGCGCTCACGCTTTATTATCAACGCGTTTACTAGAATGCGTTATTGCTATAGCGATGGCAGATTGGATATGGACAGTAAATTACCACCCGAAGATGTGGATAAGTCAGTACTAATACCTTGGTTTGAGCTGCCTGAGCGTATTGAGCTTGAAAAGACCGCTATCTTTGGTCACTGGGCAGCCCTGATGGGACTTAACTCAAAAGAGGCTATTGGCCTCGACACAGGATGTGTCTGGGGCAATCACATGACTATGCTGAGATGGGAAGACAAGCGCTACTTCCATCAAGCAGCGCTTTAAGAGGCTTAGAAGCGATAGCCAAAAGTCATTGAGAACTGGTCATAGTCTAAGATCTCTGAAGCAAAGGCTTCGAAGCGAATATCGGTGTAGTAATGCTCAAACAGAGTTGCACGAGCACCGATGCCTACGAAGATAGTAGTATCGTCATAGCTCTCTTTCTCGCCAAGGGCTGTCCACTCTTCATCAATCCTAACCACACCGATAGCACCGTAAGGTTTGATAGCAAAGTTGTCAAAGTGGAAGGTATAACCAAGGTCTGTATCTAGTTTGAAGGTTGAGCCCTCTACCTTAAATAAACCACCGAGGACATCTTCACCAAAGCCAGCATACGACAAGTTAATACCTACGATGTTGTTAAACTCATAGCCGTATTCAAGTTTTAGGCCCTTACCAAAGCTGACTTCAAGATCTGGCTCCTCTGTACTGGCAAAGCCCAAACCAATGCGATGCCCTTGAGCCTTAGGCTCTGCAACTTCATCCTGTGCGATAGCTGGAATAGATAGAAGGGAAAGAGAAGCAATTAGAGCAGCAGTTTTTTTCATACAAACCTCACAAACAAATATCAGTTAATCCCTGACGTTTATGTCGCTCCTTGCGATTCAAGTTGCGAGGAAGTGTAAGGAGTTGTGCTAATAAGAGGAAATATTAAAACCTTATCTCACTCATAAGCATTAATTATTGCAAGTTTGTTGTATCAGCTCTTCTCTAATGGTTTCCACTAACCAATTAATAAGAGGGTTATTACGGTTCTTGATGTGATAGTGAGCGTAGAGAGGGACTTGTATTGTCTCCGGTGCAACATCGATATCTAGCGCAACTAAGCCATCGTGCTGGGAGACAGGAAATAGTGTAGAGACCGCTAAAAGCATATCACTTCGTCGTACTACATCGATAAGAGGAAGCATTAGCTCGGAGCGAAAACCTACGCTGATATTAACGTTGTGCTGCTTGAGATAATCTACCGCTATGGCTCTATTTTCGTTCCAGCCCTTAGCAACCAACGAAGCAATAGACGCACCTTCCAACTCCCGAATCTGTCGTTTCTTTCCAGCTAAAGGGTGATTTTCTCTTGCGATCAACAACCCCGTGAGATCGACTAACTTCTCACTATATACGCCCTTAAAGTCCTCATTATGATACCCAACACCCAGCAGAGTTTGCCCTTCAAGAATTTTCTCCATAGCCGATGAAGTCCAGCTTTGGAACTCGAGAGTTGCATTGGGTGCCTTTTGGGTTATCGAACTAAATAAGCTACCGCCAATAGCTATCTCTGCTATGGAGTTCATGCTGATACAAAGCTTCTGATCTATCTCTTGTTCAGAGAAGTTCTCGACGCCATTTATCGCAGCAGCCAGCTCATCCAATAAAGGAGTAACCGTATTCGACAATTCAATTGCATAAGCGGTAGGTTCAAGCCCACTGCGCACCTTTACAAATAGCTCATCATCAAAATGATGTCTCAGGCGTTGCAGGGCTTGGCTAATTGCGGGCTGGGAAACGTTGAGGCGTACAGACGCTTTGCGCATATTGAGCTCTTGAGAGAGTACCAAGAAGGTTCTCAGCAGATTCAAGTCCAGATTAGCAAAGCGATCTTTAGCCATTTTATTCCCTTTCTAGGATTACAAACTGCATATCATAAGCATTCTTCTCATCGGCATTGAAGCTCTCGGAATGAGTTTGCTGCCAACCCTCTCCCCAATCTGGGAATTGGGTATCACCCTCAACAGTTAAGTCGATATGAGTCAGATAAAGCCTATTGGCAAGCGGCAAGCAACTCTCATAGATAGAACCTCCACCTATGATCATAGCCTCGTCCACTCCAGATACGAGCTCTAGAGCTTTATCGATAGAGGTCGTGGTTAATACACCATCTATCTTTAGTTCGGGATCACGGCTGATAACGATATTCTGGCGACCCGGTAGTGGACGACCAATGGAGTCGTAGGTCTTACGCCCCATAATAACCGGCTTGCCGAGGGTGCATTTCTTGAACCATACAAAATCGGCTGGAAGATGCCAAGGCATCTGATTGTCTTTACCAATGACGCGATCCTGCGCCATTGCTGCGATCATACTGATGATCATAAAACCTCGATTGTCTTTGTCACACTATAGGTTTGCGTCTGTAGATAAATAGTCCCGGCATAGCTAGCCCTATGGCTAATCCCGCGATGATAAACATGGCACTCAAGAAGTTCTCTATCAAACTAGCAAATAGATCATGGGTGTACCCAAGCTGATTTATCTCAACTAACGCCGTCATAGCATTAAAGGCGTAGACACCAGGAACCATAGGGATCATGGCTGCTACAGTAAATACCTTAGGGTGAGCCAAGAAGCGATGTGACCAGAGCACACCGATAAAACCAACTAAGGTAGCTGCAAACAGAGTCGACCACTCGATAGAGAGACCAAACTGCATCATCAAATAGCGTGAGCCATGCCCGATAGCACCACCAAGGGCACAATAGACTAGTGCACTCTTGGGAACATTAAATACCAACGCAAACCCTACCGCGGGGATCGCGGCAAAGAACATATCGTCTAGCAGTCCAAGCAACAATTCAAGCCAAAACGTCATAATGTTGTCCCAAAGATATTAAGAATCCCACCAACAGCAACAATACCTAAGCAGGTAGCTAAAGTAAGAAGACTCGCCATCACAAAGCGGGCTATCCCCATATTGATATAGCCTTTCAGTACATCAGCCACCGAGTTGATCAAGGGAAAACCTGGGACGAGCATAAGAACTGAAGAAGCCATAGCTATATGAGGCTGATTACCAATATCGAAAACCACTGCTTGCGCTGAGATAAGGGAGGTAACAAAAGCGGTCACAGCGAAGTTGAGAAGCGGATTAAAGTGACGATGACCTATCTCTTGGCGCACTACCATGCCAATAGCCGAAGAAATGAAGGTCATGACAAATACCCCAAGGTCGCCGCCAGCCAGATGACTGAAGGACGCACAAGAAAGCCCGATCATAAAGACTACCAGCCAGCGGTTATATCTCTCTGGTGTAATGTTATCTAGCTTACTCTTGGCTAATTCAAAGTTGAGTATGCCCTTCTCTAACATAATGCAGATGCGCTGAACCTCAGTGATTACGCGCATATTGATGCCTCTGTCGGGACAGCGACGAGTAGTGGTTATACAGTGATCTTTATAAAGGGTGGTCACCACTAGGGCGTTAGCGGTAAGAGAGACCTCAACCTCATCCATGCCACAAGCCAAACCGATACGTTGCATTATTCCACCAATCAGCGCGCTCTCAGCACCATGGGCATGCAACATCTGGCCAGCTTGAGCAATGAGGCGACTCACCGCTCTTTGTTTTGTATCCATTCTTATCTTTGTGCTGGTTGAAATTGCATCATTCTATTGAGTTTGCTGCGCGTGAGATAGCATCAATCTTACCAAGCTTGATTCATATCAATTGGCTTTGCTCTTATCGGATAGATTAAGCGCCAGAATCAGCAAACGCTTCAGGTTTGCTAGATCCTCAATCAGCTTTACGTTGAGCCAGATATAGCCATAGATCTCGGTTTCATGACCGTCTATATCGGCAATGATTTCTTTAAGCTCTCGGATGATCTCTTTACTGTGCAGGGTTTCTTTATCTTCAACAAGCTGACCGGTTTTGACCATATGTGCTAAGTCATTCAGTTTCTTCTCAACCTGTTCTTGGCATTGCTTCAAAGACTTAGACCACAACATATTCAAGTGGCTTTCTCTGTCACTCCAATAGCTATGGTTAAGAAGCTCTATGGTAAACAGCATATTGCGCAGTTGAACCTGGATGGCATAGATAAGCTGATAGTTGAGCTTTGTCTCTTTCTCCGATGGCTTACCTAGGGAGTTCAGCTTGGTCATCTCTTTTACTAGCGCTTTCTGGAAGGGCTCAAGATCAGGCTTTTCTAACACGTTCGGTGAATAAGAGAGGTGATAAACCTTGGCAAAGTTATCAAGCACACTGTTGATGCGCATACGCCAATGAATAAAGGCGCGTTGAGGATAGATAAGGCAGAACAGAACAGCGATAACACAGCCAACGGAAACATCGAATCCGCGCCACAATGCCACACTCACGTCACTATCGCCCCCGCCTATGGTAACGGCTAGAGTGATGCCAATCAGTATCCCCACGTAAGGGCGCTTGCCAAGAGAGTAATAAGCACTAGCAAAGATAACCACCGCGCACCATGCATACATAGCGGTTAAAGAATATTGACTAAGGACTATAGCGAGAACACCAGAAGCAGCCCCTATCAAGGTGCCTAGAACACGATGCCAAGCCCGAGGAAGTACGTTTCCAAGGTAAGATATGGGACCAATCACTACCACTAGGGTGATCAAAATCCAGGTACGTTCGGGGATTTCAAAATAGCCAGTGAACAACATAGTGATGACGAAGGCGATAGCCACTCGAAAGCCATGAACTATGCGGTAATTAGAGAAAACGAAGTTATCTAGGTCTGAAATTGCTTGATTAAGGCGCATGAACTCTTTCCGTGAGACTCTGTGCATATAGATAAAAAAAGAGCCTGAACCTCGTTCAGACTCTTTCTTGAATTATGATAAATCGGCGATTAAATGTCCACGCTTACTCGCGAACCCAGATAACGTGACCGTCATCTTCATCATCATCGTCCCAATCATCCCAATCGTCTTCAGTCACTACATCTTTACCAGACATAGCATCTTTGTGGTAATCATCCCACATGAAGTCGACTTTCTCTTCCTCTGTCTTCTCTTCCATTGCGCGTGGCAGAGATTCCATAAAGTCAGCAAGCTTAAAGCACAGCTCTTTGGTGCCATTCTTGTTGATTGCAGAGATCTTGAAGTATTGATCTTCCCAGCCTAGAGCATCGAGAATCTCTTGGATCTTCTCTTCTGCTTCCTCTTCAGGCATGAGATCAACCTTGTTGAATACCAACCAACGAGGCTTACCAGCAAGCTTTTCACTGTACTGTTCAAGCTCATCGATAATGGTCAATGCATTTTGTACAGGATCACTTTGATCGATCGGCATAAGATCGATCATATGCAGAAGAACACGACAACGCTCAAGGTGCTTCAAGAAGCGAATACCAAGACCAGCACCGTCCGCAGCACCTTCGATAAGGCCAGGAATATCTGCAACCACAAAGCTCTTCTCAGGTACCACAGATACCACACCTAGGCTTGGGATAAGCGTAGTAAACGGATAGTCCGCTACCTTAGGTTTCGCTGCCGAAACTGCGCGAATAAAGGTAGATTTACCTGCGTTTGGCAAACCTAGCATACCCACGTCAGCCAGTAGCAGTAGCTCGAGGCGAAGCTCACGCACCTCACCCTTGGTACCCATTGTCTTTTGACGAGGTGCTCGGTTTACCGATGACTTGAAGCGGGTATTACCTAGACCGTGCCAGCCACCCTTGCCAACCATAACCTTCTTGCCATGCTCAGCAACCTCACCAACTATCTCGTTAGTGTGGATGTCTACCGCACGTGTACCTACAGGTACCTTAAGGGTCAGGTCTTTACCGCGTTTACCGGTACAGTTACCACCACGACCGTTCTCACCACGTTCAGCAGCGTAGAAGCGCTGGAATCGATAATCGATCAGTGTATTCAGGTTCTCATCGGCTTCGATATATACATCGCCGCCGTCACCACCATCACCACCGTCAGGGCCACCTTTGGCTACGAATTTCTCGCGCCAGAAGCTAACTACGCCGTTACCGCCGTCGCCTGCTTCAATCTTAATTGTTGCTTCATCTACGAATTTCATTTCTCACTCCAATTCGGTGTGATACCCCGCTGAATCTACTTTAGCAGATCCACCACCTAAAAGGATCTAGGGGTCTGGGCACTGCACCCTAAGCTAAGATGCACGGCCAAGAAACCTAGTCTTCCTTTCTTTATAAGTATCCTATAAATAAAAAACCCCGCCGAATCGGCAGGGCTTTTGAATTCAGCTTGAAACTGATATTACTCAGATTCGATGCTTACGAATTTACGGTTCTTAGGACCTTTAACTTCGAATTTCACTTTACCTTCAGTAAGAGCGAAAAGAGTGTGGTCTTTACCGATACCAACGTTAGTACCAGCGTGGAACTTAGTACCACGTTGACGAACGATGATGTTACCCGCTAGAACTGATTCGCCACCAAAACGCTTAACACCAAGACGTTTGCTTTCTGAATCGCGACCGTTACGAGTAGAACCGCCAGCTTTTTTGTGTGCCATTGTTAAACTCTCCTAAAACTTAAGCGTTGATGCCAGTGATTTTCACTTCAGTGAACCACTGACGGTGGCCTTGTTGCTTACGAGAGTGCTTACGGCGACGGAACTTAACGATTTTAACTTTATCGCCACGACCGTGCTTAACCACTTCAGCTACAACTTTGCCGCCCTCAACAAGAGGAGCACCAACAGTGATTTCTTCACCGTTAGCAATCATTAGAACTGAGTCAAACTCAACAGTTGCACCAGTTTCAACGTCCAATTTCTCTAAACGAAGAGTTTGACCTTCGCTTACACGGTGTTGTTTACCACCAGATTGGAAAACAGCGTACATATTTTACTCCGCTTTTTCCGCACAGCCTATGCCTGTTTTGGCAGTTCGGGTGTGCGCTAAACTAATTCATCAATAGGGCGCAGATTCTACGTGAATGCTTCACATAAGACAAGCCATATTTTAAAAAAATTGGCGAAAAGATAATCGCCACATAAAAGTGCGTGAATGATGCCCTTTACGGGTATATTTGGCAACGATTTTTAGTATAAAATCCGACATTAATTATCAGTTTAGCTACCTAGATCGTAGCCACTCACTTCGGAATAAAAATGGATTTTAGTGCTATCCAAACTCTGACCTCAGATGACATGGCTAAGGTCGACCAAACTATCCATGCTCAATTGAACTCAGACGTAGCCCTGATTAACCAACTTGGCTTTTATATCATCGGTAGTGGAGGTAAGCGCCTTCGCCCACTAATCACCCTGCTTTCTGCTCGTGCTTTGGGCTATGAAGGGGATAAACACATCACGGCAGCTGCCTTTATCGAATTTATCCATACCGCCACTCTGCTGCACGATGACGTAGTTGATGAGTCGGATATGCGTCGTGGTAAAGAGACCGCCAATGCAGCCTTTGGCAACGCCGCAAGCGTCTTGGTTGGGGATTACATCTACACCCGCTCATTTCAGATGATGACTAGCCTAGGATCTTTGAGGATCCTTGAGCTTATGAGCGAAGCGGTAAACGTGATCGCCGAGGGTGAGGTTCAGCAGTTGATCAACTGTAACGATCCTTCGACCACTGAAGAGAGCTATATGCAGGTGATCTACTCAAAGACTGCTCGCCTGTTTGAAGCAGCCTCACAGCTTGCTGCTATTCTAACCGATGCCCCAGCAGAAGTAGAAACGGCAATGCAGGACTACGGTCGCTACCTAGGTACTGCATTCCAATTGATCGATGATGTTCTAGATTACACTGCCGATGGCAAAGAGATGGGTAAGAATGTAGGTGATGATCTTGCAGAGGGTAAACCAACCCTTCCTCTTCTTTATGCCATGCAACATGGCAATGAAACGCAACGTGAGATGATTCACGAGGCGATAGAAAAGGCCAATGGTATGGAGCGTCTTGAAGATATCCTGCAAGCTATGCGCGATACAGGTGCTCTTGAGTACACCACAAGAGTTGCTGAGCAGGAAGCCGATAAAGCCATTGCCGCCCTCGATATCCTTCCAGATAGCGATGAAAAGCAAGCTTTAATAGCTCTGGCGCATCTTTCGGTTAAGCGCAACAAATAGCAAAAAGCCACGACTTTGGTCGTGGCTTCTTTTTATGAGTTTGTTCTAATAATACTTGTCACAGCCCACATGCATCTGCTCTTGAGCTTCAACTGCTTGTGCGTCTTCGGCCCACTGTTCGTCATTGAGCCCTTCTAGAAGTACTGTGTGGTGTTCTTTATCCACCACCAAAACTTTACCTACTCCTAGCTCAGACTCGACCCACATCCCTTTCTCTAATTTTGAAACGTCCATACTGCTCTCCCTTTAACGAGTGACCAATAATGATTACGCTATAAAATATAGGGGGGATCAAAAAAGCGAGCCATCAAGACTCGCTTTTGTCAAAACTCAAGTTCGATTACTTAGCGAACTCTACGCCTTTAGTGATATCACCAGATAGTGTCTCTAGCATGCCATCAAGCGCATTTCTCTCGTACTCACTTAGTGGACCGTAATCTAGCACTTCTTCGATACCTTCTTTACCCAGGCGCACAGGCTGTGCAAAGAATGGGGTATGCTCGCCTGGACCTTCTACATAAGCACACTCGATCACGTTCTCTTGACCTTGAAGCGCTTTAACAAGAGCTAGACCAAAGCGACATGCTGCCTGACCCATAGATAGAGTCGCACTACCGCCACCCGCTTTCGCTTCTACTACCTCTGTACCCGCATTCTGGATACGGTGAGTTAGTGCTGCGATCTCTTCATCGGTGAATTCAACGCCGTCTACTTGAGATAGTAGAGGAAGAATAGTCACGCCAGAGTGGCCACCGATTACAGGAACGCGGATATCGCCTGGATCTTTATCTTTAAGCTCAGCAACAAAAGTCTCAGAACGAATCACATCTAGAGTAGTTACACCGAACAGCTTGCGCTTGTCATAAACGCCTGCTTTTTTCAGGACTTCTGCTGCGATTGGCACAGTCGTGTTTACTGGGTTAGTGATGATACCTACACATGCCTTAGGACATACTACAGCAATCTTTTCTGCCAAAGATTTAACAATTCCTGCGTTTACATTGAACAGGTCAGCACGGTCCATACCTGGCTTACGAGCTACACCAGCAGAGATAAGAACTACATCAGCACCTTCTAGTGCTGGAGTTGGGTCTTCACCCGCATAACCTTTGATAGATACTGGGGTTGGGATATGGCTTAGATCCGCTGCAACGCCTGGGGTTACTGGCGCGATGTCATATAGAGCAAGATCAGAACCTGCAGGTAGACGGTTCTTCAGTAGTAGAGCTAGAGCTTGGCCGATACCACCAGCCGCTCCGATTACAGAAACTTTCATCACAATCTCCTTGGGTAAAATAGAGGTAATAGTTGTTATGCCACCCACGCTATCGGATTCACTTAATTTTTACAATTACACAACGCTATGTTTGCGACCTTACTCACTTATGGCAAACAGTCCTCAGTCACTAAAACAAAATAAGTATTCAATTTTCGAGGCTCATCACCTTCTCTACTAGGCTGTATATTGGTATCTACAATCTTATGTGAGACAATTATTTGTAATTAACCTTTCTGCTGGATTCTCACCTCCAGCAAGAATTAACTGGGACCACCAATGCGAAACAGCGAAAAACAAGATCAACTAGTCCGCGAATTCAAATCCCTACTTAAACAAGAGCGTTTTGGGTCTCAAGGAGAGATCGTTGAAGCCCTTAAGCACGAAGGCTTCGAGAACATCAACCAATCAAAAGTGTCTCGTATGCTAACCAAGTTTGGTGCTGTGCGTACGCGAAATGCGAAAATGGAAATGGTGTACTGCCTACCAGCTGAACTGGGTGTACCTACCGTTTCTAGCTCTCTGCGTGAGTTGGTATTGGACATCGATTATAACAATGCCTTAGTTGTCATCCACACTGGACCGGCAGGTGCGCAACTGATCGCTCGTTTACTAGACTCTTTAGGAAAAGCCGAAGGAATTCTTGGGGTTGTCGCTGGTGATGACACCATCTTCATTACTCCAACTCTAGATGTCAGCACACAGCAGCTGTTCGAATCGGTATGCGAATTATTTGAATACACTGGCTAACCGTTACCTGGGTCACAATCAAAACAACATATTGTGACCCCTTTCGCATTTCTTGAAATTGCCATACACCTCAAGTTACATCCTGTAACCCTTTATTCGGCAAGGGCTAGGCCTCCTATACCCAACTAACACTGCTCATCTAATTGCCTATTTTTGGTGCATTTGTCGCCTACCCAGCCTATTTATCCATATTTTTTTGTTATCATTCAGCCACTTTTTCGAGTTCTTGATACGTTTTGTTGATGTTTTCTTAACCGTTAATCACATCAACAACTACACTTAAGGCACTTTGAGGTGACTATCTCTTTTTTGTGCTTTGGGCAGGAACGATGGAGAAAAAGATGCCGTTTCCAAGTAGGAAACCAACAGCACAAAGAAGGCTGTTGATATGATCATGGATATAAGGATAAAGCTATCATGGCATTGAAAAAAGTAATCCAGCTCGGCGCAATCGCTGCAGCTACAATGAGTGCAGGCACACTTTCCGCTCAAGAGTTCATTACCATAGGTACAGGTTCAGTAACCGGTGTTTATTACCCAACCGGTGGTGCTATCTGTAAGCTGGTAAACAAAGACCGTAACGACCACAACGTGCGTTGCTCGGTTGAATCTACAGGCGGTTCCATCTACAACGTAAACACCATCCGCTCTGGTGAGCTTGATTTCGGTATCGTTCAGTCTGACTGGCAGTTCCACGGCTACAACGGTACAAGCAAGTTCTCTGAGCAAGGACCTTACAAGAAACTTCGCGCAATGTTCTCTCTTCATACAGAACCGTTTAACATCATTGCTCGTGAAGACTCTGGTATCAACAACGTTTCAGACCTAGCCGGCAAACGCGTGAACATTGGTAACCCAGGTTCAGGTGACCGCGCAACTATGGGCGTTGTTATGGATGCTATGGGCTGGACTAACGACAGCTTCAAACTAGCCTCTGAGCTTAAAGGCTCTGAGCGTTCACAAGCTCTATGTGATAACAAGATCGATGCGTTCATCTACATGGTTGGTCACCCGAACGGTTCAATCAAAGAAGCGACAACTTCTTGTAACGCTAAACTAGTACCTGCGACTGGTGAGCAGATCGACAAGATCGTTGCAGACAACCCTTACTATGCGTTCAGCACAGTTCCAGCAGGCATGTACCGTGGTACTGACCAAGACGTTAATAGCTTCGGTGTAGCTGCAACTATGGTAACCACTGCTGACGTATCTGATGAAGTCGCTTACACAGTAGCAAAAGCTGTATTCGAAAACTTCGACACCTTTAAGCGCCTACACCCTGCTTTCGCAAACCTTAAGAAAGAAAACATGGTGAAAGACGGCCTATCTATTCCTCTTCACCCAGGTGCAGAGAAATACTACCGCGAAATCGGCCTAATCAAATAAGACCGATTAATACTAGGGAGGCACAACGCCTCCTTAGTTTTTTGCCATCTGTTTAATGGCAACTCCCCGCCTCTTTCCTAGCCTACATTTCAGTCGGGGAATTTCATCTATCACAACAAGATGAAAATTTTGGCTAGACTTTGTGCACAGATAAAAAAACAACCAACCCTGTGCGTCAACAAATTAGGACACACTAATGACACATTCAACGACTCCCTCCCAAGATGTTCAGGAGATGGTCGCTCAGGCTGATACTGGAGCGAGAAACCCAAGTGGTATCCCAGGACGCATCTTGTGGCTAGTGCCTTTACTATGGTCACTGTTTCAACTGTGGTATGCCTCTCCACTGCCGTTTATCTTCAATTTCGGCATACTCAATGACACCGAAGCTCGAGCGATACACCTAACCTTTGCTATCTTCCTTGCCTTTACCGCTTATCCAGCGATGAAGACCTCGGCCCGAGATAGAATCCCTTTAATCGATTGGGTATTGGCTCTCTTAGGTAGCTTCTCTGCTGCCTATATCTATATCTTCTATACCCAGTTAGCAGGGCGCTCAGGTGCTCCAACTACACCAGATATCGTTATAGCGGTATGTGGTATGTTGCTACTTCTAGAGGCAACTCGACGTGCACTAGGGCCACCGCTGATGGTGGTAGCTGCAGTATTCCTTACTTATACTTTCGCTGGCCCTCATATGCCAGACGTTATCGCTCATAAAGGAGCGAGCCTGAACAAGGCCATGTCTCACCTATGGCTAACAACAGAAGGTGTGTTTGGTGTTGCTCTTGGGGTTTCAACCTCATTCGTATTCTTGTTTGTACTCTTTGGCGCCATGCTTGAGCGCGCCGGTGCGGGTGCTTATTTTATTAAGGTAGCCTTCTCACTGCTTGGTCATATGCGTGGCGGTCCCGCGAAAGCAGCAGTTGTGGCCTCTGGTCTATCGGGTCTAGTATCTGGTTCGTCTATCGCCAACGTAGTAACCACGGGTACTTTTACTATTCCGCTGATGAAGCGTGTTGGCTTCCCTGGCACCAAAGCAGGTGCAGTAGAAGTAGCAGCATCAACCAATGGTCAGCTTACCCCGCCTATCATGGGTGCAGCCGCATTCCTGATGGTGGAATACGTGGGTATTTCGTATGTTGAGGTTATCAAGGCGGCTCTTCTTCCAGCGCTTATCTCCTATGTTGCCCTTATCTACATCGTGCATCTAGAGGCATGTAAGGCAGGCATGCAAGGCCTTCCTCGTCGCCACAACCCTACGCTATTACAAAGCATGCTTTCGTTTACCGGCACTATTTTAGGTCTGTGTATTATCAGTGCAGCGGTTTACTACGGTATTGGGTGGACCAAAGATGTGTTTGGTGCAGCCGCTACCCCTATCGTGGCAGTGGCTTTGCTTCTTGCCTATGTGGCACTGGTGCGTATCTCATCTAAGTTCAGACACCATGCTGAGATGGATCCCGATCTTAATGAGATCCCTGAGCCGGGCCCTACGGTAAAATCTGGTCTTCACTTCCTACTACCTATCGTAGTGCTAGTATGGTGCTTGACCGTAGAGCGTTTCTCTCCAGGTCTGTCTGCATTCTGGGCTACCGTGTTTATGATCTTCATCTTGCTAACCCAGAAGCCTCTGATGGCAATATTTGCCAAAGAAGATACGCTAGTTGAGTCGTTTAAAGAGGGGGTTACCGACCTATTGGAAGCGCTCGTTTCCGGTGCTAGAAACATGATAGGTATAGGTGTAGCGACCGCGGCTGCTGGTACGGTTGTAGGTGTGGTTACCCTAACCGGTATTGGTCTGGTAATGACCGACTTCGTCGAGTTCATCTCGGGCGGTAACATTATCTTGATGCTGCTGTTTACCGCGATTATTAGCCTTGTATTGGGTATGGGTCTGCCAACCACGGCAAACTACATCGTGGTATCCACACTAATGGCACCAGTTATCGTAACCCTAGGCGCCGCACACGGCCTTATTATCCCACTTATCGCAGTACACCTATTCGTGTTCTATTTCGGTATTCTTGCGGATGACACGCCACCTGTAGGTCTGGCCGCATTTGCCGCCGCGGCTATCGCAAAATCTGACCCTATTCGCACTGGTATCCAAGGCTTTACCTACGATATCCGAACCGCGATCTTGCCATTCATGTTCGTGTTTAACACCCAGCTTCTGATGATAGGCATAGACTCATGGTGGCATCTGTTCTTGACGGTGATATCAGCAACCATAGCCATGCTGCTGTTTTCGGCAGCGACACAAGGTTGGTGGTTCACCCGCAACAAATGGTGGGAAACCATTGCCTTGCTAGTGCTAGTTTTCTCTTTCTTCCGTCCTGGTTTCTGGTGGGACATGATTTACCCAGCCAAGCTCGAGGTTCCTGCAACTCAGATAAGTGAAGTTGTAGAGCAGTTGCCAATAGGTACACCTATCGAACTTCGGGTTGAGGGTGAAAATCTTGAAGGTAAGTTCATCAGTAAAACGGTACGACTGCCATTTGAAGAGGAGGCATCTGGTGGCGAAGAGCGTATCTCATCTATGGGTCTGATGCTGTCTCAAGCAGAGAATAAAGTTACCGTTGATATGGTGGAATTTGGTTCTCCTGCAGAATCGGCCGGTATAGATTTTGATTGGGAAATCAAGCACATCATTCAACCTGCCGATCGTCCAATGAAGGAGTGGGTCTTCGTACCTGCGCTACTATTAGTGGTATTACTTGGCTTAAATCAGCGCAGACGCGCATTGAAAGGTGCGATCTCGGGATAACTTGATTTCGCTCAATGCCCCATGGGTCACACTATGGGGCAATAGTAGGACAAATAATAACGAGCACCACGAACATGTATAAACAGATTCTAGTACCTGTCGATCTCAACGAACAAGGCTTCAGCGACAAAGCACTGAAGGCTGCAGTTTGGCACGCTAAACAAAGCAACGCACAACTACACCTTTTAAATGTATTGCCGGGGATCCATATGTCGATGGTCGCCACCTACTTCCCCAAGGATGCGGTTAAAAAGATGAAAAAAGATGTTGAGGCACAACTTCGCGCCTTTGCTGATGAGTTCATCGACCCAGAATTGGTTTACAACGTGCACATTGCTGAAGGTAAGCCGTACGCAACCATTATCGACTACTCGGAGAAGCTAGGAGCCGATCTTATCGTGATGCCAAGTCATAAACGCTCGCGTATCGATAAGGTAGTGCTGGGCTCTGTAGCGAGCAAAGTGGTAGAAAACTCGCAGATAAACGTTCTGGTAATTAAGCCACACGGTTAATACAAAAAGGGTCGCTACAGCGACCCTTTTTTCATACTAGGCGGTTGTTATCTCCACCAGCGACAAAGCTCTCGATATTATCCAACAGGATATTGACCAAGCTCTGTATAGCCGAATCACTGCCCCAAGCTACATGTGGAGTGAGCAACAAATTCGGCAGATGAGCATTAGCTATCAAAGGGTTACTCTCATCAGCTGGCTCCTGGGTAAACACATCAAAGCCTGCTCCAGCAATTTCGCCCTCTTTTAATGCCTCTACTAACTCAGACTCCTCAACCAGACCACCGCGTCCGGTATTGATCAATACCGAGCTCGCTTTCATCATTTTAAGCTCTTTGCTACCAATGAGATTGGTGGTTTCCTCATTCAGAGGGCAATGCAGAGTCAGTACATCAGCTCGTTTTAAAGCATCTTCAAAGGACACGTAGCCATCACGTACATCTGTGGCCCCTTTGCGCTCAGCAAAGATAACCTGCATCCCTAGCGCCTCGCCAAGCTTGGCTACCGACTGACCTAAGCTACCAGAACCCACTACAGCCAAGGTTGAGCCTGCGATATCTGATATAGGGTGAGTAAAGAAACAAAACTGTTTTTTCTCTTGCCACACACCCTTTTGAATATCTTGGTGATAGGCAAATAGATTGCGTCTTAGGGCAAATAGCATAGCAATGACATGTTCAGGTACAGAGCGCGTCGCGTAGCCTTGAACATTACACACCCCTATACAATTCTGCTTACAGTAGTCTAAATCCACGTTATTAGTGCCCGTGGCAGACACAGCGATAAGTTTGATACTTGGGTGTTTTGCGAGAATGCTAGCGTCTAGCATTACCTTGTTAGTAATAACAATATCAGCCGACTGTAACCTCTCATCCATCTGTTCGGGTGAGGTTGAGGGGTAGCTAGTCCAAGTATGTGGAAAATCTAACTGGCGAAACTGGATATGTTCAGGAATGGTCTCCTGATCGAGAAAAACGACCTTGTACATGCTGACCTCTAGTGCTTAGGCAGACTCTTATAATCTGGGAGTGTCTGCGGTGCAGTATAGATGTCTAATACTACGGGTTTTGCTTCAGGAAAAAAGTCGCATGGCACAAACATAGATACCAATTTATCGTCTTTGGGATGATAAAAGCACAGTTCTGTGGAATGAAGCTGCAACCTTTCAGAGAAATCTTTTGCCTCATCATGGGCATAAAACTCATCACCTACAATGGGATGCCCTATCTCACTCATGTGTACTCGCAATTGATGTGATCGTCCAGTGATAGGTAGCAGGCGCACTATGCAGGTTTGTTCCTCTTGAGTCACTCTCTGGTAATCAGTGCGAGATGGCTTACCATCTTGGTTGCACACCTTTTGACGTGGTCGATTAGGCCAATCACAGATAAGGGGCAAATCCACTAGCCCCTCTCTTTCCTCAAGCTCGCCCCACACACGGGCATAATAAACCTTGTGGGTTAAGCGATACTGAAACTGCTTTTTTAGATGACGTTCGGCATCCTTAGTCAGTGCGAATAGCATCAGGCCCGAGGTCGCCATATCTAACCTATGCACCACCTGAATCTCCGGATACTCCTCAACAAGTCGGCTCCATAGGCTATCGTAGTGCTTTTCCTCGCGGCCAGGAACCGACAGCAAGCCTGCCGGTTTATTGGCGACTAGGATATGCTCGTCTTGATATACAACCTCAGTCCAAGGTTCGACAGGAGGTCGGTATTCCGTCATCGCCATACCTAACTCCTTAGTTGTGTGATACTACGATAACGCGCAATGAATCCAGTTGGATCTGAGCGTTAGAAATGTACTCTTCTAGTTGAGCAATCTGAGTCTCGATAGCGGTCACTTCCTCATCACGAATGTTCGGGTTAACCGCTTTCAGAGCAAGTAGACGTTCTAGTTCCGCATTCAGGCTATTGCGCATCTCAGTCTGTGCTTCCTGCTTCACCTGCTCATGCTTGACGCCAATCTTCTCATCGCCCGCTTTGATTAGGGCTTGGATCTGCGCCTGCACCGAGCCAACAAGCTTGCCACCCATATGACGATTGATTGGGCTTAGTTGACGGTTGAAGCTCTCAAACTCTACCTGTGCAGACAGGTCGTTTCCGTTACCGTCGAGCATAATACGGATAGGCGTTTGCGGTAAGTAGCGACCGATACCACTGCTCTTCGGTGCTTGAGCATCCACCAGATAAACCAACTCAAGCAGCATAGTGCCCACTGGCAATGCCTTGTTCTTGAGAAGCGAAACTGCAGAAGTACCCACACCCTCACTTAAAAGTAGGTCGATACCACCTTGGATCATTGGGTGCTCCCAAGACATAAAATGCATATCTTCACGCGACAGCGCCGTATCACGGTCAAAGGTGATGGTTGCACCATCGTACGGGAGACCTGGGTAGCTTGGAACTAACATATGCTCAGAAGGAGAAACAATCAGTGCATTCTCACCCTTGTCGTCTTGGTTTAGACCGATACAATCAAATAGACTCAAAGCAAAGCTAACAAACTGGGTATCACCATCTTTTGCGCCAATCTGCTTAACCAACTCATGAGCTCGCTCACCACCATTAGAGTGCATCTCAAGCAAACGATCACGACCATGCTCTAGCTGCTGCTTGAGTTCTTGGTTCAGCTTGGCAGACTCAGCAACGACATTGCTAAGCTCACTGCTGTCACCCGAAGCCACCATTTCAGTCAGCTCATAAGAGAACTTCTCATAAACGGTGCGACCGGTCGGGCAGGTCTCTGCAAAGGCGTTTAGACCTTCGTGATACCAGTGAGCCAGAACCCCTTGAGAGCTTCCCTCAAGGAAAGGTACAAAGATATCGATATCTGAGTTCTGACCGATACGGTCCAGACGACCGATACGCTGCTCAAGCAGGTCCGGGTTAAACGGCAGATCGAACATAACCAATTGATTTGCAAACTGGAAGTTACGACCCTCTGAGCCGATCTCAGAACAGATAAGTACCTGAGCGCCGCCCTCTTCTTCTGCGAAATAAGCCGCTGCTTTGTCGCGCTCTATGATGGACATACCTTCATGGAATACGGTTGCGCGAATGCCCTCGCGCTCACGCAGAGCCTGCTCTAGCTGAAGTGCTGTCTGAGCACGTGATGCAATCACTAGAATCTTATCGCCACGCTTGACCTTCACCTTTTCAATCAACCAATCTACGCGGCTATCGAACTGCCACCAGTTACCTGTATCACCCAACTCTTGGAAGATCTCTTCTGGGTAAAGCATGATGCCCGCCTGCTTTTCCATAGGCAGGTCAACATTGAACATCTTAGAAACCTTAACCGCGCGAGTGTACTGCTCAGGCATAGGCATAGGTAGCAGGTGCACACGACGCTCAGGGAAGCCTTGGATAGCGGCGCGGGTGTTTCTAAATAGCACTCGGCCCGTACCATGGCGGTCCATCAGATTATCGATAAGCTCTTGGCGAGCCAGAGCTTGCTGCTCTTCATGGTCGGTATCCGCAATCGCCTTGAACAGTGGCTCAACGTCTTGTTCTGACAAGAGCTCAGTGATCTGATTTTTAGCCTCGTTGGATAGACCAAAGCCCGAAAGAAGCTGGCCTACCGCTTCGGCTACTGGCTCATAGTTTGACTCTTCTTCAACAAAGCTTTGGTAATCGTAAAAACGGTCTGGGTCTAACAGGCGCAAACGTGCAAAGTGACTCTCACGCCCCAGCTGCTCAGGGGTTGCCGTCAATAGAAGTACTGCCGGAATAATCTTCGCTAGCGACTCTACCGCCAGATATTCAGCACTAGGAGCATCTAAGCTCCACTCGAGGTGATGGGCTTCATCCACGACCAAGAGATCCCATTTAGCTTCTAGGGCTTGCTGATGACGCTTAGGGTTGTTCTTCAAAAAGTCTAAAGAGCAAAGCACTAGCTGTTGGGTATCGAACGGGTTGTGAGCATCCGCATAAGCCTCAATACAACGCTCTTCATCAAACACAGAGAAGTGCAGGTTAAAGCGACGCATCATCTCTACTAGCCATTGGTGCTGCAGAGTCTCTGGTACCACGATAAGTACGCGCTCAGCACGACCAGCCAGTACCTGTTGATGGATGATCATGCCCGCTTCGATGGTTTTACCTAGACCTACCTCATCGGCAAGCAGCACACGCGGTGCATAACGTTTACCCACCTCATGGGCGATAAACAGTTGGTGCGGAATAAGGCCGGCACGCATCCCCTGCAGGCCGCGCATCGGGCTTTTTAGTTGTTGATATTGGTTTTGTAGGGCGCGATAGCGAAGTACAAAGTTGTCCATACGGTCAATTTGACCGGCAAACAGCTTATCTTGAGGTTTGTTGAATCGGATCTGATGGCTCAGGAAGATCTCACGAAGCTGAACATTCGTCTCTTCGGTATCGAGTCTGGTGCCCACATAGGTCAGCACACCATCTTCCTCAACCACTTCCTCTACCTGAAGCGACCAATCTTGGTGAGATTCAATCTGATCTCCCACTGCGAAGGTAACGCGAGTAATAGGCGCATCGCTAATGGCATATAGCCTCTCTTCTTCCGATGCAGCAAACATCAGTGTCACGGTACGGGCATCGATTGCCACCACTGTACCTAAGCCCAAATCACTCTCAGTATCACTAATCCAACGTTGACCAATCGCAAATGCCATTCAGCTAAAACCCTCAAAAAAATGAACTCTCTAATAGTAGAAGAAAACCGCCATGATCATGTGCAATTTCCGCCTCGTAAAAGGAGCTAAGTCACCCACAAAAAAGGGCGTCATCATATTGCATCGAGCCAAGGTGGTCACGTAAAACCTTAATTTTGTTGGGTAAAAATCATGCAATCAAACTGTCAAACTTATGAAACCAAACTACACTCAAAATGTAAGAGGTATCTAAGAAAAGACATGAGCAAAGGAGTCGCTTATGGGCGATAGCGAACGCAAAATTTTTGTACTCGACACCAACATCTTACTCCACGAACCACACGCAATATTCTCTTTCCAAGAACACGATGTCGTCATCCCGATGACAGTCCTAGAAGAACTCGACCGAATCAAAGACAGCAAGCGCGATGTTGCTCGCGATGCTCGTGTAGCGATTCGTGCGCTAGAGGACATCTTCAAGGATGCAACACCAGACCAGATCTCAGAGGGCATTTCATTCAATAGAGATTCACAAACAACGGGCTCACTCTCCATCCTTGCGGACTTTGAGCTACAAGAAACGGTGAAGGCATTCGCCGATAAAGCGGGAGATAATCGCATCCTGAATGCCGTTATCTATCTGCAGAACAAACGTTCACCTCGCGAGGTAGTGCTAGTCACCAAAGACATCAATATGCGTCTTCGTGCCAAGGGAGCAGGAGTAAGGTTTGTTGAGGATTACCGAACCGATCAACTCATCGATGATGTTCAATACCTTACCAAGGGCTTTGCCCAATACGACGGCAACTTTTGGGAATCCGTTGAAGATGTAAACTCTATCTCTCTTGCGGGTAAAACCCATCACCTGATTGACCAGAACCACCTTGAACTGCCATATGTAAACCAATATCTGCTGGATTCAGAGACTGACTTTGCAGCCAGAGTCACTGAGATAACCCCTGAGTCTGTCACCTTAAAGGACCTAAATCGTGACAAACTAATGAGTCGTCGCGCTTGGGACATCAAACCGAAGAACATCTATCAAGGCATGGCTTTAGATGCCCTACTCGACCCAGATATCGACCTAGTGATCCTGACTGGGGCTGCTGGTAGTGGTAAGACACTGCTCGCCATGGCGGCGGCATTAGAGCAGACCGTTGAGCAAAACAACTTCGATAAGATCATCGTAACCCGTAACACCCCAGATATCGGTGAATCCATCGGCTTCTTACCGGGCAACGAGGAAGAGAAGATGCTGCCGTGGCTGGCATCGGTCACCGATACCCTAGAGGCGCTGCACAAAAACGACCACTGCACTGAAGGCTCACTTCGCTACATCTGCGAAAAAGCCAACATACAGTTCAAATCCATTAACTTTATGCGCGGACGCTCCATTCAGAATGCTTTTGTGTTATTGGATGAGTGCCAAAACCTGACCGCTTCTCAGATCAAAACCATCATCACCCGTTGCGGCGAAGGCACCAAGATTGTCTGCTCGGGTAACCTAGCCCAGATTGACTCACCGTATCTAACACCGGTGACGTCAGGCTTAACCTATATGGTGGAGAGATTTAAGAACTTTGAGGGCAGCGCTAACGTGCATCTCAATGGCGTGGTGCGAAGTCGCCTAGCCGAATTTGCTGAAGAGAACCTGTAACAAAAAGGGGTTGGTGAAACACCAACCCCTTTTCAGTTTATAAGAGCTATTTGGACTCTCTCTGGTCGTAGCCCCAAGGCTGCACTAGGGTCTGGTCGACTCCTAGATGGTCCAGCACTCGAGCCACCATAAAGTCGATCAAATCCTGAATGGTCTCGGGTTTATGATAAAAACCAGGTGCCGCCGGCATTATGGTTACGCCCATCTTAGACAACTTAAGCATGTTCTCTAGATGCAAGGTAGAGAATGGGGTTTCACGAACCATAAGAATAAGCTGACCGCGCTCCTTAAGCACTACATCCGCAGCACGCTCAATCAAGTTGTCTGACATACCGTGAGAGATAGACGCAAGTGTGCCTGCTGAACACGGACACACCACCATTTGCCTAGGCGCAGCAGAGCCAGAAGCCACTGGCGAGAACCAGTCCTCTTTACCACACACCACAATCGAATCTTCGCCACATCCCAGATGCTCCACCAGCTTGCTTTGCATCGCACTAGGTCCGCTAGGCAGTTTAAGGTCATGCTCAGTAGCAAGCACCACACGCGCTGCAGAGGAGACCAGCACAAACACCTGATACTCCGCCTCAACTAGCTTTTTCAGCAACGCCAAACCATAAGGGGCACCTGAGGCGCCGGTCATTGCAAGGGTGATCTGTTTTGACTTCTTAATCATGGTCATTCGTTCGTAGATTTCGCTTCCAGAGCTTGTAACAGTTTAGTATGGATTCCTTCAAATCCGCCGTTACTCATAATCAGGATATGGTCATTAGGCTGACTGTTCTCCACCAGCGCATTCACTAACTCTTGCACCGAGTCTGATACCAGACTCGGCTGAGAACACTGCTCCGCCACCTCTTCCACAGACCAATCTATGGTCTCTGGTTGATATAGATAAACCTGATCGGCAATCTTGAGTGAGTTAGCTAAACTATCCTTATGCACGCCCATCTTCATGGTACTAGAGCGAGGCTCCACTACAGCAAGAATGCGCTGTTGACCCACCTTGTTACGCAAACCATCGAGTGTCAGCTCAATCGCTGTTGGGTGATGAGCGAAGTCATCGTAGACAGTCACACCGCCAACTTCACCCTTAAGCTCTAGACGGCGCTTGGTATTGATAAATTTAGCTAAGGCCTCGCAGGCAAGTTCAGGCACCACACCTACGTGTCTTGCCGCAGCAATCGCCATTAAGGCGTTATTCACGTTATGGTCACCCACTAGGTTCCAATTAACCTGCCCAACAACCTCACCTTGGAACAACACATCGAAGCAACTACCATCGGCACGCAGTTTATTTACTTGCCACTCTTGATGGGAAAACTCCTTCTCACTCCAACAGCCTCGCTCTAATACATCATTCAAGGCCGCATCATCGATAGGGGCAAAGATACGACCATTACCCGGAACTGTGCGCACCAAGTGATGGAACTGGCGCTTGATAGCTTCTAGGTCATCAAAGATATCTGCGTGATCGAACTCTAGGTTATTCATTATCAGGGTACGTGGATGATAGTGGACAAACTTAGAGCGCTTATCAAAGAAGGCACTATCGTACTCATCGGCCTCAACCACAAAAAATATACTCTCACCAAGGCGTGCTGATTGGTCGAAGTTTCCAAGAACACCGCCCACCAAGAAGCCTGGCTGATAGCCACAATCTTCTAGGATCCAAGCCAACATGCTTGAGGTAGTGGTTTTACCATGAGTACCCGCTACTGCCAGTACCCAACGGTCATGCAACAAGAATTCTTGAAGCCACTGAGGGCCAGAGGTGTATTTGAGGTTATGGTTAAGCACATATTCAACACATGGGTTGCCACGACTCATGGCATTACCTATCACAACAAGATCTGGTGCAGGGTCTAGTTGAGATGGGTCGTAACCCTGAATGATCTCTATCCCTTCCGATTCCAGCAAAGTGCTCATCGGAGGATAAACATTGGCGTCGCTACCAGTGACCTTATGTCCCAATTGCTTTGCCAAGACCGCTGCGCCTCCCATAAAGGTGCCGCAGATGCCTAAGATGTGAATATGCATAGTGTTTCCATTCGCTTACAGGGTATTTGCCATACTGCAAGTTATTGTGCGTGTATAAGATTTTAAGCTCAAGGTAGTTTGCAAACAGTTGACCGATTACGAGCAAAAACTACACAGCTCTCAACATGAGAGCGTAGTCATTCAACTCAATTTATAAAAATTAAAAAATATGTGAGTCTGATCGCTTAGTTTTTGACTCGTAATATGTTTTGTAGTGTAGATTTGTAGTGTACTATCGCTTAAAAAAAGAACTTGTCATACAAATAGAACGGAACTACCCCCAATGTCCAATCTTAGAACTCTTGGCGAATTCATCATTGAGAAACAGCATGATTTCCCCCATGCAAGTGGTGAACTTTCGTCGCTTTTGTCCTCTATTAACCTAGCGGCTAAGGTCGTACACCGTGAAATCAACAAGGCTGGCCTAGTTGATATTACAGGCGCTGCAGGTGAAGAGAACATTCAAGGTGAAGCTCAACAAAAGCTAGACGTACTAGCAAACGATACCTTCAAGGCTGCGCTAGAAAATCGCGATCAGGTTTGTGGTATTGCCAGTGAAGAAGAAGATTACGCAGTAGCCTTCGACAGCGAACTGAACCAAAAAGCTAAATACGTGGTGCTAATGGATCCACTAGATGGCTCTAGCAACATCGATGTAAACGTATCTGTAGGTACTATCTTCTCTATCTACCGCCGCCTATCTCCAATCGGTGGTCCGGCAGAGGATCGTGACTTCCTACAGCCTGGTACTGAGCAGGTTGCATCTGGTTACGTGATCTACGGTTCATCTACCATGCTGGTTTACACAACTGGTAAGGGTGTACACGGCTTTACCTACGACCCATCTATCGGTTCATTCTGCCTATCACACGAAGATATGCGTGTTCCTCAACAGGGTTACATCTACTCTATCAACGAAGGTAACTACATCAACTTCCCGACTGGAGTGAAGAAGTACATCAAATACTGTCAGGAAGAAGACGAAGCAGGCAAGCGCCCATATACCTCTCGCTATATTGGCTCTCTAGTATCTGACTTCCACCGTAACCTTCTGCTTGGTGGTATATTCCTATACCCAAGCACACGTGCTTATCCGAAAGGCAAGCTGCGTCTACTGTACGAATGCAACCCAATGGCATTCCTAATTGAGCAAGCTGGCGGTATGGCGACTGATGGTGTTCAACGCATCATGGAGATCAAGCCGGAAGAACTGCACCAACGTGTTCCGTTCTTTGTGGGCTCGACCAACATGATTGAAACTCTACACGGTTTCCTTCGCGATAACCCAGACCACTAATAAAAATGGGCGTCCTCGACGCCCATTTTTTTTATTTCTGATCAACCCAGATTATCTGCTCGGTATCAAAGCCGAGACTTTTCGCCTGCGCAATAAAGTCTTGTTTAAGCTCATCACTCACTTGTGGTGTGCGCGAAAGAAACCATAGGTAATCGTGGTTTGGTCCCGATATAAAGGCGTACTGATAGTCTTGCTTGTCTAGCTCAAACACCACGTAAGAGCCGTAGAAAGGGCCAAAGAAAGAGACCTTGAGATAGCCAGTGTCTTCAGCTTCAACAAAATAAGCCTTACCCTCTGCACTCTTCCACTCGTCATCCTCAACCAAGTAGCCCTGATTGAGCACCTTTACTCCGCCGTCCTCTCGCATCGAGTAATCGGCTGTGACCTGATTCATTCCCCGCTCAAACGAATGATCCAAGCGCGCAACCTCATACCATTTTCCGAGATAACGCTCGAGCTCAAAGTCATTAACCGGCGTGACTTTCTCTGGTAGGCCCACACAGCCTGTGAGTAGCATTGTCATTAATACACTTATCCATAACTTCATATCTTTCTTCCTCTGCATCCATGCACATTTTCTAGATTACCCTACCAAAGGCGAGGTGTTTCAAAATTTTCACCGTTTGCTGTCGTAACTCACACCTTGAAGGATTAATCTGACAAAAAAACCTTACGAAACAAAACGATGAAAAGATTACTTATCACTGGATTGACAGGCACTTTAGCTCCGGTCGTTGCTGACTATTTCGAATTACTAGGCTGGGAAGTCATTGGTTGGGATCATCACAGCATCTCTCCTGACGATGAAAGTGCGAGTCGCACATTCATATCTGAAACTAACCCTGACGCCATCTGTCATCTTGCAATGGGAAGTGAAGAGTGGGCCGCTTGGCTAGCTAACTGGGCGAAAGAAAACCAACGTCCTTACCTCTTTACCAGCACGGCTATGGTGTTCGATGCAGAGCACAATGGTCCTTACCAGATAGAGAGCCCGAGAGAGGGCAATGACCCCTATGGGCAATACAAGATCCGCTGTGAAGATGCCATCTGGCAGGCAAACCCAGATGCTATGATAGCTCGCTTAGGTTGGCAGATAGGAGATAAGCGCGGCGGAAACAACATGTTGGAATTTCTGCATGCCATAATGGATGAGCACGGTAAGATCGATGCTAGCTCAGCCTGGATCCCAGCAACCTCTCACATGAAGCATACCGCTGAGGTGCTGTTCAAGTTAATCGAGAAAAATGAAGCTGGTCTGTATCATGTGGACAGCAATGCACAAACCGGTTGGAACTTTGCGCAACTGGTTAAGGCTTTGGCTAAATACCATAATCAGCCTTGGGTGGTTGCTGAGAATCAAGACTACAAACACGATCAGCGCCTGCTCGATAAACGCATACAGACGCGACCACTAACGGACTGGCTAATTCCTTAAATTCCAATCTCCGGACTCTATCGCCTTACCGCTCTCTGCACCCTGGTATAGATAGATCCAAGCCTCCCCATACGGAGTATCTATGGTCTCACGTCGATACTCCGTTGGTACATCCTCAAGGATATCTAGCTTACCTAGCACTTCGTCGCTAATGCGATATACTTCGCCAACGATGGCATCATGGCCGTCCACTAGTCCCGGATAAGCACCTAGATCAAACAGAGCAAATTCTGGCTTGGTCTCAAACATGCCCAGCAACTCGCTCTGCTCTAAGAAGTAGTGGTTGCTCTCCCCTTGACGCAGGGTTCCATAAACAAAAACCAGATGTTGCATCTTCCTTGCTCCAAAACCTGTTCTAGTTAAACTCAAATTGATACAGCAAATCGACGGCGCTGTCTGTGCCCGATATCACCTCAAGATAGAGATCCTTCATGATTCGGTAACGGAAGGTAAATTCACCGATAGACTCGAATATACCCACACCATATTTCACCTGTAATCCTGGAAGTATATAACCACTTACGGTTACCTGTGAGTCATCGCCCGTTCCGGCAGTATCCAATTGCAGGTCACTCACACCGAAGGCCTCACCTATCTCACCGACTAGGCGACCACTCTGAGCCAAACTCAAGCCGATCAGGGCTGTAGTCATGGTATCACCACCACCACCACTATCTATATCCTGACCACGTAGAATATAAGAAAGGGCGTTTGCCTGTGGCATGGATGGTTCAGAGAATACTTCGATGCTAGGCTCATCCGCAGGACCGGTAACACGAATACCCGCGACCACGTCGTCTTCGGTGTTATCAGGGTTACGTATCGCCTTAATGGACAAATACGGTTGGTCCGCCGGGCCATTAAACTGCACCTTACCCTCATCGATGATCAGGTCCTGACCAAAGGAGCGATACGAACCATCGACGATGTTCACCTCGCCAAGAATGAAAGGCGCATTATTCTTTTGCGAAACGTTCAGTTCACCAATAAGGCCACCTTTCAAACCAAAGGCCACCAGCTTAAAGTCATTACCTATGATCACCTTAATGTTAGAGCGGATCTCGAATGGGAACTCATCGCCCTCATTCACCGGCTTAAGGTCTCTATCAAGGATTACCTCGTCGGAAGAAACTGAAATCGCCGATGGTGGCAACTCTTCGACCTCGATTCGAGCCCAAGGTAGTCTCACCTCACCATTCACATCGATAAGCCCCGGAGTGACCGCGACCGAGATATTTGGAGAAACCTTGGCTTTTACCTCAGGCGGGATATCCACTAAAAGTTCGTCCGCAGACAGGTTCACGTTAGCATGCCAGTCATCTAATGAGGTCCAATCCGCGTCACCAGTTAGGTCGAGATGCCCTTCTTGGGTCACTATCTTAGAATCCAACACAGCTTGATAGCCTGAGAAGCTCAAGGTGAGGTCGCCAGATTTGATATCGATAGGAGTCACATCACCCTGTGCCACTATATTCTCTATCTTAAGGTCGCCCAGAACCTGCGGCTGCAATGCAGGCCCCTTGATTCTTAGGTCACTATTGATGTCCGCTCCTACCTCACTGAACTCACCAAACATAGGCTCAAGCATCTTCAGTGTCAGCGCTTCTAGCTGTAAGCGCGCATCTATCTGCTTACTCTCTTTCGAGACGTTGGTGAGAGCTAGATTACCTTTGATATCACCATTATTATTTAGGTCGATCATCCAATCCGCTTTTAGATTGTCCTTTATCAAGCTAGCGTTAAGCGCAATGTCATCCCAGCCTACAACCAAAGGTCTATCTAACTTCTGAGTCACACTGCCCGACGGCAGTTCAACCTGAAGCTCCACCTCAGGCAAGGCATTCGGTGCCCATTTGGCACGAGCGGTGGCATTGAGCTCACCCTTAACCTTGGTTTCTTGAGGGAGTAGCGACTGGATCTGTGAGAAGTCAAATTCACTGATGCTGGCGAATACCTCTCCCGATTGGCCAGCAGTAACATCCCTATCCAAGCAGACACGAGATTGCGACTGCACCCAGCAATGAGCCTGAACAAACGCCTCTTGTTTTGCTAAATCGAAGGAGAGCTCTGGTGGATGGTCGAGACGCCAATTCCCTTGCACTGTGGTAAATTGAGCCGAGTTTAGGCGGCCTTTCCAAACCAAATCAGGCTCTTGTTTCGCTCCACCTTCAACGCTCAGTGAGCCCTTAACCATCTCAGAATCGATATTGAAATCAAATCTATGCGCTTCTTGAGAGCCGTTGAAATTAAACTCACTGGTATTAACCTTCTGCCCTTGATAGTCGAGCTGACTCACACCTAGGGTCATTTGCCCTTTCGGAGCCGGAAGTGGCACAACATCGCCCTTGAGGGTCACTGTCTCAATGGTTAATTGGTCTTGCCAAGCTAGCTTGTTAACAGCTAAGTCTAGAATGACCTCTGGCGTATTTTGCTCACCTCGAAGCTCTACATCACCAATTACTGCACCCTCAACCTCGGGCACAGAGTGTTCAAGCTCAGGGATATCCAGCTTGGCATCCAGATTCCAGGTTTTATCTAAATTACCAGACAAGCGAATACGGTTTTGACCATGGGCAACCACAAGCCCAGGCGTATCCAGCCAGAATTGGCCATTCCCCTGAACATCTTTGGCATCCAGCGCGCCATTTACGTTTAGAGGGTAGTCTCGGAATATGCCATCGATATCGAGTTTAGGAAGTTCTACCTCCCAACCACCAGCAGAGGTTAACCGGCCTGAGGTTTGCAGTTCACCACTGATATTTCCCTCTGCTTCAGGCCAATATGTACCTGGCTGGATTTGATCTAACTGAAGATCAGCCTCCCAAAAGACTAGCTTGGCCCAGTTGGCTAAAACCTTACCTTTTAACTCGCCGCCTAGGGACTTGATATCTATATCGCTAAGATCGATCTGCTCTAGACTGCCTCGCCCTTCAACGACCAGGTCAACATCTGGGATCTGTGTTCCCTGTGCCGCACCCATTAGGTTGAGCGAGTAGTCATCTAAAATACCAGCAGCCTTTAGTGACGCTATCTGTGCTGTATAATCCGCTTTGCCACTCAGTGGCCACTGCAGCTGCGCCTTAGATAGGTCAATATCAAATGGAAATTTAGGATCTAAAGGCTGTAATTTAGCATCCAAGTCAGCGACCATGAGGTCACGCAGTGTGGCCTGCAGAGTAAGGTCGGCAACACTACCCTCAGCATTTAGGGTCAGGGATTGTCCTGCGAGATCTGTTTGCTTGACCTTGGCCTTAGCTTCAAGATCCAAGGGGTAATCCCCAATCAGTTCAGTACTTCCATCTAGATTGAGCTCAATCTGAGGCATGGCCAGATCGAAGTTCTGGATATTGACCTTATTACCCTCAGCAAAACCCACCAAATTCGCTCTCTCAATCTCAACGTCTGGATTGATGAGCTTAAAATCGGTTACCGTAATATCTTGAATATTAACGCTCAGCGGAATCCACACCTCAGGCAATACGATAGGTGCATTGGGGTCGGTTTTAGGCTCTGGCTCTGCCGGGGCTGTTTCTTCACTTTGAGGCAGTTCAACTCGCCCACCATCAAAGCGGGTTGGCGTTAGAGTTAAGCTGTCAAAGCGCATCTGAGCGCCGGTATCAAACTCTCGCCACGCCACCTTGGTTCCTAGGATATCCAGATCCACGTGATCCAGATAAAGCCGACTGATCTTCACCCCAATACCGAATGGTATAGAGATAGAACGCAATGGCTCGCTTGGCTCTTCGGCTTGAGGTTCTTCACTTGGCACAACATCAGTGAGTGCAAACTTAGCCCCTTCCAAACCTAGAGTATCTACACAAAGCTCAGCTCTAGGGATACAACGAAGCTTTAGATCCAACTCAAGTTTTTGAGCTTGGAAATCAACAAATAGGTCTGGGTTGATGTACTCGACATTGTACAAACGGAAATCGGTGAGTAACGCACCATCGACTTCTTGCACCTTAAATTCAGGAACAAACTTTTCTGCACCCCAAACAATGCTTCGCAGGCCCGAGTTAGTAAACAGAAGGAAATAGAGTAGCGCTAGAACAAGGACGATCAGCGCCAACATGCCTAGAGAAAGGTGAGTAATGGCCCACAACAAACGCTTCCAGAAAGGACGGTTTTTCTTCGCATCCTTTTTGGATTTTTTGTCTGGAGTTTGCGTTTCTGTCTGCGCCATTACAATTCAGGCCCCAAGCCAAAGTGAATCTGATATTTATCTGTGCCTTCTTCGGCATCAAGGGCAAAGCCCAAATCAAGCCTTACAGGGCCCACTGGCGACGCCCAGCGGATACCAAAGCCGGTACCGGTTTTCCACTCTGGAGTGTCATTCCATGCATCGCCGTAATCGACGAAGGCCGCCAACCACCAGTTTCCATAAATCCTATATTGATACTCTAGGCTACTGGTGACCATATATTTAGCACCGGTTAACTTACCCTCGCTATCTTTTGGAGATATGGACTCGTACTCGTAGCCACGCAGGTTGTTATCACCACCAGCAAAGAAACGTAGCGACGGAGGCAAATCAAACACAGATTCGGTGAAGTTGGCACTGCCATCGACCCTAAACAGTCCACGGTGGTTTCGGCCCAGGCTACGAATCCAAGCGCTTCGGCCTTGCACGCGAAGCACACGCGCCTCAGACAAGACCGCTTCATCACCATATTCAAAGGTAATCGACTGCTTATCACCCCACATTGGCATAGCACCACCTCGAGCACGCGTCTTCGAGTATGAGATCCCTGGAAGCAACATGGTAAATCTGTCTTCCTGAGTACCCTGAGTAAAGTCTTCATTCAATAGGCGGATAAATACGGTGCGGTGCCAACCGCTATCCAGTTCCCAGTGCCTCTCAAGGCCCAAACTAGACTCGAAACTGATGGTGTCATTATTATCCAAGTATTTCATACCATACTGGATTCGATAGTACTCTTTGAGCACGTCCTCTAGCGGGATCTTATAGCCGACCACCACCTGCTGTTCAGGCACTGACAACTCAAAGCTACTGTCAAAGCTGTGCCCTTGTTCATTGAGCCATGGACGCTTCCAGGAAAGCTTACCTCGAACTCCGACATCGGTAGAGACACCTAGACCGGTTTCAACCTGGTGACGAGACTGAGGCGCTAGCTGAATAGTCATTGGCAATTCGCGATTGCCAGAGCCTACTCCCTCTAAGTTAGGCTCTACGTACACAGATGAAAACCAATCTGTACTTGAGAGATTCTGGTTTAGCTGTCCCACATCACTGGCAAGATACGGATCGCCTTGCTCGAAAGGAACCACGGATCGCACGCGATCTTCCTCGATCTGCGAACCTGAGATCCTTACAGGGCCAAAGCGATACCTCAAACCACTTTCATAGTGAAGTCTAACAAAGGCTTGATTAAGCTCGGGCGCAACCTCTAATCGGGCAAGAGAAAAATCCCCCTCAAAGTAACCTCGCTTCAACGCCAGATTACGTAGTTCAGATTTTAAGGCATCGTATTGACCGTGATTCAGACGAGCGCCCACTTTCAGCGGAGTATTCTTCAGCAGTCTCTGAAATGCAGGGTCATCTTTAGCTTCACCGCTAAGCTTGATATCCAATTCTTCTATTAATACCGGCTGACCGAGCTCAACGGTAACGTTCAGCTCTTCCTCTTCTTCATTAACAATAAAGGTCAAGGTTGGATAGTAATAGCCCATAGCTCGAAGGGCCTGAGTGATGCTCTCTTCAACACGGGATTGGAAGCGCAGTGAAGTGGAATAATCCTCTTCCGGTATGGCAGAAAGGTACACGTCGACGTTGTCTTGGATCTCTCCAGACAATCCTTCAACGTTGAGAGTTGCTTCGGCGAAACTCCATTGACTGACACCCAAGCAGGCGAGTGCCAAACAATTCCTTATGAAACGCTTAACCATTGGTGAGGGTTACAATACTTCCTGTAGTGAGACTATGATGAGGAGTGTATCCAAATCGATAACGCCATAGTATAAAGGATTGAACAGGGAAAAAAATTCCGATTACTCAATCTTTTGCAAGGAGCCCCTATGTTTGACAAACAAACAATGATCTCGGAGCTAGAAGCTTTGCCAGGACGCGATACACCTATCCTGAGCGGGGCGACGCATTTCGTCAACCACACTGATTTGACCGCAGCGCCGGCAAATGGTTGCCAAGAAATTCTATTGGGCTTAGGTTGCTTCTGGGGCGCAGAGCGTTTGTTCTGGAATCTTGAAGGCGTGATTTCTACCTCCGTAGGCTACGCTGGCGGCTTTACACAAAACCCAACCTATGAAGAGGTATGTAGTGGACGCACCGGCCATACTGAAGTGGTTCGTATCATCTATGACCCGAGCAAGCTCTCTTTAGAAAGCTTGTTGCAAGTGTTTTGGGAAAAACACGACCCAACCCAAGGCATGCGTCAAGGTAACGATAGGGGTACTCAGTATCGCTCTGCTATTTACACTTACAATGATGAGCAACAAACAACAGCAGAGACAACGCTCGCAGCCTATCAACAACTTCTCTCTCAGTCTGGAATAGCCAATATCACTACTGAGATAAAACTAGCCGGCCCATACTATCTAGCCGAAGAATACCACCAACAATATCTGGCTAAGAATCCAAATGGCTATTGTGGGATCGGCGGGACGGGCGTCTGCTTTCCACCACAAAATGACTAAGCTCTGATGTAAAATATTCGATTTAACATATACTTAAAGCCGATTAATTCTGTGGAACAACAACGGACGTACATATGAAAGCAAAACACTTGGTCGCCTTGCTGGGTATGACTCTACCTTTCTCTTCTTGGGCTCTGAATCTTAATACTGGAGAACAGGCTCCAGAGGTAAGTGTTACAAGCCATGGTGAAGTGATGGTGGCACAAGATGATATAACATATCATAATTGGGATTCAGCGAGCATGGTCGGTAAGACTCGAGTGATCCAAGCGATTGCTGGACGCTCGGCAGCTAAGGCTCTAAACAAGCCTATGATAGATGCCATTATTGAAGCCGACTTCCCGCAGGATAAATACCAGACTACGACCATAGTGAACCAAGACGATTCTGTCTGGGGTACGGGCTCATTTGTAAAGTCGAGCGCAGAAGATAGTAAGCGTGAATTTCCTCACTCTTCCATCGTGCTAGACGAAGATGGAGCTGTGGCTAAGGCGTGGGATCTTGAACCCAAGACCTCAATGATCGCGGTTCAAGATAAAGACGGCAACATCCTATGGGCTAAAGAGGGCGAGCTCACCTCTACAGAGGTACAACAGGTTATTACTCTGCTAAAAGAAAACCTGTAAAGCTCAACTTTTTAAGGGCTTAGCTGTCCAACCTTTGCAGCTGATATGCCGCAAAGAAATATGAATGCAAAAATTCGGCGCTACAATGCGCCGACTTTCCATCTATAGGTGATTAGAACAATGATAAAAGCTGTAAACCCCCTTTTTACTATGAGCGCTCTCGCTCTAGCAGTGACCTCTGTTTCAGCTCATGCAGAAGAAAACTTTCGCCAACACGGCGCTCACGTTCACGGTAGCGTCGAGTTCAACATCGCTCAAGATGGCCAAGATCTACTAGTAGAAATCATCGCTCCAGGAGCTGACGTAGTTGGCTTTGAGCACGCACCTAAAACGGACGAGCAAAAGCAACAACTTGAGTCGGCTATCGCAACTCTAAATAAGGCGGATTCTATCCTAACCTTTACTCAGACAGCTGGCTGTGAGCTTCAGTCTGCTGAGATCAGCCACACTCTAGGTCAAGACGACCATGATGATCACGGGCATGACCATGACAAGCATGACCATCATGACGACCACAAAGGCCATGACCACGACGAGCATGACCATCATGACGACCACAAAGGCCATGACCACGACGAGCACGACCATCATGACGACCACAAAGGCCATGACCATGACGAGCACGGCCATCATGACGACCACGCAGGTCATGACCACCACGATCACGACCATGGTGAAGGCGGCCACGGCGAATTCGACATCGCTTATCAATTTCAATGCAAAGACGTATCTAAGCTAAGCCAGATTGATACGGCATGGTTTGACCTATTCCCAAGCACTGAGCGCGTTAATGTAAACCTACTAACAGACAATGCTCAAGTAGCTACTGAGCTTGTAAAAAACAACACAGTAATCAAGCTGTAAGATTAACTGGCCACTGAGGTGGCCAGTTTTTTAAGCCCTCTTTTACTTAGGAATTCTTGTGTCTGAGACTGTCATCGATCTTAAGGACGTACGTTTTACTTGGCCGGATGCCCCAAAACCTACCCTAGATATCCATAACCTTGAGGTGAAACGTGGCGAGCACGTGTTTATCAAGGGCCCGAGTGGCTGTGGTAAATCCACATTACTAAGCCTACTTACAGGTATTACTAGCTGCGACAGCGGTTCATTGAAGGTATTAGATACTGAGCTTGCTTCACTATCTCAAACCCAGCGAGACCGCTTTCGAGCTGATAATATTGGCTATATCTTTCAACAATTTAATCTGTTGCCCTACCTTTCTGTCGTCGACAATGTGGTTCTGCCATGTCACTTCTCTAAAAAGCGTAAACAGGGAGCCGATTGCGACCTCAAAGTCGAAGCTAAGCGCCTCCTCAAGCGCCTTCATTTGCCAGAAGAACTGCTAAATAAGCCTGTGATTGAGCTCAGTATCGGACAGCAGCAGCGTGTTGCGGCGGCTCGAGCGATTATCGGAAAGCCCCAACTCATCATCGCCGATGAGCCAACCTCAGCCTTGGATTATGCTAACCGTACTGCCTTTATCGAACTTCTAATGGAACAAGCTAAAGAAGCTGACTCAACTCTAGTATTCGTGAGTCATGACCCGACACTAGAGAAGCTATTCAACACAGGTTTAAACCTGCAAGACATCAATCTAATTAAAACGGGAGCTATTTAATAATGAAAGCGACCGCACATTTAGCGTGGAAGAGTCTCGCCAACCGCAAGACCACAGCGATCCTCACCATACTGACTGTAGCTATCTCAGTGATTCTGCTACTAGGCGTAGAGCGCATTCGAACCCAAGCCAAAAATAGCTTCGCCAACACCATCTCAGGTACTGACCTCATAGTAGGTGCTCGCTCTGGACAGGTGAACCTATTACTCTACTCGGTATTTCGTATCGGCAATGCTACCAATAATATCGACTGGAAAAGCTTCGAAGAATTCAGTCAAAACCCCGCTGTAGATTGGGCTATTCCTATCTCGCTTGGTGATTCCCATAAAGGCTTCCGTGTTATGGGTACTACACAGGCTTACTTTGACCACTATAAATATGGCCAGAAGCAGCATATTGAACTGAGCGAAGGTCGTGAGTTTAACAGCCTGTTTGAGACGGTAATCGGTGCCGATGTCGCAAGAGAGCTCGGCTACAAGATTGGCACGGAGATCATCATTGCCCATGGTATATCAGACGTAGGATTTGCTCGTCACGATAATCTACCGTTTAAGGTTGTGGGTATCCTAGCACCAACAGGCACACCAGTTGATAAGACGGTACACGTCTCCCTTGAAGCAATAGAGGCGATACACGTTGGTTGGGAGTCAGGCACTAATATGGGCAATAACCCAGGTGCCGACGTACTGAAAAAGATGGACTTTCAACCCCAGCAAATCACCGCTTTTATGCTGGGTCTGAAGTCTAAGATCCAGACCTTCGCCCTACAGCGCCAGATCAATACCTATAACAAGGAGCCTCTATCGGCTATCTTGCCTGGTATTGCTCTTCATGAGCTTTGGGGCATGATGTCAGTTGCTGAACAAGCGTTACTGGCTGTGTCAGGTTTCGTGGTTGTCGCCGGTCTATTAGGTATGCTTAGTAGTCTTCTTACCAGCCTGCAAGAGAGACGCAGAGAGATGGCTATCTTGAGAGCTATGGGCGCACGACCGAGACATGTGTTTGTACTCTTAGTAAGTGAAGCCACCGCCCTGACATTTGCAGGAATAATAACTGGTATTGCTGGACTCTATGCACTGCTTGCGGTTATAAAACCCTTTATTCAGCATCAGTACGGGATCAGTATTGAGCTTAACTTCTTAACCAGTTACGAATGGATGCTTATGGGACTGGTGCTAATTGCAGGGGTGATCATTGGCTTCATTCCAGCATTTAGAGCGTATCGACAGTCATTGGCTGACGGTATGACCATTCGAATCTAAGAGATAAAGTATGAAAAGACTGACTCAGATTTTTTCGCTACTGCTACTCATTGTTGGCAGTGCAATGGCTCATGCAGAGCCGCTCAAACTTAACTGGATTGATTTGATCCCTGAGAGTGAGCGCGCGCAGTTTGATACGGAAGGTATGCCAGCGGCACTCAACCATGACGGCGGCCAAGCAAAGCAAAACATGATAGGTACAGTGCGTACCGAACTCGATGGCAGCGAAGTTAGAATTCCAGGTTTCGTTATCCCGCTTGAGGGTGATGCAAATAAAGTGACTGAATTCCTGCTGGTACCTTATTTTGGTGCCTGTATCCACGTTCCGCCACCGCCACCAAACCAGATCATCTATGTGAAGTTCCCATCCGGAGCACCGGTGCAACAGTTGTGGGATGTGGTGTATGTCGTGGGTGAACTAAAGGCGCAAACCGTTGAACACGAGCTTGCGCAAACTGGATATCTCATCAATGGTGTTGAGATCCAGCCATATGATGACGAATAATCTATAACGCCATCTCTTGAGCCTGTTCGTTAAGGGCAGGCTCAAACCAAGCCAACTTCTTACCCAAGGCCACTACTTCCCCTACCACCAACAATGCTGGCGCTTCAGCTTGCTTGGCAAGCTCATTAAGCTCATTCAAACTACCAAATAACACCTTTTGCGCCGAGGTCGTGCCACGTTCAACAACGGCAATGGGTGTGCTTCCCCCACGACCAAAGCTCAGCAGCTGGCTTTGAATATATTCGGACTTCATCAGCCCCATATACACCACCAAAGTTTGATTTTTTCGAGATAAGGTCGACCAATCTAGGTTATCTGATTCCTGCTTCAAGTGCCCAGTAACAAACATGGCCGATTGAGCATAATCTCTGTGAGTCAGAGGAATACCTGCGTATGCCGTTGCACCTGAGGCAGCGGTAATACCCGGAACCACTTGGAAGTTAACCCCGGCATCGACCAATACCTCTAACTCTTCTGCACCGCGACCAAAGATAAATGGGTCGCCACCTTTAAGCCTTACCACTCGATAATTTTGCTTAGCAAAGTCGACCAGTAACTGATTGGTCTTTTGCTGAGGCACACTGTGTTTCCCCGCACGTTTACCCACACAGACTAAAACCGCATCGCTCGGAGCTAAGGATAGGATCTCTTCCGATACTAGGTAGTCATACAGAATAACCTCGGCTTGCCTGAGCATATTCAACGCCTTTATGGTCAGTAGTTCAGGGTCGCCAGGCCCCGCTCCGATCAAAGCCACCTCTCCTTTGTCTAACACTGAAAAAGGAAGCTTTGAGTCGTACGCGGGTTTGGGCGTAAACGGGATAACGGTATCTAGCATGGCTGTGTCTCACTATCAGATTTAGCTCGATTATCACGCGATAACGGTATAACCTGAAATTCTATATTTGAATTTTTTATAACCAATAGGGATGTATGAAGCATGTTGCAGTGGAAAACATTGAAATTTGAGCAGTTAGATCCGCACCTTCTTTATCAGATGCTAAAGCTCAGGGTTGATGTGTTTGTGGTTGAACAAGACTGCCCTTATCCCGAACTGGACAATAAAGACATACTCGAAGGTGTACACCATCTGATTGGCTTTGTAGATGATGAGATAGTGGCAGTAGCCAGATTACTGCCCGCTGGTGCATCTTATCCTAGTGTTAGCATCGGACGCGTTGCAGTATCAGAGAAGTGGCGTGAGAAAAAGCTTGGGCACGACCTAATGAAGAAAGCCGTGTCGGAATGTGAAGCCCTGTGGCCTCAGCAAGATATTGAGATAGGTGCGCAAAACCATCTTAGAAACTTTTATTCTAAGCACGGCTTTGAGGCCTATTCTGAGGTCTACCTAGAGGATGGTATCCCGCACGTGGATATGCGTCGCAGAGCCTGACTATTTACTACGTGCAAAGCCACCGTCGGACAGACGGAAAAACATGATAGAGTCATTACCATTTTCTAGCTGAAGGATGTCGAGGCGACCATCGTCGTCTCGCTTAAAGCGCACCAATTGCCCCTGTCTGATGCGACTCAGGGGTTTATCGACACCTTCAATCCTAGCTAGAGCATTTAACTCAGTCATACTCAGACCGTTATTGCGAAAAACATTCGCTAGTGTGTCACCGGACTTTACCTCATACTCCACCCATTCTTGACGCTGCTGTACCTGCTCGGCAGTAATCGGCTCCTGTTTAACGCCCTTAGCCGCTACCGATTGCTCGCTTAGACCACGGGTATTAATAGGTACCGCGACGCGCTGATTTGGTTGTGTGGGGTTGTTTTCAGCGGTGCTGATCTTCTTAGGAAGCGGAATCAATATGGCGATTAAGGTGATCGGCACGGCTACCATCAAGGCTCGACGGTGAAAGCTAGGCAGGGAAACAGATACACCACCAAGGACACCTTTGATGCTGCTCGGCAGGTTCTTCCATTGAATGTTCTGAAACTTTTCTGCCAATAATTCTGTATGTCGCTTCGAGCGTTTACGCCGATTCATTCCTTATTTCCCTAGAGAATTCCTTAACTATCAGCATATATAAAAATTAAATCATTGAATACAAACAAACTATTTCTAAGTGCTATTTTAGGTCGAATTTCACGAAAAACTTACCCAAGTTAATGCTTTTGAATCATTCATAGTCAGCGGAATTTCAAACATAGTCTGAAACTGGTATGCTTGCCGTTTCGCTAAACACTGAAGAGAGACAATCATGTCTGAAGTAAAATTCGAAACTGTAGAGCAAAAAGCTAGCTACGGTATCGGCCTACAAATGGGTCAGCAACTTGCTGGCAGTGGCCTAGAAGGTCTAAACGTTGACGCTATCGCTGCAGGTATCGCAACTGCTCTAACTGGTGATCAACCAGCTATCGCTGTAGACGAAATCAACGAAGCTCTTCAAGAGCTACACACTCGCGTTGAAGCAGCACGTGCAGAAGCGGCTAAAGCTGCAGCTGCTGACGGCGAAGCTTTCCTAAAAGACAACGCGCTACGTTCAGAAGTAACTGTACTTGAGTCTGGCCTTCAATACGAAGTGCTAGTTGAAGGTAACGGTGAAATCCCAACTTCAGACAAGCAAGTACGTGTTCACTACCACGGTGAACTAACTGACGGTACTGTATTCGACAGCTCTGTATCTCGCGGTCAACCAGCTGAGTTCCCAGTAACTGGCGTAATCAAAGGTTGGGTTGAAGCACTTCAACTAATGCCTGTTGGTTCTAAGTGGAAGCTATACATCCCACAAGACCTAGCATACGGTGAGCGCGGCGCTGGTGCAGCGATCCCTCCATTTGCTGCTCTTGTATTCGAAGTTGAACTACTAGACATCCTGTAATTCAATCTCGAAAACTACTCTAAAAACGGTCTCATTGAGGCCGTTTTTTTATGCAATCTCTAAATTCAAAAACTCCAGTTGTTCTTTTTGGTTAAAGCATGCCATGTTTATGTTTTCGCGGACAAATATGCTCTAACTAAGGAAGGAACTACGATGAAAGACGAAACTCTGGCTATCCATTTTGGCTATGAGACGGACCCAACAACCAAGTCTTGTGCAACTCCTATCTATCAAACCGTAGCTTATGAGTTTGATGATGCCCAACACGGTGCAGACCTCTTCGACCTAGCGGTGCCCGGCAACATCTACAGCCGAATCATGAACCCAACTAACGATGTGCTGGAGAAGCGTATGGCGGCCCTTGAAGGCGGCTTGGCGGGTCTTGCAGTTAGTGCAGGTTCATCTGCGATTCACTATGCAATTCTGACTCTGGCCCATAACGGTGACAACATCGTATCCACGCCTCAGCTTTATGGTGGCACCTATACACTGTTCGCCCATATGCTTCCAAGCCTTGGTATTGATGTAAGATTTGCAAAAGATGATAGTCCTGAAGCCTTGGCTGAGCTGATTGATGACAATACTAAGGCGGTTTACTGTGAATCTATCGGCAACCCAGCAGGCAATATTGCTGATATTGCAGGTATCGCAGATATTGCCCATGCTAAAGGCGTACCGGTAATTGTAGATAATACAGTCGCAACACCTGCAGTATGTAAACCGATCGAGCACGGCGCAGATATTGTAGTTCACTCCCTAACAAAGTATGTGGGTGGTCACGGCACAACCTTAGGCGGAATGATCATCGACTCAGGTAAATTCCCTTGGGCAAACTATCCAGATAAATTTCCTGAGTTTAACCAGCCAGAACCGTCATACCATGGCGTGGTGTATACCGAGGCATTCGCTGAAGCTGCATTTATCGGCCGCGCTCGCACTGTACCACTGCGTAATACTGGTTCTGCATTATCGCCGATGAATGCTTTCTTGCTGATGCAGGGTCTGGAAACCCTATCACTTCGTATGGAACGCCACTGCGAGAACGCCGCTAAGGTAGCCGAGTTCCTACAAAACCACCCTAAAGTAAGTTGGGTAAGCTATGCGGGTCTTGAGAGCTCTGAGTACTATGAACTGTCTAAGAAATACATGCAGGGCAAGCCTTCTAGTATCCTTTCATTTGGCCTCAAAGAAGGATATGAAGCCGGCGTTAAGTTCTATGACGCACTACAGATCTTTAAACGCCTTGTGAATATAGGTGATGCTAAATCACTAGCATGCCACCCTGCGTCTACGACCCACCGCCAGTTGAATGAAGACGAGCAAAAGAGTGCCGGCGTAAGCCCGGAAATGATTCGTCTATCGGTAGGTATAGAACATATCGATGATATCTTGGCGGACCTAGATCAGGCACTAAACCAATAACTACCAACGGCGCTTTAAGCGCCGTTTTTTTAACAGCAACGCCCGTGATCCTCGCCTAGACTTATAGTCCATCTAAAAATAATAGGTTTACAGGAGTTACTAATGAAAGGGTGGATGCTTCCAGTTATTGCTTCAGTGGTGTTTAGTGCACCCAGCTTCGCTTTTTTTGGTCTATTTGATTCTGATGAAGAGGAGAAGAAGACGGACCTTAGCGCTTTAGCCAATTCAGTAAACGAACAGATCAATGCGGCACAAAGTACACCATTAACCGATCTTCTTACCAGCGAACTTGATGTCACGCCTACCCAAGCAGCGGGTGGTGCGGGCGCACTGTTATCCCTTGCACAGTCGCAACTCTCAGACAGTCAATCTAGCGAATTGAGCTCTTTAATCCCGGGATTAAGCAACTTTACTGGCTCGACTGGCCTTACCGATATGATTACCAACATGGATTCGGTGAAGAGTACATTTGAGGGCTTAGGTATAGACCCGGCATTAGTGTCGCAATTTGCTCCACTAATCCTGCAGTTTCTAACATCACAGGGGGCTAGTGATGGCTTACTTGGTTCTTTAACTAGTCTTTGGGGATAAGTTTTTTACAGGCACAAAAAAGCCGAGCTTAACGCTCGGCTTTTTGTGTTCTTACGAACTGATTACTCAGCAGCTTCTTCAGCAGCTGGGCGATCTACAAGCTCAATGTAAGCCATTGGAGCTTTATCACCAGCACGGAAGCCAGCTTTTAGGATACGAGTGTAACCGCCCTGACGAGCAGCAAAACGTGGACCTAGTTCGTTAAACAATTTTGCAACTACTTCGTTATCACGAGTACGTGCAAATGCTAGACGACGGTTAGCAACACTGTCAGTCTTAGCTAGTGTAATCAAAGGCTCAACTACGCGACGTAGCTCTTTTGCTTTTGGCAAAGTAGTCTTGATAACTTCATGACGTACTAGAGAGCTAGCCATGTTGCTGAACATCGCTTTGCGATGTGAGCTGTTGCGGTTGAGTTGACGACCACTCTTACGATGGCGCATGACCTAATCCTTCTAACTAGTATCGATTAATCTTCAGCGATAGACGCTGGCGGCCAATTTTCTAGGCGCATGCCCAGAGAAAGACCACGTGATGCAAGTACGTCTTTAATCTCGGTAAGAGATTTTTTACCAAGGTTTGGCGTTTTAAGTAGCTCAACCTCAGTACGCTGTACAAGATCACCGATGTAGTGAATCGCTTCTGCTTTCAGACAGTTAGCAGAGCGAACTGTTAGTTCAAGATCGTCTACAGGACGCAGTAGGATCGGATCGAATTCAGGCTTCTCTTCCTCTTTCTCTGGAACACGTACATCACGAAGATCTACGAACGCATCCAATTGCTCAGCAAGAATAGTTGCTGCACGACGGATAGCTTCTTCCGGTTCAAGAGTGCCATTGGTTTCCATATCGATAACCAATTTGTCCAGGTCGGTACGTTGTTCTACACGTGCCGCTTCAACGCTGTAAGCAATTTTGTCTACAGGGCTATAAGTAGCGTCAACTAGTAGGCGACCGATTGGACGCTCGTCTTCTTCAGTGTGAATACGAGCTGAAGCAGGAACATAACCACGACCACGTTCAACTTTGATACGCATAGCGATATCAGCGTTGTCATCAGTTAGATGACAGATAACGTGTTCTGGGTTAGCGATCTCTACATCACCATCATGGGTGATGTCACCTGCAACCACAGGGCCTGAGCCTGATTTGTTAAGTGTAATAAACACTTCATCTTTGCCTTCGGCAACGCGTACAGCTAGACCTTTAAGGTTTAGTAGGATTTCAAGAATGTCTTCTTGAACGCCTTCTTTAGTGCTGTACTCGTGAAGTACGCCTTCGATCTCTACTTCTGTTACGGCACAACCCGGCATAGAAGATAGAAGAATACGGCGAAGTGCATTACCAAGAGTGTGGCCAAAACCACGCTCTAATGGCTCAAGAGTTACTTTTGCGTGTGTCGTGTTGATCTGTTCGATATCAACTAGACGTGGCTTAAGAAATTCTGTTACAGAACCCTGCATTGTGTCCTCTCTTTAGTTTAAACCTTACTTAGAGTAAAGTTCGACGATCAGGTGTTCGTTGATGTCAGCTGATAGATCAGAACGCTCAGGCATACGCTTGAATGTACCTTCCATCTTGCTACCATCTACTTCAATCCAAGTTGGTTTTTCGCGTTGTTCAGCAACTTCTAGAGCCGCTTTGATGCGTGATTGGGTTTTAGCCTTCTCACGGATAGAAACAACGTCGTTTGCCGCAACTTTGAATGAAGGAACGTTTACAACTTTACCGTTAACTAGGATAGCTTTGTGGCTAACTAGCTGACGTGCTTCTGCGCGAGTTGCGCCAAAGCCCATGCGGTAAACTACGTTATCAAGACGACCTTCAAGAAGCTGAAGTAGGTTTTCACCTGTGTTGCCTTTAAGGCGAGCAGCTTCTTTGTAGTAGTTACGGAATTGTTTTTCTAGAACGCCGTAAGTACGACGAACTTTTTGCTTCTCACGAAGCTGAACGCCATATTCAGATAGACGACCGCGACGAGCGCCGTGTACACCTGGAGCGTTATCAATTTTACACTTGGTATCGATCGCACGGATACCAGACTTAAGGAATAAGTCAGTACCTTCACGACGGCTAAGCTTTAGCTTAGGACCCAAATATCTAGCCATGTTCTTTCTCCAATATTCCTAGAAACGAAACTTAAACGCGACGTTTCTTAGGTGGACGACAACCGTTATGAGGGATCGGAGTTGCATCAACGATGTTAGTGATGCGGTATCCAGCAGCGTTTAGTGCGCGGATAGTTGACTCACGACCTGGACCTGGGCCCTTAACCATAACTTCCAAGTTCTTTAGGCCATATTCTTTAGCCATTTCGCCAGCGCGCTCTGCTGCAACCTGAGCTGCGAACGGAGTTGACTTACGAGAACCACGGAAACCTGAACCACCTGCAGTAGCCCAAGCTAGTGCGTTACCTTGACGGTCAGTGATGGTTACGATTGTGTTGTTGAAAGAAGCATGAATGTGCGCTACGCCATCAGCTACTTGCTTGCGAACGCGTTTACGTGCGCGAGTTGGTTGTTTTGCCATTGTACTCTACCCTTCCGATTATTTCTTGATCGGCTTACGCGGACCCTTACGGGTGCGAGCATTGGTTTTAGTACGCTGTCCACGTAGAGGTAGACTGCGACGATGACGAAGACCACGGTAACAGCCAAGGTCCATAAGACGCTTGATGTTCATTGATACTTCACGACGTAGATCACCTTCTACAGTGTATTTAGCTACACCATCACGCAGTTGATCGATCTGCTGTTCTGTTAGTTCACTGATCTTAGCATCTTCAGCAATACCCACTTCAGCTAGGATAGCTTGAGCGCGAGTTTTACCGATACCGTAGATTGCTGTTAGAGCAATCACAGAATGCTTGTGATCAGGAATGTTAATGCCTGCTATACGGGCCACTATTCACTCCTAGTACTTTCATAAAGAATTATCCGCCACAAAGCCCGTTTAGGATACGTGGCGGCATACTACTTCTTTTGCACGCAAAAGGTAGGCCGAGTAATGTACTCGAACCCACCCTGTATTTCAAGTAAAAATTTCTGCGGATTAGCCTTGGCGCTGTTTGTGCTTTGGCTCACTGCAGATCACACGCACAACACCGTTGCGCTTAATGATCTTACAGTTACGGCAGATTTTTTTAACGGAAGCACGAACTTTCATTGCTAAACTCCGTAATTTGATCTGGAGTTACCGTCGAATTAACGACCGTAACCCTTCAGATTAGCTTTCTTCAACACAGAATCATATTGCTGAGACATCATATGAGTCTGTACCTGTGCCATAAAGTCCATAATAACCACTACTACGATAAGTAGTGAGGTACCGCCGAAGTAGAAACGTACGTTCCACGCTACCATCATGAACTCGGGAATCAGACAGATAAATGTAATGTATAGAGCACCTGCAAGGGTTAGTCTAGTCATTACTTTATCAATATATCTAGCTGTCTGCTCTCCTGGGCGGATGCCGGGTACGAAAGCACCAGACTTCTTCAAGTTATCTGCTGTTTCACGCGGGTTGAATACCAACGCCGTGTAGAAGAAACAGAAGAAGATAATCGCAGCTGCATAAAGCATTACATACAGAGGCTGACCTGGGCTTAGAGCAAGTGACACATCAGTTAACCAACCGAATGTGCTGCTTTCACCGTTTTGACCGAACCACTGAGCCAATGTTCCTGGGAACAAGATAATGCTCGATGCGAAGATTGCAGGGATAACACCAGCCATGTTGATTTTCAACGGCAAGTGAGAGCTCTGCGCAGCAAATACCTTACGACCTTGTTGACGCTTCGCGTAGTTAACAACGATACGACGCTGACCACGCTCCATGAATACAACAAAGTAGATAACAGCAAATGCCAATACTGCGATCAACAATAGAAGAAGTACGTGCAATTCACCTTGACGCGCTTGTTCAATTGTTTGACCAACTGCTGAAGGCAATCCAGCAACAATACCTGCAAAGATGATTAACGAAATACCGTTACCAATTCCGCGCTCTGTAATTTGTTCACCTAACCACATCAAGAACATGGTGCCGGTTACTAAACTCACGGTAGCAATTAGGGTGAACATGGTTTGGTTGATAACAACCAGATTGTCGACCATGTTCGGTAGACCTGTTGCGATACCGATAGCTTGGAATGTTGCAAGTACTAGCGTGCCGTAACGTGTGTACTGACTGATCTTACGACGGCCAGCTTCACCCTCTTTTTTAAGCTCTGCAAGAGCGGGATGAACCACGGTTAGCAATTGGACCACAATCGATGCCGAAATATACGGCATGATACCTAGGGCCAAGACAGACGCACGCTCCAGTGCACCACCAGAGAACATGTTGAACATTTCAACGATGGTGCCCTGCTGCTGTTCCAACAATTGGGCAAGGACAGCTGCGTCAATACCAGGGATCGGCACAAAAGAGCCTGCACGAAATACTAACAACGCGCCTATTACGAATAGTAGGCGTGATTTCAATTCCGCCATGCCGCTTTTTGCACTACTAAAATCTTGTCCTGGTTTTTTAGCCATCTGTACCTTTCCCGCGAAGATTATTCTTCGATTTTACCGCCGGCAGCTTCGATTGCAGCTTTAGCGCCTTTAGTTACGCGAAGACCTTTAACAGTCACTGCTTTGTTAATTTCACCAGAAAGAACAACTTTTACAAATTCGATGTTCTTAGTGATTACGTTAGCAGCTTTAAGGCTGTTTAGATCTACAACGTCACCAGATACCTTCGCTAGCTCAGCTAGACGAACTTCAGCAGACACTAGGCTCTTACGAGAAGTGAAACCGAATTTAGGTAGACGCTGTTTCAAAGGCATTTGACCACCTTCGAAACCTGCACGAACTTTACCGCCCGAGCGTGATTTTTGACCTTTGTGACCACGGCCACCAGTTTTACCTAGGCCAGAACCAATACCACGACCTACGCGCTTCTTAGAAGGCTTAGAACCCGCAGCTGGTGCTAGAGTATTCAAACGCATTCTGATTACTCCTCAACTTTAACCATGTAGTAAACCTTGTTGATCATGCCGCGTACTGCTGGCGTGTCTTCAAGTTCTACTGTGTGGTTGATGCGACGAAGGCCTAGACCACGTAGGCACAATTTGTGCTTTGGTAGGCGGCCGATTGAGCTTTTAGTTTGAGTTACTTTAATAGTTGCCATGGTTTACTCCGAAATATTTTCAACAGTTAGACCACGTTTAGCAGCTACCATCTCTGGAGACTTCATGCCGCTCAAACCATCGATAGTCGCGCGAACGATGTTGATTGGGTTCGTTGAACCGTATGCTTTCGCAAGTACGTTGTGAACACCTACAACTTCTAGTACTGCACGCATCGCACCACCGGCGATGATACCTGTACCTTCCGCAGCTGGCTGCATGTAAACTTTAGAGCCAGTGTGACGACCTTTCACCGCGTGGTGAAGAGTACCTTCGTTTAGCGCAACAGTAACCATGTTACGACGCGCTTTTTCCATTGCTTTTTGAATCGCAGCAGGTACTTCACGAGCTTTGCCGTAACCGAAACCTACGCGACCATTACCGTCACCAACTACTGTTAGTGCAGTGAAACTAAAGATTCGACCACCTTTAACCGTTTTAGAAACACGGTTAACAGCGATTAGCTTTTCGTGCAAATCTGAAGTTTGTTGTTGTTCTTTAGCCATCGATCAACCCTACCTTAGAATTTAAGACCAGCTTCGCGAGCAGAATCTGCTAGCGCCGCTACTCGACCGTGGTATTGGAAACCAGAACGATCAAACGCAACAGATTCAATGCCTTTTTCAAGAGCACGCTCTGCAACAGCTTTACCAACTGCTTTAGCTGCGTCTACGTTACCAGTGTTCTTAACTTGCTCACGGATCGCTTTTTCTACAGTAGAAGCAGCTGCGATAACCTCAGAGCCGTTTGGTGCAATAACCTGTGCGTATACGTGACGAGGAGTACGGTGTACTACAAGACGGTTCACACGAAGTTCAGCAATCTTACGACGTGCACGTGTAGCACGACGGATGCGAGATGCTTTCTTATCCATAGTGTTACCTTACTTCTTCTTAGCTTCTTTGGTACGCACATATTCATCTGCGTAACGAACACCTTTACCTTTATAAGGCTCAGGCTCACGGTAAGAACGAATGTCAGCCGCAACCTGACCAACTAGTTGCTTGTCAGCACCAGTTAGTACGATTTCAGTTTGGCTTGGACATTCAGCTTTAATACCCGCTGGCACTTCGTGCTCAACTGGGTGAGAGAAACCTAGAGTTAGGTTTACTGCGTTGCCTTTGATAGCAGCACGGTAACCAACACCCTTAAGGATCAGTTTCTTAGTAAAGCCTTCAGTAACACCAACAACCATGTTGTTCACTAGTGCACGTGCAGTACCTGCTTGAGCGTTAGCTTTAGCGATACCTTCACGAGGAGCGAAAACAATAGCGTTATCTTCCTGTGAAACTACTGCCGCGTCGTTAAGAACGCGTGATAGTTCACCCTTAGGGCCTTTAACAGTCACTTCTTGACCGTTAATTTTCACCTCTACGCCAGCTGGAATAGCGACAGGTGCTTTAGCAACACGAGACATATTCTACTCCTATTAAGCTACGTAGCAGATGATCTCACCACCAAGACCTGCTTTGCGAGCAGCACGGTCTGTCATAAGACCTTTGGAAGTGGACACTACAGCAATACCCAAACCACCCATCACAGAAGGTAGGCTGTCTTTATTTTTATAGACGCGCAGACCTGGACGAGAAACACGTTGGATTTGCTCGATTACTGGTTTTGCTTGGAAGTACTTAAGAGTAACTTCTAGCTCTGGTTTTGCTTCGCCTTCAACAGCGAAATCAACGATGTAACCTTCGTTCTTTAGCAAAGTAGCGATTGCAACTTTAAGCTTTGAAGAAGGCATTTTAACAGCAACTTTGTTTGCTGCCTGACCGTTACGAAGACGGGTCAGCATATCCGAAATCGGATCTTGCATGCTCATAAGATTTACTCCAAATGATTAAGTGGCAATTACCAGCTAGCCTTACGAAGTCCAGGAATCTCGCCTTTCATGCAAGCTTCACGAACTTTGATACGGCTTAGACCGAATTTACGTAGGTAACCGTGTGGGCGACCAGTTTGGTTGCAACGGTTACGCTGACGTGATGCACTTGAATCACGTGGTAGAGATTGCAGTTTAAGAACTGCTTCCCAACGCTCTTCTTCTGATGCGTTCACATCGCTGATGATGTTTTTTAGTGCAGAACGCTTTTCAGCGAACTTAGCTACTAGTTTTGCACGCTTAGCTTCGCGTGCCTTCATAGATTCTTTAGCCATAACAGTAACCCTTCACCTTACTTACGGAATGGGAAGTTAAAGGCAGCCAGCAGAGCACGGCCTTCCGCATCTGTGTCAGCTGAAGTCGTGATAGTGATATCAAGACCGCGAACACGATCAACTTTATCAAAGTCGATTTCCGGGAAGATGATTTGCTCGCGAACGCCCATGCTGTAGTTACCGCGTCCGTCAAAAGACTTAGCGCTAACGCCACGGAAGTCACGTACACGTGGAAGTGCGATTGAGATTAAACGCTCAAGGAAGTCCCACATGCGTTCGCCACGCAAGGTTACTTTACAACCGATTGGGTAGCCTTCACGAATTTTGAAACCTGCAACAGATTTACGCGCTTTAGTGATAAGTGGCTTTTGACCAGAAATAGTCGCCATATCAGAAGCTGCGTTCTCTAGAAGTTTCTTATCGTTGATTGCTTCACCAACACCCATGTTAAGGGTGATTTTTTCGATTCTAGGGACTTGCATGACGCTTGAGTAGCCGAACTCTTTGGTCAGTTCAGCAACTACAGACGACTTGTAGTAATCATGCAGTTTCGCCATAGTTAACTCCAAAATACTTTATATCTTAGTTAGAAACGGTTTCGCCGTTAGACTTGAAGAAACGAACTTTTTTGCCGTCTTCAAAACGGAAACCGATACGGTCTGCTTTACCAGTAGCTGCGTTGTAGATAGCAATGTTAGAAACATCAATAGCTGCTTCTTGCTCTACGATACCACCTTGAACACCCATTGCCGGAACTGGCTTCTGGTGCTTCTTAACAAGGTTGATACCTTCAACGATAACTTTACCGGTTGCTAGAACCTTAGTTACTTTACCTTTCTTGCCTTTATCTTTACCGGCAAGAACGATTACTTCGTCATTACGACGGATTTTAGCTGCCATTTTTCGTGCTCCTTATAGTACTTCTGGAGCCAGTGAAACGATCTTCATGAATTTCGCATTACGAAGTTCACGAGTCACTGGGCCAAAGATACGTGTGCCGACTGGTTGCTCAGTAGTGTCGTTCAACAATACACAAGCGTTACGGTCGAAGCGAATGACAGAACCGTCTGGACGACGAACGCCTTTACGGGTGCGCACTACTACCGCCTTCAGAACATCACCTTTTTTCACTTTACCGCGAGGAATTGCTTCCTTAACTGTAACTTTGATGATGTCACCGATGTGTGCATAACGACGGTGTGAGCCACCCAGAACCTTAATACACATTACCTTGCGCGCGCCAGAGTTGTCTGCAGCGTCAAGTGTACTTTGCATTTGGATCATTGTTAGTGCTCCGCTAAATATTAAAAACTAGACCCTCTCGGGTCGGGCTGCCTCTTTAAAGGGACGCGAATTGTACCACCCTTTTTTTTGTTTGGGTAGACAAAAAATAAGCGGCTTCCAAAAAAACTTGGAAGCCGCTTTAAGTTGTTAACAATTAACGAAAATTAGATTTTCGCTTTTTCAACAACTTTTACCAAAGTCCAAGACTTAGTCTTAGACAGTGGACGACACTCTTTGATTTCAACTGTATCGCCTAGGCCACACTCGTTGTTCTCATCATGTGCGTGAATTTTAGTCGTGCGCTTTACGAACTTGCCGTAAATTGGGTGTTTAACCATGCGCTCGATAGCAACAACGATAGACTTATCGCCTTTGTCGCTAACAACACGACCTAGTGAAGTACGGATTTTGTCGCTCATTATGCGCCTGCCTTCTCAGTCAAAACGGTTTTAACACGTGCGATATCACGACGTACAGCTTTCAGAGTATGAGTCTGCTGTAGCTGACCAGTTGCAGCTTGCATGCGCAAGTTGAACTGCTCGCGTAGCAGGTTCATTAGCTCAGCGTTAAGTTCTTCAACGCTTTTTTCGCGTAGCTCTTGTGCTTTCATTACATCACCTGCTTAGTTACAAATGTTGTTTTGATAGGCAGTTTACGAGCCGCTAGGCGGAACGCTTCACGTGCCAACTCTTCAGGTACGCCATTCATTTCGTACATCACTTTACCAGGTTGGATTTGAGCTACCCAGTATTCAACGTTACCTTTACCTTTACCTTGACGAACTTCAAGAGGTTTTTCAGTAATTGGTTTGTCTGGGAAGATACGAATCCAGATTTGGCCTTGACGTTTGATATGACGTGTCATTGCACGACGTGCCGCTTCGATTTGACGAGCAGTAATACGTCCACGACCTACAGCTTTAAGACCGAATTCGCCGAAGCTTACTTCAGTACCTTTAGCTAGACCGCGGTTACGACCAGTCTGAACCTTACGGAATTTAGTACGTTTAGGTTGTAGCATCAGTCGACTCCTTACTTACGGCCTTTACGCTGCTTCTTAGGCTTGTCGCCTTTAGGCTCTACTGCATTCGCAGCTGGCATTCCACCAAGGATTTCACCCTTGAAGATCCAAACTTTGATGCCGATTACACCGTATTGGGTGTGAGCCGAAGAAGTTGCGTAATCAATGTCAGCACGTAGGGTGTGTAGTGGCACACGGCCTTCACGGTACCATTCAGTACGCGCGATTTCAGCACCGCCTAGACGGCCGCTTACTTCTACTTTGATACCCTTAGCACCTAGACGCATTGCATTTTGTACTGCGCGCTTCATAGCACGACGGAACATAACACGACGCTCTAGCTGAGACGCGATGCTGTCAGCCACTAGTTGACCGTCCAGCTCAGGCTTACGTACTTCAGCGATGTTAATTTGCGCTGGTACACCTGCGATTTTAGCTACAGCTGCGCGTAGCTTCTCAACGTCTTCACCTTTCTTACCGATAACAACACCTGGACGAGCAGTGTGAATAGTCACACGGATGCTCTTAGCAGGACGCTCGATAACGATGCGTGATAGAGACGCTTTTGCAAGTTCCTTAGTAAGGAACTGACGTACCTTGAAGTCGCCGTCTAGGTTGTCAGCGAATTCTTTGGTGTTAGCAAACCATGTAGCATTCCAAGGCTTAACGATGCCAAGGCGAATACCATTAGGATGTACTTTCTGACCCATTGCTTATTCTCCTAGTCTCTTAGCGATCTGCTACAACAACAGTGATGTGGCTTGAACGCTTCAAGATACGGTCGGCACGGCCTTTAGCACGAGGCATAATACGCTTCATGATAGGGCCCTCATCTACAAAGATTTTAGCGACATTAAGATCGTCAATGTCTGCACCTTCGTTGTGCTCAGCGTTCGCGATTGCTGACTCAAGTACTTTCTTAACTAGAACAGCAGCTTTTTTGTTGCTGAAAGTTAGGATTTCTAGTGCTTGATCCACAGATTTACCGCGGATTTGGTCTGCAACTAAGCGAGCTTTCTGTGGAGAAATACGAGCAAAGTTATGTTTAGCGATAGCTTCCATCATCTACTCCTTATTTCTTCTTAGCTTTCTTATCAGCAGCGTGGCCGCGATAAGTACGAGTTGGTGCGAATTCGCCCAGTTTGTGACCGATCATTTCTTCGGTTACGAATACTGGTACGTGCTGACGACCATTATGGACAGCGATGGTCAAACCGATCATCGTAGGGATGATCATTGAGCGACGGGACCAAGTCTTAATAGGCTTTTTGTCTCCGCTTTCCACCGCTTTCTCTACCTTCTTCAGCAAGTGTAGGTCAATAAAAGGACCTTTCTTGAGAGAACGTGGCATGGCGATTCCTCTTTCTTAGATTACTTGTTACGACGACGTACGATGTACTTGTCAGTGCGCTTGTTCTTACGAGTCTTGAAGCCTTTAGTTGGCTGACCCCAAGGTGATACTGGGTGACGACCACCAGAAGTACGACCTTCACCACCACCGTGTGGGTGGTCTACTGGGTTCATTACTACACCACGTACGGTTGGACGTACGCCGCGCCAGCGTGAAGCACCAGCTTTACCTAGTTCACGTAGCATGTGCTCAGAGTTACCAACTTCACCGATCGTTGCACGACCTTCAGAAAGAACTTTGCGCATCTCGCCAGAACGTAGGCGTAGAGTTACATATGCACCGTCGCGAGCGACGATTTGTGCGTATGCACCTGCAGAACGAGCAATTTGTGCACCTTTACCAGGCTTAAGCTCAACACAGTGTACAGTTGAACCAACTGGGATGTTGCGCATTGGCAGAGTGTTACCTGCTTTGATAGGCGCATCAACACCAGACTGGATTGTATCACCAGCTGAAATGCCTTTTGGTGCAATGATGTAGCGGCGCTCACCGTCTGCGTACAGAACTAGAGCAATGTTTGCGCTACGGTTTGGATCGTATTCTAGACGCTCAACCTTTGCAGGGATGCCATCTTTAGTACGTTTGAAGTCAACGATACGATAGTGATGCTTGTGACCACCACCGATGTGACGTACTGTGATACGACCGTTGTTGTTACGACCACCGTTCTTAGAGTTTTTCTCTAGAAGTGGTGCGTATGGCTTACCCTTGTGTAGGTCAGCGTTAACAACTTTAACTACGTGACGACGACCAGGGGAAGTCGGCTTACATTTAACAATAGCCATTTCTCAACTACTCCTGTTATTCCGCACCGCCAACGAAGTCAAGATCTTGACCTTCTTTCAAAGTAACGTAGGCTTTCTTAACGTCTGAACGACGGCCTTCACGCATACCTTGACGTTTGGTCTTACCCTTAAGAACAAGAGTATTTACAGACTTAACTTCAACTTCAAATAGCTTTTCTACAGCTGCTTTGATTTCTCTTTTAGTTGCATCTTTTGCTACTTTGAAAACGATAGTGTTCGCTTTCTCTGCAGCCATAGTTGCTTTCTCAGAGATATGTGGAGCACGTAGAACTTTTAGTAGACGCTCTTCAGTGATCATGCCAGCATCTCCTCAACTTGCTTCACTGCTTCAGCAGTAATTACAACTTTGTCGAACGCGATTAGTGAAACTGGGTCGATACCAGCTACGTCACGAGCGTCAACTTTGTATAGGTTACGAGCTGCTAGGAATAGATTCTCATCTACTTCGCTAGTCACGATAAGAGCATCTGTTAGCTCAAGCTCTTTCAGCTTAGCTACTAGCTCTTTAGTCTTTGGTGCTTCTACTGAGAAGTTATCAACAACGATTAGACGCTCTTGACGAACAAGCTCAGAAAGAATGCTTTTCATAGCACCGCGGTACATTTTCTTGTTTACTTTTTGGCTGTGATCTTGTGGTTTCGCAGCAAAAGTAACACCACCTGTACGCCAGATCGGGCTACGAATTGTACCAGCACGTGCACGGCCAGTACCTTTTTGACGCCATGGCTTAGCGCCACCGCCAGATACTTCAGAACGAGTCTTTTGAGCACGAGTACCTTGACGAGCACCTGCTGCAAAAGCAACAACTACTTGGTGTACAAGAGCTTCGTTGAAGTCACGTCCGAAAGTAGTCTCGGAAACAGTTAGTGCATCAGCACCTTTAACCATCAATTCCATTACTTACTCCTAGACGTTAAGCTTTAACAGCTGGTTTTACGATAACGTTGCCGCCGATTGAGCCCGGTACTGCACCTTTGATAAGAAGCAGATTGCGCTCAGCGTCAACACGTACGATCTCTAGGTTTTGAGTCGTTACACGCTCAGCACCCATGTGACCAGCCATTTTTTTGCCTTTGAATACGCGACCTGGAGTTTGGCATTGACCAATAGAACCAGGAGCACGGTGAGACAGTGAGTTACCGTGAGTCATATCTTGAGTAGAGAAGTTCCAACGCTTAACAGCGCCTTGGAAGCCTTTACCTTTAGATGTACCAGTAACGTCAACTTTTTTAACGTCATTGAATAGTTCTACGTTTAGCTCAGCGCCAACTTCAAACTCTTCACCGTTTTCTAAACGGAATTCCCAAAGACCGCGACCAGCTTCAACACCAGCTTTAGCAAAGTGACCTGCTTCAGCTTTGTTTACACGGCTAGCTTTTTTCTCACCAGCAGTAACTTGGATTGCTGCGTAGCCGTCAGTTTCTACAGAACGGATCTGTGAAACGCGGTTGTTTTCTACTTCAACAACTGTTACTGGGATAGAAACGCCTTCTTCGGTAAATACGCGGGTCATACCCACTTTACGTCCGACTAGACCAATCATTCTTCTAATCTCCCTTAACCTAGGCTGATTTGAACATCTACACCAGCAGCAAGATCTAGACGCATAAGAGCATCAACAGTCTTGTCAGTTGGTTCTACGATGTCGATCAAACGCTTGTGAGTACGGATTTCGTACTGGTCACGCGCGTCTTTGTTAACGTGTGGAGAGATAAGAACAGTGAAACGCTCTTTGCGAGTAGGTAGTGGGATAGGACCACGAACCTGTGCGCCGGTACGTTTTGCTGTTTCAACGATTTCCGCAGTTGAAGCGTCGATTAGTTTATAATCGAAAGCTTTTAGGCGGATACGAATACGTTGGTTCTGCATGAGACAGAGCTCCAATTAATAATTAAATACACAAACAATATCGCCACTCACACTTAAAAACTTAAGGGAATGCCGATTGATTTATGTGAAACCGTAGCCTCCAAAATCAGGAAGCGTTGTCAGCTAATTTTCTATTAACTTGTAGCTTTCGCTATCTTATTAATTGTATTAACCGCGAACATAAGCGGAGTATACGTTACCCAGATAAAATCTGGCTCCTCGTTGCTAATTGGTTCACAACTGACTAAGTCAGTGCGAGGCATTATACAGATCACAGATTGGGATGCAAGACGTGAGTGAAAAATAATCGGCTATTAGCTGTCAGCTATGTGCTTTTAGCTTTCAAAGGGGATAATTTGAGATGTTCAGATCGCTGACAGCTAAAAGCTTACAGCTTCTAAAAACGCAAAAAGGGAAGCCGAAGCTCCCCTTTTCAGATGCATTTCCTCAAAAGAGGAAGTGTGCAAGATTCAACTAAATATTAGTCAAAGATCTTAGCTACAACACCAGCACCTACAGTACGGCCACCTTCACGGATTGCGAAGCGTAGACCTTCATCCATAGCGATTGGAGCGATTAGCTCAACTTTCATTTGGATGTTGTCACCTGGCATTACCATTTCTACGCCATCTGGTAGAGAGATGTCACCAGTTACGTCAGTTGTACGGAAGTAGAACTGTGGACGGTAGCCTTTGAAGAACGGAGTATGACGGCCGCCTTCGTCTTTAGAAAGTACGTATACTTCTGACTCGAACTTAGTGTGTGGGTTGATTGAGCCAGGAGCTGCAAGAACTTGACCACGCTCAACTTCGTCACGCTTAGTACCACGTAGAAGTGCACCAACGTTCTCACCTGCACGACCTTCGTCAAGAAGCTTACGGAACATCTCAACACCAGTACAAGTAGTAGTTGTAGTTTCTTTGATACCTACGATTTCTACTTCGTCACCTACGCGTAGGATACCGCGCTCGATACGACCAGTTACAACAGTACCACGACCTTGGATCGAGAATACGTCTTCGATTGGTAGTAGGAACGGTTGGTCTACTGCACGCTCTGGCTCTGGGATGTAAGAATCTAGTGCTTCTGCAAGCTCAACGATCTTGTCTTCCCACTCTTTCTCACCGTTAAGTGCACCAAGAGCTGAACCTTGGATTACTGGTAGGTCGTCGCCTGGGAAGTCGTACTCAGAAAGAAGTTCACGAACTTCCATTTCTACTAGCTCTAGAAGCTCTTCATCGTCAACCATGTCACACTTGTTCATGAATACGATGATGTAAGGGATACCAACCTGACGGCCTAGTAGGATGTGCTCACGAGTCTGAGGCATTGGGCCGTCAGTTGCAGCAACAACTAGGATACCACCGTCCATTTGCGCAGCACCAGTGATCATGTTTTTAACATAATCCGCGTGTCCTGGGCAGTCTACGTGTGCGTAGTGACGAGTTGGAGTGTCGTACTCAACGTGAGAAGTTGCGATTGTGATACCGCGCTCACGCTCTTCTGGAGCGTTATCGATAGATGCGAAGTCTTTCGCTTCACCGCCGTACACTTTAGCTAGAGTAGTACAGATTGCAGCAGTTAGAGTTGTTTTACCGTGGTCAACGTGGCCGATAGTACCAACGTTAACGTGCGGTTTCGTACGTTCAAATTTTTCTTTAGACACGATTGTGTTCCTTCCTAGTTATTGATTCGCCCAAACGATAAATTGTAGGGGCGCGCCATGAAGTTGCTATTTTATGCGCCATCTTTCGAGAGCGCAATAGAATCATTATTAAACAATAGTTATTTCACGATATTTCGTGACTAAAGTTTAACCACGTTCTGCGATGATCGATTCTGCGACACTCTTTGGTACTTCAGCGTACTCGCTAAACTCCATAGAGTAAGAAGCACGGCCTTGTGTTGCAGAACGCAAATCAGTTGAGTAACCAAACATAACCGACAATGGTACTAATGCACGAACTACTTTCACTCCTGCAGTACCGTCTTCCATGCCTTCAATAATGCCGCGGCGACGATTTAGGTCACCCACCACACTACCCATCCAGTCTTCTGGAGTAGTTACTTCAACTTTCATCATAGGTTCAAGGAGAACTGGTTGTGCCTTAAGGGCACCTTCCCTAAACGCCATTGAGGCAGCGATTCTAAACGCTATCTCACTTGAGTCAACATCGTGGTATGAACCGTCAAACAGTGTAGCTTTGACATCCTGCATAGGATAGCCAGCAAGTACACCGTTGAGCATTTGTTCTTCGATACCTTTCGATACCGAACTGATGTATTCACTAGGAACAGCACCATCCACAATATCGTTAACAAAAACAAAACCTTCGCCCGGCTCTGATGGCTCAAGCTTGAGCCAAACGTGACCATATTGGTTACGCTCGCCTTGGCGAATGAATTTACCTTCAACCTCGGTTGTACCGGTAATCGCTTCACGGTAAGCCACTTGTGGGTTACCTACGTTACAACCAACATTGAATTCACGCTTCATGCGATCGACGATGATATCTAGGTGAAGTTCACCCATACCTGAGATCAGGGTTTGGCCTGTCTCTTCGTCCATCTCTACGTGGAAAGAAGGGTCTTCCGCAGCCAGCTTATCAAGAGCGATAGTCATCTTGTCTTGGTCAGCTTGAGATCTTGGTTCAACCACAATTTGGATAACTGGATCAGGGAACTCCATTTTTTCCAGAATCACTTTATGGTTCTGGTCACACAGAGTATCACCTGTAGTTACGTCTTTAAGACCGATTACAGCAGCAATATCACCCGCGCGTACTTCTTTCACTTCTTCACGCTTGTTCGAGTGCATCTGTACGATACGACCCAAACGCTCTTTTTTCTCTTTAACAGAGTTGTAGACCGTATCTGCTGTTTTAACAACACCAGAATAAACACGCATAAAGGTTAGAGTACCTACGAACGGGTCAGTTGCGATCTTAAATGCCAATGCAGAGAATGGTTCTTTATCATCAGCATGACGCTCAACTTCTTTATCGTTCTCATCCACACCTTGAATCGCAGGAACATCTACTGGTGAAGGTAGGAAGTCAACAACAGCATCAAGCACAGCTTGAACACCCTTGTTTTTGAAGGCACTACCGCAAGTCGCCAGTACAATCTCATTGTTGAGGGTACGGATACGCAGACCTTGTTTGATCTCCGCTTCGCTTAGCTCACCCTCTTCAAGATATTTGTCCATCAACTCTTCGTTTGCTTCAGCAGCAGCTTCAACCAAGTTGGTACGCCACTCTTCAGCATCATCAAGCATGTCCGCTGGGATATCTTCATAAGTAAAAGACATACCCTGATCAGCTTCGTTCCAGCTGATGCGCTTCATCTTGATAAGGTCAACAACGCCAGCAAACTCGTCTTCCGCACCTACGTTCAGTTGGATAGGGATTGGAGTTGCGCCAAGACGCTCTTCGATTTGATTTACAACGCGTAGGAAGTCTGCACCAGTACGGTCCATCTTGTTAACAAACACTAGGCGAGGAACGCCGTATTTGTCAGCTTGACGCCAAACGGTTTCAGATTGCGGCTCAACACCAGATGCGCCACAGAAAACAACTACTGCGCCATCAAGTACACGCAATGAACGCTCTACTTCGATAGTAAAGTCAACGTGTCCTGGGGTGTCGATGATGTTGATGCGATGATCAGGGAACTGCGCTTCCATACCGCGCCAAAAGGTGGTGGTAGCTGCAGATGTGATAGTGATACCACGCTCTTGCTCTTGCTCCATCCAGTCCATTACAGCTGCGCCGTCATGAACCTCACCAATTTTATGAGAGAGACCGGTATAGAATAGAATACGTTCACTTGTGGTTGTTTTACCTGCATCTACGTGAGCAACGATACCAATATTACGGTAGCGCTCAATAGGAGTTTTACGAGCCACGTTTGTATCCTCTTACTTAGGGACTATTCGTATTTAAAAAAGACTTTTGAAATATGAATAAACCCTATTTTTCTTTTCCGAAAAATAGACAAATGCAGCGAGCATAAAGCCCGCTGCACTTAAAGGTATTACCGAGGGATTACCAACGGTAGTGAGCGAACGCTTTGTTAGCGTCAGCCATGCGGTGAACGTCTTCACGTTTCTTAACCGCAGTACCTTTGTTCTCAGACGCATCTAGCATTTCAGCAGCTAGGCGTTGAGCCATAGATTTTTCACCACGCTTACGCGCAGCTTCAACCAACCAACGCATAGCAAGTGCGTTACGGCGAACCGGACGTACTTCTACAGGTACTTGGTAAGTTGAACCACCTACACGGCGAGACTTAACTTCTACCGCTGGGCGAACATTTTCAAGAGCTTCTTCAAATACAGCTAAGTGGTCTTTACCAGACTTCTCAGCCATAGTGTCTAGTGCAGTGTAAACGATTTTTTCTGCAGTAGATTTCTTTCCGTCAACCATAAGGATGTTAACGAATTTTGCCAGCAGTTCAGATTTGAACTTAGGATCTGGAAGGATCTTACGCTGACCAATAACGCGACGACGTGGCATAGGAATTCTCCGTTGTCTTCTTCAGGTTATCCAAAACTTTTCAGTTTCTTCAAAATTAAAATTTAATTTAGTGTTTGGCCTTACTTAACGGAATCCATTAAGACTTAGGACGCTTCACACCGTACTTAGAACGACCTTGTTTACGGTCATTTACGCCTGCACAGTCAAGTGCACCGCGAACAGTGTGGTAACGCACACCTGGAAGGTCTTTAACACGACCGCCACGGATTAGAACAACTGAGTGCTCTTGAAGGTTGTGACCTTCACCGCCGATGTACGAAGTCACTTCAAAGCCGTTCGTTAGACGAACACGGCAAACCTTACGAAGTGCTGAGTTAGGTTTTTTAGGTGTAGTAGTGTAAACACGAGTACATACACCACGTTTTTGTGGACACGCTTCTAGTGCTGGCACGTTGCTTTTAACAACTTGCTTTGCACGAGGCTTACGTACCAACTGGTTAATAGTTGCCATTAACTAGCTCCTGATTTACTTAAAGTAAGCTTTGTGAAAAATCTATCCCCATCACACTAGTGCAATTAGGGACGCGAAATTCTATTCGGGGACAGGGGGGGTGTCAAGAAATATACGGATCTTTTTTGTACAGCAATCAGCCAGCGAGCCAATCGCCACCAATCCTGTTACCAAGTTATAGATTTACTGTGCTCAGCGGTGAGATCAACGAAGCCTGCGAAGTCTACTAGCTCGATAGCTGAGCCTGCTTTCTCTGATAGGCCTCTCGCCTCTACATCAGCAGAAAGGGCATAACTATTGTGCGCATTCAACTTACTATGAGCGAAATGCTTCGGATTGACAGCATATACCGCGTCTTGCACTAGCAAGAACTCATCTTTGCTTGAGGCATATTCAGTCGCCTGCTTGAGGGATTCTAAGTTAGAAATGATATGTAGCATCTAGAACCTCAAAACCTGCACACAATCAGACAGCTTTTCTGCAATCTGTTGTTTAGACAAAAACTCGCAATCAAGGATAAGGTCACCTTGCTCAAAACCAAGCTCATTCAGGCTCGACTCGCACACATACACCTGCTCGACATCATAAAGGTCAAACAAACGAAAGGCTGCGATATAGTCACGACTCAGTATAGATTGAGGTTGCTGATGTTTGAGCAATTGATTCACTCCCTGCCCTATAAAGAAAACAGCAATGTTCTCGCTAAGCGCAGAGGTTGCCAAGATAGCATCGAGTCCTTCACGACCTTGAGCAGTTGAGTGCGGTGCTGAAGAAAAGATAAAACCAAGCTGTTTCAAAACTGCACCACCCTATCTTGGGTTAAAAGGACTTCTGCCAAGCTACCCAAACCAGACTGTTCAAAGCCATCGGCAAGGTTAGTGCGAGAAAGCTGATTCAGCTTCGCCTCTTCTTCCCCTACCACACCACGGCGCAGAGCTGCGGCTACGCAGGTTTGAAGTTGCACGCCATGCTCAGCAGCTAGCTGTTGCCACGCGGCTACCAGATCAAACTCATCATTGGCCGGCACGGTTAAGCCATTACCATTACTTACACCCTGCTGATAGAAAAAGACGCTCACCAAGCGGTGACCTTTCTTTATCAAGGCCTGAGCAAACTGGTAGGCATTCAGGGGACCTTGATCTCCATACACATTGCCATTCACTACTAGGGTGTAGGTAAGACTCACTGCTTACTCTCCAGTTTTACGCTGGCGGATGTACAGATAAACGGTGTGTTTAGAGATGTTCAGACGATCAGCTACACGGTTGATCGCATCTTTTATGTCAAAGATGCCCTTGTCGTATAGCTCCATAACGATCTGACGATTCTTGGTGTTGTTAGATACACTTTTATCGGCATTTACTTCATCGATAGTGCGCTCAACGGTCTGGTCCACCAGTTCTTCCACATCACTAGCAAAGTTAACCGATGATGCCGCCGCTTCTGCTTCTTCCGTCGGCATAAAGGATTGCAACACAGAAGAGAAAGGTGCATCAAGGTTTACGTTGATACACAGAAGACCAATCACGCGGTTATCACCATTGCGGATAGCCACAGTGATAGACTTCATCAGCACCCCACCCTTGGCGCGGGTAAAGTATGAACGAGAGAAATTGCGCTCTGAGCCTTCAATATCTTTTAGCATCTTAAGTGCAAGGTCGGTAATAGGCGAACCTACTTGACGCCCGGTGTTCTCACCATTTGCGATACGAATAGCCGAGGTATTTAGGTCTTCTAGAGAGTGCAGAACGATCTCACAGAAAGGCCCGATAAGGCTGGCAATCCCGTCCACTACCGCTTCGTATGAGCGTAGGATAATTTTGTCATGATCGGTAAAGGGTTTAACGTCTACCGATTCCATCTCTAGAAGAGACTCTGCGTGTAGGGGTTCGTATTGCACTTAGGATTCCGCCAAATTGAAACTCAAATATTACGCCAAAGTTTATCAGATTATTTTAAAAAAGATGTAATAGGTTAGATTTAAGTCACTATTAATCTGATCTGAATCATGACTTTCAGGTCAAAAGCTCTCTGATTTAATTGAACTTCTCAGTCTTAGGTACAAAAAAACCGAGGACAAGCCTCGGTTTTCTAATCAATCACTCAAGATTATTGAGCTGGTGTTGCTTCTGGAGTTTCGATACCTAGAAGCTCTACCTCAAATACTAGAGTAGAGTTTGCAGGGATAGCTGGAGACTCTTGGTCGCCGTATGCTAGCTCAGGCGGGATAACGAACTTGTACTTAGAGCCAACGTTCATTAGCTGAACGCCCTCAGTCCAACCCGGGATAACACGGTTTAGAGGGAATGTAGCTGGTTCGCCACGCTCTACAGAGCTGTCGAACTGAGTACCGTCAGTTAGAGTACCTACGTAATGTACCTTAACTACGTCAGTCTCTTTTGGTGTTGGGCCTTCGCCTTGAGTCTCAACTTGGTATAGAAGACCAGACTCAGTTTGCTGAACGCCTTCTTGTTTAGCAAATTCTGCACGGAAATCTTCGCCAGCTTTTAGTGCAGCTTCTGATTTCGCTTTTGCATCTGCAGCCATCTTATCGCTAACACGCTTGTCTAGGCCTTCTAGAGCTGTGCGGATTTCATCTTCGTTCAGGCCAGCATTACCAGAGAATGCATCAGTAATGCCTTTAAGAACCATCTCGTCGCTTAGGTCAATGCCAATCTCACGAGGCTTCTCTACACTTGCTTTCAGGTAAGTCGCGAAAGAAACACCGATTGCGTACGCTGCTTTTTCATCATCGTTATTAAACTGCATTGCTGCAGCTTCAGTCGTCGCTTCTGGAGCAGCTTCAGTGTTTGCTGCTGGTGCTTCTTCTTTTTGACAGCCTACTGCTAGCGCAACGGTAGCTGCAAGCAGAGAAAGTTTTAGCATTGATTTCATTTAAATCTCCAATTCATGGCCAAGCCATTGGTTGTGGGGCACATAAAATGCCACTTTTTCGTGACCGTTTGTTTGCAGTCTAATGCAAAGCTAGTCGTGCGAATACAGGTAAGTGTACGTTTTATCGTTCAATTACAGCAACATATTGTTGTCATTTCCATGTCAGAAAGAGATAAACACACAGAAAATTGAATTGATAGCTTATAGACCCTATTTTTTGAAATAGTTCCCTAATGTAAACTTGCTCACTATTAAAAACGAAGAATATTGGTTATGACTAACAAAGCAGAAGTTAGTGAGCTCATCGAGCAGCTCACACACAAAGTGGATGACTTGGAATGCAAAATGGCTTTTCAAGAGCAAACCATCGAAGAATTAAACGAGGCGCTAAGCCAACAGCAGATGCTGATCAGTAAGATGGAGCAGCAGATGAAGTATATTGTTGGCAAGGTGAAGAACATGGAAACCTCCAACCTTGCCGACCAATCAGAAGAGACGCCACCGCCTCATTACTAATAGTCACTCGTCCGCGTAGATCTTTACTTCAAGATTACCGTGAACATCGATAGCAGCTCGGTACATACCTGAGCTGTTCATCGCAAAATGAATATCACCTTTAGCATCAAGGGCAATCAAACCGCCCTCTCCGCCCATAGCTTCTAACTCACCATGAATAACATGCTCTGAAGCAGTGTGAACGTTTTCATTCAGATAACGCATGCGTGCAGCAAGATCGCCTGCAACCTGCTTACGGATAAAGTATTCGCCTACGCCTGTAGTGGACACGGCCACATTACCGTTCTCAGCATGAGTGCCAGCGCCTATGATTGGGCTATCACCCACGCGACCAAACTTCTTATTGGTTACGCCGCCAGTACTGGTAGCGGCTGCCAGGTTACCTTGGCTATCCAGTGCCACTGCACCTACAGTGCCGTATTTTTTGTCATCTGGGTATTTACTCTCAGAGAGCGCAAACTCTCCTTTAGCCTTCATGCTTCTGAGCTGCTCAACTCGGCGCTCAGTAATGAAGTAAGACTCATCCACGAACTCAAAGCCTTGCGCCTTGGCAAATCTGTGCGCGCCATCGGCAATCAAGAACACATGATTGCTGTTTTTCATCACTGAATTGGCGAGCTCGATTGGGTTCTTAATTCCCTTTATACCTGCAACTGCCCCAGCATTGAGGTCTTTACCATGCATGATAGAGGCATCCATCTCGATATGCTCTTCATGGGTTAGCACTGAACCTTTGCCCGCATTAAATAGCGGAGAGTCTTCCATCACCTTAACCGCCGCTATAGTCGCATCGGCCGCATCGCCACCTTGTTCAAGCACCGTATAACCTGCACGTACTGAAGCCTCCAGAACACCTAGCACTTCTTGCTGGAGCTCTGCGCTCATTTTTTCTCTTAAGATGGTGCCGGCGCCACCATGGATAGCGATACTGATCGGTTGTTGCATAACATTTCCTTCGTTCTAAAACCAAAAAAGCCCCCCAATGATTGGGAGGCTTAGTATAACTAAACAAACTCAAAGTGCGCTTTTAGCACATTAAGGTTGTAAAAATTCTTAGTGGCTTGAGCAGCAGTCGTCGCCGTTTGAGCAATCGCCTTTACCACCACAGCATTCGTGGTCGTCAGCTTTTTCACCGCCACCACAGCAGCCACCTTTTTTGTGGATGTGACCGTGCTCGATCTCATCTGCAGTTGCTTCACGAATGGCAACAACTTCAACATCAAATGTTAGAGTTTGGCCAGCCAGCATGTGGTTACCGTCAACTACTACAAAGTCACCATCTACTTCAGTCACTTCAACTGGGATAGGGCCTTGGTCTGTGTCTGCTAGGAAACGCATGCCAACTTCGATTTGCTCAACGCCTTGGAATACGTCGGCAGGAACACGTTGAACCATAGCATCACTATGCTCACCGTATGCTTCTTCAGGGCCTACAGTTACGCTGAACTTCTCACCCACAGAGCGACCTGTTAGAGCATTTTCTAGGCCAGTAACTAGGTTGTTGTGGCCGTGCAGATAGTCTAGAGGAGCTTCAACGCTCGCTTGATCAACAACTACGCCTTCTTCCACTTTTACTTGGTAAGCAAGGCTTACAACTGAGTTATTGTCGATTTTCATAGTCACTCCGAATAGTGATTGTTCAAAAAAGAGCCGCAATCATACAGATTAAGTATGGGGATTGCTAGGGCTTAAAAATACCGATAACAGATTGCTCCGACGCAGCCTGTTCTTGTTCTTTGGTTAGGCGCTGCTGGGTGTGATTGCAAGCCACACACTCAACCCATTCCACCTTATTTTCTTCCCACCAACGTAAGGTATCCGTTTCGCTGCATTCTGGACATTGCGCTCCAGCAATGAATCGCTTTTTAATGTTCATCTCTTTTGTTCCAAAAATGGCTAGATTGACGTTCGTTCTCCATCTCACGATCGAAGATCTCTTCTAGCTCTTTACGTGCTTCCTTGGCTCTAAGAGCCAGATTCTTTTCATCACTATGCTGTGGCATCAGCTCTTCTAGCATAGTGTTGTCGAGTTTATTGAAATGCTTTTGCGCTCGGGTGGCTTGGTGTGGGTGCATTCCTAGGGAGATAAGAAGCTGACGACCTAAATCCAGTGCCCCTAAGAAGGTCTCGCGTGAATACGAGGTCACACCATGGTTAAGCAATTGATACGCCTCTACACGACTGCGGGCACGAGCCAGTATTTTTAAATGCGGGAAGTGTTGCTGACACAGGTCTGCAGTTTGTAGCACCTCATCAGGAGAGTCGGTACATAACACTATGGCTTCAGCGGTATTTGCTCCGGCTGCTCTTAGCAAGTCAAGGTTGGTTGCCTCACCGTAGTAAACCTTATAGCCAAACTTACGCAGCAGTTTTATCTGGCTCGCATCACTCTCCAAGATGGTTATCTTCACCTTATTGGCATACATCAAGCGCCCTATCACCTGACCAAAGCGACCAAAACCTGCCACGATAACCCTCGGCTTTCTATCACCCATAGGCTCTGCGGCCTCTTCTTCTTGAGTCGAGTTAATACTACGCGCGTACCACCAACTTTGTCCCTTAAGTAGAAGTGGCGTAGTCACCATGGACAAACTTACTACCACCAGCAAAAAACTCGAAACCGAATCATCCAATAGTCCTAACGCGAGGGCTACAGTAAAGATAACGAAGGCAAACTCACCCCCCTGACTCAGGATGGCCGACATGCGACTGCGAGACTTAGATTTCAAACCGAACAAACGGGCTAAACCATATAAGATATAGCCTTTCAGCACCACTAGGCCTACAACAGTGAGCAGAATAAGCACTGGCTTTTCAAGAAGAAGGCCAAGGTTTACCGACATCCCTACCGAGATAAAGAACAAACCAAGTAAAAGACCTTTGAACGGCTCTATGGTTATCTCAAGCTCGTGGCGATATTCACTCTCTGCAAGCAGTACACCAGCTAAGAAAGTCCCCAAAGCCATCGAAAGACCAAGGTATTGCATAAACACAGCGATACCCAACACCACTAGTAGAGCTGCTGCAGTGAAAAGCTCTCGTGTGCCGCTCAGTAAAACGTGCCTAAATAGCGGTCGCAGCAAGAAGTGACCTGCCACCAATAGACCGACAACGGCCCCGACCTTAATACCTACATCAGACCAATTACCGGCCACATTGCCAGCCAGAACGGGAAGCAATGCCAGCATAGGGATCACGGCGATATCTTGGAAAAGGAGCACCGCAAAGCCAGACTGCCCCGCTTCTTTGCCTGACAATTCAAGCTCATCAATGATACGCAGCGCGATGGCGGTTGAAGAAAGCGCGAGCCCCATACCTATCGCAAGGCTACTTGCCCAAGACTGCCCTAAAAAGTTAGCTACCATGGCGATCAACAATGTAGTCAACACCACCTGAGCACCACCCAAACCCAATATAGGGACTCTCATAGCCCACAGTTTCTTAGGATTCAGTTCTAGACCAATCAGGAATAGAAGGAGCACTACACCGAGTTCAGAGAAATGGAGTATGGCATCCACATCGCTGATAAGGCCAAACCCCCAAGGGCCAATAGTGACACCTGCAATTAGGTAGCCTATGACACTGCCAAGTCCTAGTCTTTGAGCCAATGGCACTGCGATCACAGCAGCACTGAGGAACAGCACGCCACTTTGGATAAGGTCGTTATTTATCGCCATTGTTACCTCCATTGAGCTCGGAGAATGGGTCACTCAGCCACTTGGCATAATCTAAAGCGTGCTGCAGTCTTTCAACGTCTGACACGTTACGAGCCCAATAGAGTATGAGTGGTTCAAACCAGTGCATTTGGCATAAGGCAGCGGTCAGTTCAAAGGGTTGCAGTATCTGTTCTAGAGGGTATTTATTGTAACCTTCAGGAGAAAAAGCTTCAGATTTACCACCGGTAGTAATAACGCTACGCCAGTGTTTACCCTTTAAGGAACATTGCTGTCCAAAAGCAAAGCCTTTATCTAACACCCTATCCATCCACTCTTTTAGTAATGCAGGGCAAGAATAGAGAAACATTGGATGTTGAAAGACGATAACGTCGTGTTGCAACAGGCGCTCATGCTCGGCTGCAATATCAATAAAGAAGTCAGGATACTCGGCATAGAGGTCATGCACTGTGACATTAGGTAGCGCTTTGATCTGCTCTATCATAGAGCGATTGGCTACTGAGCTGTTTGGCTCAGGGTGTGCATAGATCACCAAAACCTTAGGTGAGCTATTTGCGGTTTCCTCTGTCATTCCTTGACGTCTTCCCATAATTCCCTTCGAGGCTTCTATCCTAACATATTAAATTCATTGCAAAACCTTAGCTAATGCTAGGTATGTTCGACTTTTGACACACTAACGCCTAATATGCCTGCCAAGATTATCAATATACGGCTCTCATGATTACTTTCTCTGAAATCCAACTGCTGCGCGGTGGTAAAGCACTTCTCGACAATGCGACAGCGACCATTCATCCCGGCGACAAGGTTGGCCTTGTGGGCAAGAACGGCTGTGGTAAATCCACCCTGTTTGCGTTGATGAAGGATGAATTGTCCATAGATGCAGGGGATTTCAAACAGCCAAAACATTGGGAGCTGGCTTGGGTTGCACAGGAGACCCCTGCCCTAGAACGTTCAGCTCTAGAGTATGTGATCGATGGTGACCGTGAATATCGTCAGCTCGAGGCCGACCTTGCTCAGGCTGAAGCAGACAACAATGGCACTAAAGTAGCAGAACTGCATGGCAAGATTGAGACCATAGGTGGATACTCTATCCGTGCTCGTGCCGCTGAGCTTCTCGATGGCCTGGGCTTTTCTCAACCGCAAATGGATTGGAGCCTAACCCAGTTTTCTGGTGGCTGGCGTATGCGCCTCAACCTAGCCCAAGCGCTATTGTGTCGCTCTGACCTACTACTACTGGATGAACCAACAAACCACTTAGATCTGGATGCGGTAATGTGGCTAGAGCGCTGGCTTCAGAGCTACCGCGGCACGCTCGTAGTTATCTCCCACGACCGTGATTTCCTTGATCCTGTGGTCAACCGAATCATTCATATCGAGAACCAGACCCTAAACGAGTATACGGGCAACTATTCTTCGTTCGAGAAGCAGCGTGCCGAGAAGCTAGTGTTGCAACAGGCTATGTACCAGAAGCAGCAAAAGCAGATGTCGCATATGCAAAGCTATATCGACCGCTTCCGCTACAAGGCCTCTAAAGCAAGGCAGGCACAAAGCCGAATTAAGGCGCTCGAGCGCATGGAGAAGGTACTACCCGCTCAGTTTGATAACCCATTTAGCTTCGAGTTTAGAGAGCCAGATGCACTGCCTAACCCTATCGTAATGATGGATCAAGTCAGTGCTGGTTATGGTGACAAGCGCGTTCTCGATCAGATCAAGCTAAACCTAGTTCCTGGCAGTCGAATCGGTCTTTTAGGTCGCAACGGTGCGGGTAAGTCTACTCTGATCAAATTGCTCTCCGGAGAGTTGCAACCGCAAGCCGGTGAGTGTACCTACTCACAAGGTGTGAAGATTGGTTACTTTGCTCAGCATCAACTAGAGACCCTCCATCCAGAGGAAACACCACTGCAACACATGATGCAGATAGCGCCCAAGCATACTGAACAACAGTTGCGTGATTACCTAGGTAGTTTCGGTTTCCAAGGAGATAAGGCTCTAGATAAGGTTGCTCCATTCTCCGGGGGTGAGAAGGCTCGCCTAGTGCTAGCTTTGCTAGTTTGGCAAAAACCTAACCTATTGCTTCTGGATGAACCCACCAACCACCTAGATCTGGATATGCGTCAAGCACTTACCCTTGCCCTTCAAACCTTCGAGGGTGCTATGGTAATCGTCAGTCACGATAGGTATCTATTGAAAGCGACAACAGATGATTTGTATCTCGTACACGATCAAATGGTAGAGCCCTTCGACGGCGACCTTGTGGATTACTACAAATGGCTGACCGAGCAACAAAAGCAACAGAAAAAAGCCGAATCTAATGCTGATCCAAAAAGCACAGAGAATTCAGCAGCGGCTAAAAAAGACCTCAAGCGTAAGCAGGCCGAGTTTCGCAAGCTAACCGCACCGATACGAAAGAACATCACTAAACTCGAAACCCATATGGATAAGCTCAACCAAGCTTTAGAAGGTTTTGAAGAGCAACTTAGCGATACAGAAATGTATCAGGCGAAAAATAAGGCTAAACTTACTCAGGTCTTAAGCCAACAAGCCGAAGCCAAAGCGGAGCTCGAAGAGGTCGAAATGGAATGGATGAGTGACCAAGAGACCCTAGAGAGTATGCAGGCTGAACTGGACGCAGAATTGAATCTATGACGGAAAGCACGCCCAATAGCAATTTGACCATCGATAGCCTGTGGCAATTTAGCCTACAGTACTACTCCGAGCGGGAAATCAAAGAGGCGTGCCTTACCCTACAGAATCAATTTCACGGCAACGTAAATCTACTGCTTGCCCTTCGTTGGCTCGATCAACATCAGCTATCTTTTCCAAACCAAGAGTGGCCGCGAATGCTCCAAAGCCTTGGACGCACCGAGCCACTTTTGCACCAGTTTCGCGAACTGCGACGTAAAACAAAGCAGCACCTACCTGACACCCTATATCGTGAGTCTCTGCAATTCGAACTCCACCTAGAGCGCCAGCAACAAGCCGATATTGTCGATGCCATCCATCAGTTGCAGTTAGATAAGGTAGAGGTGCCACATTTAACCGATGACTACTGCCATCAACTGGGAGCGGAACACATAGCCTTTATCTTTAGTAAGCATTAAAAGTATGGATACCCTATTCAAGCCACATTGGAGCATGACCAACCCTCACCTGCAGACCCTGCTGCCTAGGTTTGTGCGCAAGGCGCCATTATTTACTCCCATGTGGGAGTGCATCCAAACCCCAGACAGTGACTTTTTAGATCTCGCCTGGAGCGAAGACTGGAATCAACTTCAAGCCTATCGCAAACCTATTTTTGTGCTTTTTCATGGACTAGAAGGAAGTTTCAACAGCCCTTACGCTAATGGTCTGATGCAAGCCTTTGCGCAAAGAGGTTGGCTATCGGTGATGATGCACTTTCGCGGTTGTAGCGGTAAACCAAACAAGCAGGCCAGAGCCTACCACTCGGGAGAAACCGAAGACGCGCGCCTTTTCTTAGAGCACCTGCACCAACGCTTCCCATACAATCCCAAAGTAGCAGTAGGCATCTCCCTTGGCGGTAACATGCTGGTGAACTACTTAGCCAAGTACGCCGACCAACCTCTACTGAATGAAGCGACCATCATCTCGGCACCACTGGATTTAGCCGCCTGCTCCAAACGTATCGAGCGTGGCTTTTCAAAGCTTTATAACAGTTACCTATTGGGCTCGCTAAAGCAGTCGGCCCTACAAAAACTTCACCTGTTGGAAGACAAACTTGGGATCGATAGAGAGACCATACAGAATATGCGCTTCCTTCATCAGTTTGATGATGCGATTACGGCTCCCTTGCATGGTTTCTTGAATGCGCGTGACTACTATCAAAAATGTTCGGGCCTTCCTAAATTAAATCAGACCTCTATTCCAATAAATCTGATCCACGCCAAGGATGACCCCTTTATGACCGATGAGGTCATCCCAAATTTCAAGCTGGCAGACAACATCACCTACCACCTAATGCCAAAAGGCGGGCATGTTGGCTTTATTCAGGGCACTCCTTCGTCACCAAAATTCTGGTTGGAGATGGTGGTTCCCGCTTTTTATGATAAATTTGTATCTTCAATTTATTACCAAGATGTAAATCATGATCGTACCCTGGCAAGAAATTAGCCCTGAGACCCTAGAAAACCTAGTCAAAGAATTCGTGCTTCGTGAAGGCACAGACTATGGAAGTGTCGAGGCAAGCCTACAAGACAAAGTCGATCAGGTGCTTATGCAGCTAAAAAACGGACAAGCTGTCATCGTCTATTCAGAATTGCATGAGACAATAGACATCAAAGTAAGCCAAAACTCACAACTACTATAAACTCACATTCGACAAGGAACGTCATGTCAGCCAAGCATCCCATCATAGCGGTAACCGGTTCTTCTGGAGCAGGCACTACCACCACCTCAGAAACCTTTCGCAAGATGTTCAACATGATGAAGGTTCAGGCTGCGTGGGTAGAAGGCGATAGCTTTCATCGCTTTACTCGCCCCGAGATGGATGTCGCTATTCGCAAAGCCAAAGAGCAAGGTAAACACATCAGCTACTTTGGCCCTGAGGCTAACGACTTCCCAGCCCTAGAAGAATTTTTTAAAGAGTACGGTGAGAAAGGCGAAGGTAAGGTACGCCGTTATCTGCACACCTTCGATGAAGCAGTTCCCTATAATCAGATGCCGGGTACCTTTACTCCGTGGCAAGAACTGCCTGAGAACAGCGACCTGCTTTTCTATGAGGGCCTGCATGGCGCGGTAGTGGACCACAACTGTCATGTGGCCAAGCATGTGGACCTTCTGATCGGCATGGTGCCTATCGTAAACTTGGAGTGGATACAAAAATTCGTTCGTGATACTCGCGATCGTGGTCATTCTCGAGAGGCGGTTACCGACTCTATCGTTCGCTCAATGGACGACTATCTGAATTACATCACCCCGCAATTTTCACGTACACATATCAACTTTCAACGCGTTCCGACCGTAGACACCTCAAACCCGCTAAATGCGAAAGGTATCCCAAGCCTAGATGAGAGTTTTGTGGTGATTCGAATGCGCGGATTTAAAAATGTCGATTTCCCATATCTGCTGGCTATGATTGATGGCTCTTTTATGTCTCGCCACAACACCTTAGTTGTGCCGGGAGGCAAGATGAGCTTTGCGATGGAGCTGATTATCAGACCTATCCTGCAACAGCTTTTAGAAACCGGAAAGATAGGCTAAACGATACACAGCACACACTCTTGTCCGAGACTGTGATAAAAGCCACAATTTTGTTTACATTTTCGGCAATTCTGACCGATCAAAATCAAGAAATGTGGCAAAAAAAAGGATACTATTCGTAGTACAAAATAAAAGTAGTAGCAGCAACTACAAGCCTTGAACACTCATAGGCAACAATACAAATATGCTCGCTAAAGAGAGGAAGATAAGAATATGGTTTTAGGTAAACCTCAAACGGATCCAACATTAGAATGGTTTTTGTCCCACTGTCATATCCACAAATACCCTTCTAAAAGTACGCTGATCCACGCTGGTGAAAAAGCGGAAACTTTGTATTACATCGTCAAAGGCTCTGTTGCCGTTCTAATTAAGGACGAAGAAGGTAAAGAAATGATTCTTTCTTACCTTAACCAAGGCGACTTCATCGGTGAGCTAGGTCTTTTTGAAGAAGACCAAGAGCGTACAGCTTGGGTTCGTGCAAAATCACCTTGTGAAGTTGCAGAGATCTCATTCAAGAAGTTCCGTCAGCTAATCCAAGTGAACCCAGACATCCTAATGCGTCTGTCTTCACAAATGGCGAAACGCCTACAAGTAACTAGCCAAAAAGTTGGTGACTTGGCGTTCCTAGACGTTACTGGTCGTATCGCACAGACTCTACTGAATCTTGCAAAACAACCTGACGCTATGACGCACCCAGATGGCATGCAAATCAAGATCACTCGTCAAGAAATCGGCCAAATCGTTGGTTGTTCTCGTGAGACAGTAGGTCGTATCTTGAAGATGCTAGAAGAGCAGAACCTTATCTCAGCTCACGGTAAGACTATCGTGGTATATGGTACTCGCTAAGCCGAATTCAGATTCAAAAAAACCGCTACTTAGTAGCGGTTTTTTTATGCCTAATTGTTGGTGCTCTCGAATATCTTGTCTGCCGAGGCGGCCACAAAGCCATGGTAGAGCTCGCCTTGGTTATCTTGATAACGCTTGGCAAACTCGTAGAACCCACCAGGGATAGAGTGCACAGCATCAGAGAATGCTACGTCCACTTTGTCCGCCATAGTCGATGACTGCTCTAATAACACCTTAGGAGAGCCTTTTACTTCTCCACCCGAGCTGTTAATGGCAAAGCCTTTTTGCTTCAAAAAGCCGTTCACCTCAGCCACTTCCTCATACTCAGCCAACTGATTCACGCTTACCGTAAAATGATTCGCTCCATAGCCATGCGCCGCAACCCAAGCTGCATACTCACTCTCGCTGGCTAGGATCTGATATTCACCATAGCTAAGGTCCCACAAGCGACCTTGATGTAAGAAATCGGAGCCAGATAGCTTGTCTGCATCGATTTGGTCTACCAGCTTAAGCACAACATTACGCAACTCATTCGAGCACAGGTGCAGTTGAAGCTGGCTGATAAACACCTTTGGCATTTTAGGGTCAGGGTGCTGATAATGCTCTGCAATCAGCTTTTTACTCTCGAACACATAGTCGCCACCTTTCTCGTAACCAAGCTCAATAAAAGGCTTGGCTAGAGTCGGCAATGACACAGGGTCGACACCAAAGGTGCGCAACGCGATGTGGTCGTTAATCAAAGCTTGGTCTTGCTTTAGCAACTCATGAATCGTGTGTGATGACGGGCACAGACGCTCGCAAAAATCACCCCAAAGTTGCTCGAACAGTTGTTCAGCTCCCATATTCCCTCCTTGAAATTACATGGTGATGCCCGGTGATAGAGACTCAGGCAATAATGGCTCAGCACCGTGGATAGATGCCATTGGATACGCGCAATAATCCGCCGCGTAAAACGCGCTCGGTCTTAGGTTGCCAGAAGCACCCGGGCCGCCAAATGGTGCATCACCGCTAGCTCCGGTAATCGGGCGATTGCGGTTCACGATTCCGGCACGGATCTCATCAGAGAACTGTTCCCACTCAGCATCGCGCGTCGAGATTAGCCCAGCCGATAAACCATATTGAGTGTCGTTAGCCAGCTCAATCGCCTTCTCAAAGCCAGAATAGCGCACAACCTGCAGCAGTGGACCGAAGTACTCTTCATCCGGTAGGGTATCGATAGCAGAAGCTTCAAGGATAGTCGGAGACAAGAAAGCACTCTCACCAAGCTCACCTTTGAGAAGGTACTCTGCGCCCTTACCTACCAACTCTTCTGCCGCAGCAACGATCTGCTGCGCTGCAGTGCGGGAGATGAGCGTGCCCATGAAAGGTTGGTCGTCTGCAAACGGCTGGTCCATCTTAAGCTGCTTAGTCACCTCTACTAGACGAGCGACCAAAGCATCACCGGCCTCACCCTGCGGCACGTAAAGACGACGCGCACAGGTACAACGCTGACCGGCACTGATAAACGCCGACTGGATAATGGTGTACACAGCTGCATCTAAGTCGCCATATTCTTCAGAGACGATAAGCGGGTTGTTGCCCCCCATCTCTAGCGCCAACATCTTCTCTGGCTGACCCGCAAACTGACGATGCAGGATATGACCGGTATTAGCGCTACCGGTAAACAATAGGCCATCGATCTTATTTGAACTCGCTAGTGCGATACCCGTTTCTTTACCACCTTGCACTAGGTTGACCACACCCGATGGAAGGCCTGCTTCTTGCCATAGTTTGACTGCAAGCTCACCACAAAGCGGAGTCAGATCAGATGGCTTAAACACCACAGTGTTGCCAGCAAGAAGTGCAGGAACTATGTGTCCATTTGGAAGGTGTACTGGAAAGTTATATGGGCCAAACACAGCTAGCACACCCAGCGGGCGATGTTGTAAGGTCACATCGTTGGCACCTACCTGCTTGTGTTTAGTACCGGTTCTTTCGTGATAAGACTTGATGGATAGACCTATCTTGCCCGCCATTGCAGCGGCTTCTGTGCGAGTTTCCCAGATAGGTTTACCCGTCTCTTTAGAAATGGTCTCAGCGATCAGCTCAGCGTTTTCTTTTACTAGATCTGCAAAGCGCAATACTATCTGTTCGCGCTCTGCAAAGCTCTTCTTTTTCCAACTAAGAAAGCCAGTGCGTGCGGCCATTACCGCTAGCTCTACTTGACCTTCAGTTGCGCTGTGTCCTTGCCAGATAGTTTGGCTGTTATACGGAGACTGAGACTGGATATCGGCGCCTTGGCCAGAGATCCACTCCCCTGCAATAAAATGCGTTGTCATTCCAATCGTTCCTTGTTTGTTTTATTGAACCTATTGTGCGGTCATGCGCACCCAATCACCGCTGGCGACCTCTAGAGCCTCTGCCACCTCTCTAGACAAGATCACCGTCTGGGATTCATTGTCGAAGGCTGCCGGCTGAGCCACCGCTCTGAAGTTTTCAAAAGAGGTATTACAGATCAGATAGTGCTGTGTGCTGCTGTGTTCAGCGATAGAGACCTTAGCTCTGAAGGATTGCCTTACGGTATCGATATTGTTTAGGTCACATTCAACCGTTGGACCTGCATCGAAGATGTCGACATAATCACGGCAGATAAAGCCTTCTTTTTGCAAAAGACGCAAAGCAGGTTTGGTGTTGTCATGCACCTTGCCAATCACAGCTTGGGCTTCTTCGCTCAATAGGTTGATATAGATAGGCAGCTTAGGCATCAAATCAGCAATAAAGCCCTTGTTGCCTGTACCTGTTAGATAATCTGCATGGGTAAAATCTATAGAGAAAAAGTGGTCCTGTAGCCATTCCCAGAATGGAGACTTGCCCTCAGCATCAGACACACCGCGCATCTCAGCAAAGATGGTCTGTGAGAATCTATGTGGGTGCTCTGCCAGCATTAAGAAGCGACACTTAGACATCAATCTGCCGTTGAGGCCGCCTCGAAAGCTCGGGCGTAGAAACAGGGTACAGATCTCAGAACATCCGGTGTAATTATTGCCGAAAGTCAACAGACGAACTACGTTGTTAACCCCCAAAGCCTGGGATGAATGAACCACCTTGCTGATGTGGTAAGAATAAAATGGTACGTCCCAACCAACCGCGGCCTCTATACCTGTAGTGCCGGCTACCTCACCGGTTTCACTATCGAACCCAACCATCAAGTACCCCTCATCTCCGGGTTCGGTGACATCGGGCTTAGCAAAGCTATTTATTGAATGATCGATTCGATTGTTCAGCAGGGTTTCGTTCACCGGCAAGGATGTAAATCCATGCCCCGACTCCTCTGCACACATATAGAGAGCGTTATAATCTTCCTTGGTTATTGGGCGTACTACCAACATCGCACTATCCTCCTGATAGAAAACTTAAGCGTTATATAATTTCGCCACTGCGGCTTCGAGGCGAGCAAATCCTTCCTTGATATCTTGTGGGGTGATAACCAGTGATGGGGTGAAACGAACCACATTAGCACCAGCAACTAGGACCATTAAGCCCTCATCACCTGCTGCTACCAATACGTCACGTGCACGGCCTTTCCACTCGTCTACGAGCTCAGCACCGATCAGCAGACCTTTACCACGAACCTCTTTAAAGATTGGGTATTGAGCGTTGATGCGCTCAAGCTCGGCTCGGAAAAGCTGCTCGCGTTCTTTCACGCCGTCAAGCACATCTGCTGCAGATACGTGATCAACCACGGCTTCAGCTACCGCACAAGCCAATGGGTTACCACCATAAGTAGAACCATGGGTACCCACTTTAAGGTGTGCACCGATCTCATCGGTAGTTAGGATGGCACCGATAGGGAAACCGCCACCTAGTGACTTAGCGGTACTTAGAATATCTGGAGTCACACCCAGACCTTGGTATGCATAGAAATGACCTGTACGGCCGTTACCGGTTTGTACTTCATCGAAAATAAGCAGCGCATTATGTTTGTCACACAGCTCACGCACAGTCTGCACAAACTCAGGAGTTGGAGGTACGATACCGCCCTCACCTTGTAGTGGCTCCATCATTACTGCACAGGTTTCGTCTGAAATAGCCGCTTTGAAGGCTTCGATATCGTTGTATGGGATATGCTCTACATCACCCGGCTTAGGACCAAAGCCATCTGAATATGCAGATTGACCACCAACGGTTACAGTAAAGAAGGTGCGGCCATGGAAGCCTTGGTTAAAGGCGATGATCTTGGATTTTTCTGGACCAAACTTGTCTACCGCATAACGACGTGCCAGTTTAAGTGCTGCCTCGTTTGCTTCCGCACCCGAATTAGAAAAGAAAACCTTGTCGGCGAAGCTAAGCTCGATCAGCTTCTTAGCCAGACGCAATGCCGGCTCATTTGTCATCACATTACTTAAATGCCACAACTTGCTCGCTTGCTCTGTTAGCGCATTCACCATCACTGGGTGACAATGGCCTAAACAGCTCACCGCAATACCACCAGCGAAGTCGATATACTCTTTATCCTGCTGGTCCCAAACATGCGAGCCTTCACCTTTAACAGGGATCATTGGTAGCGGGTTATAGCAAGGTAGCATTACCTCATCGAAATCTTTGCGGGTTACTTCTGAAAACATGTTGTGCTCCTTTTACTTCCTCTCCTGACACTAAGTTAGAAAATTTGCTAATAACAAAGTTCAAAAGAGATTTCCTCTGTAAGCGCATTGTATTAACAATTTATTAACTAGTTCAAGGGTAAACTGTATATAAATCCCCCCTAAATCGGGATGAAATATAGACAATGTGAAGCAGGATAGATAATTGTACTAAGAGCTAGGTCTAATAACGGCTCGTTATGAGACCAGTTTCAGAAAGTTTTTCAGGATTTCGTGACCTTGTTCGGTCTTGATCGATTCTGGATGGAACTGTACGCCTTCGATAGGTAAAGAAGTATGTCTATAACCCATAATTTCGTGGGGATTACCTGCATCATCGACAGTCCATGCGGTCATCTCTAGGCAAGCAGGGAGTGACGCTTTCTCTACTACCAATGAATGGTAGCGAGTAACCGTTAGCGGATTATTGAGGTCAGTAAACACACCCGAGTCGTTGTGCCTAATAGCCGTGGTTTTACCGTGCATCACCTTTTCAGCACGCACCACATTGGCACCTAAAACCTGAGCTATGGCTTGGTGACCAAGGCAAACACCTAAAATGGGCAGTTTACCCATGAAGTGATTAATAACTTCAAGGGAGATACCAGCATCATCTGGGGTACAAGGTCCTGGTGAGATAACCAAAGCCTCCGGCGCCAACTCTTCTATCTCTTGTATGGTGATGGCATCGTTACGCACCACTTGAGTCTCACAACCTAGCTCAGAAAAGTACTGATAGAGGTTGTAAGTAAACGAGTCGTAGTTATCGATAATCAACAGCATGAGAACAGCCTGGCTCCAAAAAAACAATGCCACCGCTTTGGGCGGTGGCATTCTAACACAGTTATTTAGCTTGGGGATGCTTAGCGAGGACGCTGAACAAAGCCCACAGCTTGGTAAACCTTGTCCAAAGTTACCGCTGCTTTCTCAGAAGCCTTATCAGCACCCGCTTTCATTACCTCATTTAGATAAGGAATGTCATTGCGGATTCTGTGGTACTCAGACTGGATAGGCTCAAGCATAGCAACAAGCGCCTGGCCTACATCCTTCTTGAATGGACCGTACATTTCCACACCTTGGTATTGCGCTTCAATCTCTTCGAATGTCTTGCCCGTAGCTGCAGAGTAAAGACCCATAAGGTTTGCAATACCCGCCTTGTTCTCTACATCGTAGGCGATGCGAGGTGGGTTATCTGGATCCGTTTGCGCCTTGTTAATCTTCTTGATGATCGATTTAGGCTCTTCAAGCAAAGTGATAACGTTCTTGCGGTTATCGTCTGACTTAGACATCTTTTTGGTCGCATCCTGCAGGCTCATTACGCGCGCATTCACCTTAGGAATGTACGGTTCAGGAACTTGGAAGATTGGCGCTTCTGCACTGCCGTAAAGGTTGTTGAAACGAGTCGCGATATCACGAGCAAGCTCAAGGTGTTGCTTCTGATCATTACCTACAGGCACTTGGTGTGCACCATACAGTAGGATATCCGCAGCCATCAGCACAGGATAGTCATACAGACCTACATTCACATCGTTAGCATAGCGCTGAGACTTGTCCTTGAACTGAGTCATACGGTTAAGCTCACCCATTTGGGTGTAGCAGTTAAGAACCCAACCTAGCTGAGCGTGCTCTGGTACGTGAGACTGAACAAATAGAGTGCTCTTCTTAGGATCAACGCCAACTGCAAGACACACGGCTAGTGCATCTAGAGTCGCCTCACGCAGGGCTGCAGCCTCTTGGCGAACAGTGATCGCGTGCAGGTCTACCACGCAGTATTGGCAGTCATAATCATCTTGCATCTGATGCCACTGACGCAGAGCACCTAGGTAGTTACCAATGCTTAGTTCACCAGACGGTTGAACACCACTTAACACAATAGGTTTCGTGCTCATGTTATGACTTCCTCAATACTACAAATTAAATCAAATGTTGAACAAAGCAGTGTACTCATCAACGAGTATATTTCTAGCAAAAAAACGCTTTTTTGCGCTGATATAGCTAAAAATGCATGGCTTCTTGGTCAGTTATTGACTCAACTGATGCAGCACTTGTTTAAGACCCGACAGCTGCTGAATCAAAAAGTCCGGATTGGAGTCTTCAATAGGCTCGCCATGGTTATAACCATATGGAAGCGCCACCGAACCAATACCTGCATTCTTGGCTGCCAATACATCGTTTTTGGAATCACCTACCAAGATCATCTGATTATGTGCCATACCATATTTATCCATTAGATATTCAAGAGGCATAGGATCAGGCTTGCGCTTAGGTAGAGCGTCACCACCGACCACCTCAACAAATAAATGTGCGATCTGGTGTTGCTCTAAGATATCTGGAACAAATTGCCCCGGTTTATTGGTGACGATTGCCAATTGATAACCCTCTGCAAAAAGCTGTTCTAGGGTATTTTTTACCGTCGGATAAAGGTGACTCTCATTATGACCACACTCGGCATAGAAATGGTCGAACTCGACTCGAGCCTGCAGCTTGAGTTCATCACTGATGCTGGGGTCGATATGATAGCTTTGACTTAGCGCTCGGGCGACTAGGTTATCTGCCCCATTGCCAACCCATTCACGAACCTGCTCCTCAGAAACGCCGTCGCGCCCCATAGAAAGCATCGCCTTATCTACGGCAACCGTAAGGTCAGGCACACTGTCTACCAGCGTGCCATCCAAATCAAAAGCGATAAACTTAACCATTAACTTTGGCCAGTTCAGCGCGCATCTGTTCGATAACCTCTTTGTAATCAGGCTGATTGAAGATAGCCGAACCCGCGACAAACATATCTGCGCCCGCTTCTGCGATTTCGCGGATATTCTCAGCCTTCACACCACCGTCAATCTCTAGACGGATATCGCGACCACTTGCATCGATACGCTTACGCACCTCACGCAGTTTATCTAGAGTATGAGGGATAAAGGATTGACCACCAAAGCCTGGGTTTACCGACATCAGTAGGATCAGGTCTACCTTATCCATGATGTAATCCAGATGAGAAAGTGGCGTTGCTGGGTTTAACACTACACCTGCCTGACAGCCGTGTTGCTTGATAAGCTGTAAGGTACGATCAACGTGCTCAGACGCCTCAACATGGAAGGTGATCATGCTGGCACCGGCTTTGGCAAAGTCAGGGATGATGGAATCAACAGGCTTCACCATAAGATGCACATCGATAGGTGCAGTGATGCCGTAATCTCTCAAGGCCTTACAGATAGGTGCACCAAAGGTCAGGTTTGGAACATAATGGTTATCCATTACATCGAAGTGCACCACGTCCGCTCCAGCAGCAAGAACGCGCTCAACGTCTTCGCCCAAGCGAGCAAAATCTGCGGATAGAATGGATGGAGCGATTAGAAAGTCTTTCATCTGAGGCCTCGAGGTTGATGTGTAGTGACGGCAAAATTGTACAAAAGCCACCACCTGAACTCAAAGCCGTTTTCAGTTTCTGTTACAGATGCGACTGTTGCGGTTTAAATAGTGCAAGAAGCTCGTCGACTTTGTTACGACCAGCACCGTTGCGACTGATAGTACGCTTCACCTTAACTACGTTAAGCTCAGCGCCATGGTACAAGCGGCGGGTGAGCGTAGTATCGTGGTTGGAGATAAGCACAGGTACGCCACGAGAGGTCGCGGCGCGCTCAGCAACATCCGCTAGAGCTGCCTGATCATCCAAAGAGAAACCGTTCCCAGCATAGGTGGTGAAATTGGCCGTGGTCGACAAAGGAGCATAAGGTGGATCGCAATATACCGCACAGCCCTTGCGCACTCGCTTAAAGGTCTCTTTATAGCCCTCACAGATAAAGGTCGCCTTTTGCGCCTTTTCTGCAAAGAACTCTAGCTCAGCTTCTGGGAAATATGGCTTCTTATAAGAACCAAAAGGTACGTTAAAGCCACCCTTTTTGTTGTAACGGCATAGACCGTTAAAACCAAAACGGTTCATATACAAGAAGGCAACTGAACGAAATTGAATATCATCGGTTTCATTAAACTGACGACGAATATCTAGATAGGCCTGCTTTTGATTGTATTCTGGCGTAAACAAACGCTTCGCCTCATCGATATAAGGCTGAGGGTTGGTCTTTAGCAGGTTATACAGATTGATAAGGTCAGGGTTGATATCAGCCAGCAAATACTGCTCATAGTCGGTATTCAGAAATACCGAGCCTGCCCCAACAAAAGGTTCTACCAGCTTTTTCGCTTGCGGAAGGTGGCGCTGAATGTCTTCAACTAACCCGTATTTTCCGCCTGCCCATTTTAAGAAGGCACGTTGTTTCTTCATCGCTGGTCTTGTTTACCCTTGTTCAACTGGGGGCGAAATGTACCACAAAAACCGTGTCGGCTCAGCGTTATTTTCCAATCTCGATCTCTTTATGCACTTGAGACATAGATTTAACCCAAGGTTGCAATGCCTGAACATCTTCAGCGAATTGAGAAATGGCCCACTGTGCAGTTTTGACAGTTTTGTAATCGCGATAAGTCACTATGTACCAGGTCTTATTTGAACGTATAGTCGGATAGATTCGAGCGGCATCGTCACCATCAAGACGATATTTTTCGATAAACACTTCGACTTCTTGCATGGTACGAAACGCTCCAAGCTGAACCGTATAGCGCGTTCTAGAAACCTCTAGTAGCTCATCTCTAGCAAAGGAAAAACTGACCGCTGGCTCAGATGGCTTAACCTGTTTTTGTGGCTTGGCAACCGCTTGCTCGTTGTCGATTAAGCTATCTAATACCTCATCAGGCACCACTACTCGCTGGCGACCATTACCGTTATCACCTACGGTAGCTGTCTCCTCGGTCACAGGCGGAGGAAGAACTGCGTCATCTTGTTGTAGGGTATCTCGCTCAGCAAGTTGCATATCCCCAGGCTCAGTGCCGTCACCCTGCTTCATCTCAAGCTCAAATTCATTGCCAGTTTGTAAACTAGCTTGATCGCCTTCTTGCTGCCTGCTGCCCGAGCCATCACTCATCCACCACCAAAGTAGCAGACCTAATACGGCAACAACAGCCAGTGCCAACAAACCATTCTTGGCTGAGCCTCTAGAACCATGTGGAGTTTTCTTAGTCGGTTTCACTTCCGTTCCTAATTCATTTAGTAGCCCTGGATAGGCCTTCATTTTATGGGCGCGCTTGCGAAGTTGATTGCGCTTTTTGATGCTCTCAAAACGCCTTAGCACCAGAAGATCCAAAAATAGGTCTCTGTCCTGATTAGATAGTGGTGAGATTGTCATAACCCTAGGCTGAACATTAAAGCTCGCGCACAGTGGAGTCAGCTTTTCTAGCTTTAACTCGGGACCGGTAATAAAGATTAGGTGTAGGGTTAGAGTTGGGTGAGCGGTTAAGCGTTCAACCAAACCCCAGAGTTCAGACAAAAGCGATGCTGGCGCCAATCCTGCGTCGTCCAGCACTATCTGTAGGCGATGATTCTCCAAACCAAAGGCTTGATCTAGATTTTCATATAAAGATAGGGATGCGTCTGAGCAGTACTCTGGGAGTAACTGCTCTAAAAGCTGAGCGCGGATATCCTGCTCACTGTCACCTGGATGACACTGAACAATGGCACTGTGATTAACGCTGGTAAATTCGAGATGAAAGCGCTGACCAAGGACGGTTTTACCTGAGCCTGTTTTCCCAGATAAAACCACTAAGCTAGAGCCAAACTGCAAACAGCCGCGTAACTGCTCAAGCAGCTGCGACTGAGATTTTAGCTCTAACCATTTATTCGACTGGTCAGAAGTCCTTCTCTGTTTTACTAGCTTATCTATCAGGCTCATCCGTCACTCCTTGACTTCAGTAAATACCAAGCCTAATGCTTTTGTCTAGTCCTCTCGGCCATCTTCAATGGCTTGATAGACATGCTTGTGGTCAAGATCACTAACCACCTGCGAGCTACCAATGGAATCTGGGATAATCAGTCTTAGCTGACCAGACAGCACTTTTTTGTCGCGCATCATGTGCTTCATAAAGTCTTCGCCCGTCATCTCGCTGGGAGTATGAACAGGAAGGTCAAAGGCTTTAAGCAGGCTTTCGATTCGGTCTACATCTTGCGACTGCATACGACCATCATGCAAGGCTGCACGTGCTGCCATAACAGTGCCTGAAGAAACCGCCTCTCCGTGGAGCCAGTTGCCGTAACCCATTTCCGCTTCGATAGCGTGGCCAAAGGTATGGCCTAGGTTTAGCAATGCACGAATACCCGACTCTTTCTCATCCTGAGCAACCACATCTGCCTTAATCTGGCAGCACTTTGCGATAGCAGAGGTAAGAGAAGCAGGCTCAAGCCCTTTCAACTGCGCTTGGCTCTGTTCAATCCAATCAAAGAAAGGCGAATCTATGATAATGCCGTACTTGATCACCTCGGCCATACCTGCGCCAAACTCACGTTTCGGCAGAGTCTTCAGCGTATCAATATCGATAATCACGGCTTTAGGCTGATAGAAGGCGCCTATCATATTTTTGCCCAGCGGATGGTTTACCGCTGTTTTACCACCAACCGATGAATCTACCTGAGATAGCAAGGTTGTTGGGATCTGAACAAAATCAACGCCGCGCTGGTAACAAGCAGCAGCAAAGCCGACCAAGTCACCAATAACACCACCGCCAAGAGCCACTAACATCACATCACGACCATAGTTATGCTCAAGCAAGAAGGTCATGACCTGATTAAAGGTCTCTAGGGATTTGTATTGCTCACCATCATTCAACTGTAGCACTCGGGTTTGACAACCTAGAGCCTGAAATTGACCCTCAACCTGATCTGCGTATAGCGGACCAACTGTGGTGTTGGTGATAATAACGACGTTTTGTTTAGAAAGGTCTTTTTGCGATGGGAATAGAGAAGAATAAAGGGCTGGGTTTCCCAATAACCCAGCACCAATAGAAATTGGGTAGCTACGCTCCCCTAAACTTACCGTGATCCGTTCCATGGGATGCACTCCTAAGTAAGATTAACGCTCTTCCAGCATTTTAACGATTTGATTCGCAACAACTTTTGCGCTCTGATCGTCAGTTTTAACTGTGTAGTCAGCAACTTCTTCGTAAAGAGGATTACGCTCATCCGCTAGGCTCTCAAGAACCTCACGTGGCTCTTCAGTTTGCAGAAGAGGACGCTTCTTGTCGCGATTTGTGCGAGCCAGTTGCTTTTCGATAGTAGTTTCTAGATATACAACTACACCGCGAGCAGATAGACGGTTACGGTTATCTTTGCTCAGTACAGAGCCACCGCCAGTTGCCAATACGATACCTTGCTCTTCAGTAAGATCGTTGATTACAGTCTCTTCGCGCTTGCGGAAACCTTCTTCACCCTCAACGTCAAATACCCAAGAAATATCCGCACCTGTGCGCTCTTCGATTACTGTATCCGAATCAACAAACTCCATGTGAAGTTGTTGTGCTAGGTGTCTACCAATTGTACTTTTGCCGGCACCCATAGGGCCAACAAGAAAAATATTACGTTTCTCAGCCATGTTCAGCAGTTATTTACAACGTTAAATCAAAATACACCGTCATTATTTGTCATTCATTTGGCGATGACACAGTTCAATGACGCCTTGTTCCTCACATATAAAATCGTGATAAGACCCGAAATTATCTGGATTTGGACGCAAATTTGCAATCGAAATTTGTTTTTTTTTAATTTTCTAGGACTAGATTCGCTTCTAAACCGCAGACTGCTTATGAGTCTACTTGGATAGACTTGATTGAATCTTGGGCGTAACAAAAATCAAAAGCTCACTTCGGGTCAGTTTTTCCGAGGTTCGCTTAAACAGATGCCCTAACCATGGAATATCAGCAAGATACGGTACTTGTTCGACGCTTTTAATTAAACTTTTTTGAAATATCCCGCCCAAAACTAGCGTTTCACCATCGTCCACCAGCACCTGAGTACGAATTCGTTGTGTATCTATTGCGACAGCTTCCCCAATTCCGGTTTTTACCACCTGTCCCGGTCTGTCTTGAGTGACGCTCAGGTCTAAGACTAAGCGATTATCCGGCGTTATCTGAGGGATCACCTCTAGGCTCAACACTGCCTTTCGAAATGAAACTGAGGTAGCGCCACTGGATGCCGCCTCCAGATAGGGAATCTCTGAGCCCTGTTCAATATAAGCAGGCTTCTTATTGGTAGTGACTAGCCTAGGACTAGAGATGATCTCCGCCTTAGTTTCAGCCTGCAATGCTGAAAGCTCCAGATCTAACAAGGTATCAGAGCCCAAGGTAGCCAATCGCAGAGCAATCCGACCAGCATTCGGATCAGCTAAGCCTAGATTAACGTTAAGATTGTCAGTGATTTCTGTACTGCCTTGCAGAGCCTCAATGGTGGGCGCAACACTCACTGGGTTGCCAGTTTTAGTCAGACCCCAGCGCACTCCAATCTCATCAGCATTACCCTGATTCAAGGTAACAATCCTAGCCTCTATCAAAACCTGTTTCACTGGAATATCTAAGCTTGAGATGATGCTCTCTATCTCATCGAACCGATCAGCATATTCATAGATAAGTAGCGAATTGGTGCGTTCATCCACAGACAAACTGCCAACATCCGAGATCACCCCCTGAGACCTATGGTGACCGAGAATGACCGCGATATCAGAGGCACTGGCATACTTGATGGAAAAAAGTTTCGATTCTAATTCAGAGGTTCGCAGCTCTGGCTCGACGATAACCACTACCTTTTTAGGCTCTGGAACATAAGGCTCCATGAACCATTCTTGTTCCGCCCAAACAATCCTGCTCATTAGAATTATCAGAAGCAGACTACTCCTCATACACCTGCTCCTTAAGATAGAAAGCGAGCTTTAGGTCTGCCGTTAACCTCCCCTCGACTAACTTGATATCCACACTCTCAAGGCGGCTGGTTTTCTGATAACCCAAAGCGAGAGTCATCAACTGTCTTATCTGTTCAAAACTTCCTTGAAACGTCATCAATAAGAACAGACGCCCATCCTGTGAAAGCCAGCGCCAAGAAGTAATTTCAATACCTCTGGAGATGCGAGAGATAAGGTAGGTATAAAACTCACTGGTAGAGAAGTTATCGGGGTAGAGACGAAGCAGATTTTGGTACTTTTCGGCATAATCTAGGCTTGGATAATGGTAACCCTCAAGCTGCTTGATCAGCTTTATCCTATTAATTTCCATAATTTGCTGATCAGACTCTATTTGCTGTTCAAGCTCTACCTTGTACTCTTGCCAAATAAGAGCGGCCACACAATTGGTAATAAAAGCTAAGATTAAACCAACCCAGAGCATGAGCTTAGGAGGCCTTAATAATAAGCCCTGCCAATTAACGAATCGCCAATGCATCGACTGACTCGTCAGTAAAGGCTAGGCTAAGCTCAAAATCAGCAACCTGTTTACCGTTATCTGCTTGCAACTCTAACTGCACTTCTCCAATACCGTCTGAGCTCCTAAGTTGATTGACCAAGCGGTTTAAGCTTTCGAACGATGCAGCACTGCCGAATATCTGGCACCGCATCTCAACACAGCTCAGGCGATTAACAAATACTCCTTCAGGTAAGGCACTAGGCAATGACTGCAGAGGATTGGAAAGATCAAAAGTAGCTAGCTCTTTTTCAAGTTGGACATATCTCTCCTTATCCGTCAGGTATCGTTCAAATTCAGTCTCAGCCTTTTCCACTCGTACCTTTAACTGCTCCAGCTGTTGCTGCTGATAGCGGATTGATTGAGTGCTACTTGTGAGTTCAAGATAGGAAAGCCCAATATAGAGACCATGCAAGCTCAAAAACAGGAGAGAGGGAGCGAAGAGAAGCAGTAATGAAAGGCGTATCCTCTTTTGCTTGCGCTCAATGCGCCAAGGCAGAATATTAATCATTTTGAAGCCCGCTTCTTTTCCAGTGAAGAGCACTCAGCGCACTAGCAAGGCAGAGGTAGAACTCCTTACTGATCTCAAGTTCAAGAACTTCCCATACTTCCTCCAAGTTAATATGAGTAAGCTTCGGAGTCTTGAGGGGTTCACCAATAAGCAAGACCTCGTCGACATCTCGTTCAGCAAAGAAGTCTTCGAGATCAGCTTCATCATTCTCTCCTGTTCGAAGAATACTAATCCCAGATAAAAAGCTCACCGCAATTAATTGATTCAAAGAAGAATAGATGTAGCCATATATTGGGTTAGTAGCCCGCTGATTGTATTCACTGCATAGACAAATAAGATCCGTAATCTGCCATCCAATAATATCCGCGCGCAGGTTAAACCTAGCCTGTAGCTTCTGCAGGGCGTTACGTTCACTAACAAAAAGCTCTAGGTACTTTTGAGACAACTTATAGTCACAAACCAGAGAGGCCTTGTCCTTTCTAACACCAAGCATCTCCTCAACTTGCTGTTCGGCCCACCAAGGCTCGGCATCCTCAGGGACAGGAATAGACTTATACAGCACATTATCTTGACGCAAACTTAACGTGATATCGGTTCTCCAAAAACGGAGAAAATGAGACACTAAGCTATTACGACTCTTGAGCTTACTGTTTGATAGTTTCCCGCACTCTAGAATTCGCCATCCCGAATTTGAGATCTCGATTGTTAAATATTGCGTCTGGTCATCAGCTTGACCCAGCGCTGTTATCCGAGTTTCAAACATAGAATTCCTGTGAAATGCGATAAAGATCAAAAATATAGGAAGCAAGGTTAAAATAGAGTTAAACTAAATCAGTCGGGATAATGGCCGTTTTTAACACCTTTCCCTACACAAAGTTTTTGTCGCACTGAGGCGGCAAAGCAATCTCGCACCTCCTCAATACAAGGATATTTCGGTGAAGTTCATAAAGATTACGTTAGCTCTTGCATTAGCTTGCATAGTTCTTGGGCTAGGTACGATTTTTGGTTTTTATTACTATCTAAAACCGCAACTTCCAGATGTAGCCACCCTTAAAGACGTTGAGCTACAGACTCCAATGCAGGTTTACTCACAAGATGGCAAGTTGATTGCTCAGTTCGGTGAGAAACGACGCATCCCTCTTAAGCTGGAAGAAATGCCGCAAGAACTGATCGATGCGGTAATCGCGACCGAAGACAGTCGTTTTTATGAACACTATGGTTTTGACCCAATTGGTATTACCCGTGCGGCAGTTGCCGTTATCTCAAGTGGTAGTGCAAGTCAGGGTGCGAGTACCATCACCCAGCAGCTAGCTCGAAACTTCTTCCTCTCTAACGAGAAGAAGATCATGCGTAAAATCAAAGAGATATTTATCGCTGTTCATATCGAGCAACTTCTTACTAAGCGTGAAATCCTTGAGCTGTATCTGAATAAGATCTACCTAGGTCACCGTTCTTACGGTGTAGGTGCTGCAGCTCAGGTTTACTTTGGTAAGGACCTGAAAGACCTAACTCTAGGAGAGCTTGCGGTTATCGCAGGTCTGCCTAAAGCACCATCGACCATGAACCCTATTTACAGCATCGACCGTGCTACCACCCGTCGTAACGTGGTACTGCAACGCATGCTGGCTGAAAACAAGATCACACAGCAGCAATTCGATGATGCACGTGCAGAGAACTTAGACGGTGAAGCACACGGTGCCGAGATCGAAGTAAGCGCACCTTATGTTGCTGAGATTGCTCGTGCGTGGATGGTGAAAAAGTTCGGAGAGGAGAAGGCATACACCTCAGGTATGCGTATCTACACTACCGTGCGTTCTGATCTACAAACCGCAGCTAACATTGCCTCTATCACTAATCTAATTCACTACGATGAGCGCCACGGCTATCGCGGTGAAGAGAAAGTAGCATGGCAGCCAGCGGACAAGGCTATGGACGAGCAAGAGCTTCGCACCTATATGCGTAGTCAACCAAGCTATGGCGTGATGCGCCCTGCAGTCGTGACCAAACTTGATGGTCAAACGGCCGAGGTGTATATCAAGGGCTATGGCTATCAAACCATCGAATGGGATGGCATGAATTGGGCTCGCCGTTTTAAGACAGATGATCGCCAAGGACCAGCGCCTAAGTCTGCTCGCGATATCATGGAAGTGGGTCAACAGGTTTGGGCTCGTCCAACAGACCTTGCTCGTGCAATGACACCTCAAATCAAAACTGAAGAGAGTGAAAAGGCCGAAGAAGAGCAGCCTATTGTATGGCGTCTAGGCCAAATTCCGAATGCCAACACTGCATTCGTTTCTATTGAACCAAATACAGGCGAAGTAACCTCTCTAGTGGGTGGCTTTAACTTCGTACATAACAAGTTCAACCGTGCCACACAGTCTCTTCGTCAAGTAGGTTCTAGCATCAAGCCATTCATCTATTCGGCAGCGATCGATAATGGTATGACACTGGCAACCCTTATCAACGATGCACCAATTAACCAATGGGATGAGTCTGGCGGTACAGCTTGGCGTCCAAAGAACTCTCCACCGACATATGCTGGCCCTACCCGACTTCGTATCGGTCTGGCACAGTCTAAGAACGTAATGGCGGTACGAGTGCTTCGCTCAGTAGGTCTAGATGAGACCCGTGATTACCTAACTCGCTTTGGTTTCGATAAGAAGAATACTCCTCGCTCTGAAACTATCGCACTAGGTGCCGGCAGTCTAACTCCAGTTCAGATGGCTCAGGGTTACTCGGTATTTGCCAACGGCGGTTACTATATCGAGCCTTACTATATTGAACGTGTAGAGGCGCCAAACGGCGAGATTCGCTTTGAATCAAACCCTACCCTCATCTGTAAGACAATCTGTGACAATGAGCTAACCACAGACGTTACCGACCAAGCCCATACAGCAGAGGTGGAACTGACCGAGATCTCTGATGAAGACGGCGACCCTGTTCCAGAGCAAGAAGAGATTCGTTATGCGCCTCGCGTTGTGACTCCACAAACGGCCTTCCTAGTGCGTGAAATGCTGTATAGCAATGTATGGGGCGGCGGTAACTGGGCAAAAGGAACCGGTTGGAACGGTACAGGTTTCCGTGCTCAAGCACTAAAACGTCGTGATGTGGGTGGTAAAACTGGTACTACTAACTCTTCTAAAGATGCTTGGTACAGCGGCTTTGGTCCAGAGACAGTAGCGGTATCTTGGGTTGGTTTCGACAGCCACGACCGTAATCTTGGTCGCACCGAACGTAACTCTAACCTAGGTAAGAGACAAGTTACTGGCGGTGAAGCCGGTGCGAAAACCGCGCAACCAGCGTGGATCGACTTTATGCGTGTTGCGCTAGCTGATGAGCCAGTTCAGCGTAAGAAGGTGCCATCTCAGATCGTTCAGGCTCGTATCGACCGCAGCTCGGGTCTATTGACCTATAAGGCTGATGAGACCTCGCGCTTCGAGTACTTCTTAAGAGGCACAGCGCCAACCGAGTATGAACCAGAGTCATCGAGCGACAACCTACTAGGGGGCGACCTCTTCTCAGGACAAGAGAGCTCAGGTGATAAAGATAGCGGTGGCGGTGACGACCTACTGTTCTAAACAAGAAAACCCAAGGTGACTACCTTGGGTTTTTTATTACCTCTAATTCAGCTGACTAGAGATATAGCTGGCTAGCTTTTCGAAGCGAGCCCTAAATGGTGAGCCAGGGCGATACGCCAATACCAATTTTCTACTCGGCACCGGGTTTTGCGCTGGAATATAACAGACTCCATCCTTTGCCTTACCCTCAGGCACTGACAGTTTAGGAAGCAGGGTTATCCCACTGCCTGCCGCAACCATATTTCGCAGCGTCTCCAAACTAGTCGCTTTAAATCTCTGGTCGTCTTCTGCGCCGGCAGCAAAGCAATAACCTAGCGCTTGGTCGCGAAGGCAGTGTCCATCTCCTAACGAAAGCACAGTGCTACCGTTAAGAAGCTGCATATCAAACTCCGCCATGTCACTCCAAGGGTGATTCTCTGGAACAGCAACCACCAAAGGCTCTTCATAGATATCTAGCTCTTTAAAAGGCTCTGTCTCTTTAACCGAGGCTAAAATGACACAATCCAGCTTCCCCTCTTCCAGTTGAGCTACCAACTGATGAGTCTGCGCCTCGTATAGAAACAGCTCTAACTCTGGGAAATCCTGCTTTATCTTAGGCACGATCAACGGCATTAAATATGGGCCAACTGTAGGGATAAAACCTATGTGCAGCGGTCCCTCCATGCTATCCCCCTGTGCACCTGCCATATCAGTAAACTGTTTTATCTCTGATAAGACGCGCTTAGCTTGCTCCACCAGCAACAGGCCTGAATCGGTGAACAGTACCTTACGACTGCTTCGCTCTAGCAATGCTGTCCCTATTTCATCTTCTAACTTTCTTATTTGACCACTTAAGGTTGGCTGGCTCACAAAGCACGCCTCTGCGGCTTTTCGAAAGTGCTTATGTTCCGCCAAGGCTACTAGATACTCAAAATCGCGTATGTTCATCTGACACTCTTAATAAGAAAAAACTATCGATACCATAGTATTAAACGATTATACCTATCAAGAGATTTCTTCAATAATGGCTTCAACAAAACGAAACAAGCAATTTCAAAAAGAATTAAAGGTATCAATATGTTCGCATCTAAAGAAGGCCAAGCAGTACCTCAGGTAACCTTCCCAGTTCGCGTTGGCGATCAGTTCACTCAAGTGACCACTGATGAAATCTTTGCCAACAAAACAGTAATCCTATTCAGTCTACCCGGCGCCTTCACTCCGACTTGTTCATCAAGCCACCTACCTCGCTTCAACGAGTTATACCCAGTATTCAAAGAGCACGGCGTTGACGAGATTGTATGTCTATCAGTCAACGACACCTTTGTAATGAATGCGTGGAAGCAAGACCAAGAGGCAGACAACATCCGCTTTCTTCCAGACGGTAACGGCGAGTTCACCGACGGCATGGGTATGCTAGTGGACAAAACAGAACTTGGCTTCGGCAAGCGTTCATGGCGCTACAGCATGCTGGTTAAAAATGGCGTAGTGGAAAAAATGTTTATCGAAGCAAACGAACCAGGCGACCCGTTCAAGGTTTCTGATGCAGACACTATGCTTAACTACATTGCTCCAGAATATAAAGCGCAAGAGTCAATCACGGTATTTACCAAACCAGGCTGCCCATTCTGTGCAAAGGCGAAACAAAACTTGATTGACCACGGTCTTCAGTATGAAGAAGTTGTTCTAGGCAAAGATGCAACAACAGTTTCACTACGAGCGGTAACCGGTCGCACTACAGTACCTCAGGTATTTATCGGTGGTGCACACATCGGCGGCAGTGAAGAGCTTGAAGCACACCTAGCTTAACTCGAGACAAAGACCCGCGCTGCGGGTCTACCCACACGAATTACACAATTAAGGATAGGTCGATGAATAATATAACTGTAGATGTAGCTGTAATTGGTGGTGGTACCGCAGGTCTTGGAGCATATCGAGCAGCCAAGGCTCACACGGATTCAGTGGTGTTGATTGAAGGTGGTCCATACGGCACTACTTGTGCTCGAGTGGGCTGTATGCCCTCAAAGCTTTTGATTGCAGCAGCAGAAAGTGTGCATCAAATCGAAAAAGCACCCCAATTTGGTGTTCATCCTACCGGTGACATTCGTATCGATGGCAAACAGGTAATGGGGCGGGTTAAGAGTGAGCGCGACCGCTTTGTGGGCTTTGTTCTAGAAGGCGTTGATGAAATTCCAGCTGAGGATAAATTGTCAGGCTATGCACACTTTGTTGACAATAACACCCTACAGATCGACGACCATACCCTAGTCACCGCTGAGCGCATCGTTATCGCGACCGGCTCTCGTCCGGCCTATCCCGCTGTTTGGAATGAGCTAGGCGATCGCCTAATTATCAATGATGATGTGTTTGAGTGGGACGACCTTCCACAGTCTGTGGCTGTATTTGGCCCCGGAGTGATAGGGCTAGAGCTTGGACAAGCTCTACATCGTTTAGGTGTTGAGGTAAAGGTATTCGGTCTGGGTGGTCAAGTAGGTCCTTTGACTGATCCAGAGGTAATGGCTTACGCAGAGAAGGCATTTCAAGAAGAGTTTTACCTTGATGCCAACGTCAACGTTAAATCTATGGTGAGAGAAGATGACAAGGTACAAATCGACTTCATCAACCATGCGAGTGAAGAAGAGCGCTTTACGGTTGATTACGTACTCGCTGCTACTGGGCGTCGCCCAAATGTGGATAAACTTGGTCTAGAAAACACCCCTATAGAGCTCGATGACAAGGGTGTTCCAGTTGCTGATCCGTTTACCATGCAAACATCAGTAGGGCATATTTTTATTGCCGGTGATGCCAGCAACCAAATCCCATTATTGCACGAGGCTGCAGACCAGGGTCGCATTTCAGGTGACAATGCAGGTCGCTACCCAGATATTCGTGCCGGACTACGTCGCTCAACTATCTCAGCAGTATTCAGTGATCCTCAGATCGCTATGGTAGGTGAGAGCTATCGACAGATCACCGAGCGTCTAGGCAGTTGTGGCTGCTTTGAAACGGGTGAGGTCTCGTTTGAAAACCAAGGTCGCTCACGGGTTATGCTGAGAAACAAAGGTGTTTTGCATGTCTACGGCGAGCAAGGTACCGGTCGATTCTTAGGCGCTGAGATGATGGGCCCAAATGCCGAACACTTAGCGCATCTGCTGGCTTGGGCGCATCAGAATCAAATGACTATTTCTCAGATGCTGGATATGCCTTTCTACCATCCAGTTATCGAGGAAGGTGTACGTACTGCCCTTCGTGACCTAAACGCGAAACTGCATCTTGGTCCAGAGATGATCAAGCACTGTCTAGACTGTGGTCCGGGGTGCTAACAAGCGTGTAAAATCTCTAAACAAAAAATCCCGCCATCGCGGGATTTTTCTTATTTCTCAGCAGCAACCACTGAAACCTCAACCAGCAGGGCTTCACGAGCCATATCTGCCGTTACGCAAGCGCGAGCTGGTGCATGACCCTCTGGCACCCATGCATCCCACACTTCATTCATCTCTTGGAAGTACTGCATATCTTTGATGTAGATGGTTGCTGATAGCATATGCTCTTTATCGCTACCTGCTTCTAGCAAAAGCTGCTCAACCTTGTCCAGCATAGTCTGCGTCTGCTCTTTGATACCTTGAGTTGCATCGGCACATACCTGGCCACACAGGTAGATGGTGCCATTGTGCTTCACGATACGGCTCATGCGCTGCTTGGTGTGTTGACGTTCAATCATTGTTTTGTCTCAAATGGGGGAATAAAGGCGGCTATTGTAAAGAATATTGCCTGTTTAGAGATAGGCATTTGAGGCCAAATCGAGACCCACGTGTTTTTGCATACGCTGAAAACAAAAAACCCTTGAACTATCTTTGTTCAAGGGTCTTCTTAGAACTTTCTAAGAAAAAAGCAGTGGTACTTTAATAGACTGCGACCTTCCTAGAGAGTTCCAAATTAATTTAAGAAAAAGTTACGCCACGTTCATCTTCACGATCAGCTGTTCATTTGGATTAATCTCAAGAGCAACCTCATCACAAGCATGCTGACGAGGACACTGTTCACAATCCTTCAGAACCTTCTCCGGCAGTAGCATCTTAGAGGTCGGAATGAAGTTTTGCTTCATAAAGAACTCAGGAGTACGGGTCAATACGAATACCTTCTGAATTGCCATCTGGCGGGCTTTATCCACCAAGTGCTGCACGATAGCACTGCCCTGTCCTTGCCCCTGCCAACCAGCTTCTACACCTAGGGAGCGAATCTCTGCCAGTCCTGAATCATACACATATAGTGATGCACAACCGGTTACCTCACCTTGATGTTCGGCCACCGCAAATGAGCCAATGTCACGGATAAGCTCACTACGATTACGAGGTAGGTTCTCACCAAGACCTGCCCAGTAGGCCACCATACCCTCAAGCATATCGATGTCGGTCAGTCTTGCCGAGCGAACCTTAACTCCAGAGGTATCACGTTGCTCAAGGCGTTTATGTGCCTGCTCAACTGCAAACTGAACCTGTTTCGGACTCACGCCGCCAAGGGCAGAACGCTTCTCAAGACAAGACTCGATGGTTAGGATGTCGTACACATCCGACTCGATCACTTCGGAGAACTGCTTAAGCTCTTCAATACTCAACTCTTCAAGAGCACAGCCCTTATCGATAGCCGCAACCACAGCAACACCCACAATATGGTGCGCCTCACGGAAAGGAATACCTTTCGCTACCAGGTAGTCAGCAAGCTCGGTTGAGTTCGCATAGCCTTGTTTGGCTGCCTCAAGAGTACGTTCTCCGTTAACCTTGATACCTTCAAAACACAGGGTCGCCATCTCCATGCAATCGTTCCAAGTATCTAGTGCATCGAACAGACCTTCTTTGTCTTCCTGCATATCCTTGTTGTAGGCAAGAGGAAGCGCCTTAACCGTCATCATCATGCTCGCTAGAGAGCCGTACACACGACCACACTTACCACGAATGAGCTCTAGAGCATCTGGATTCTTTTTCTGTGGCATGAGAGAAGAACCAGAGGTGACTGTATCGGCAAGCTCGATAAAGTTCGACTCGCCCGAATTGTAGAAGATCATATCTTCTGCAAGACGCGACAGGTGTACCATAGAAAGAGACGCGATAGACATCAACTCCATCACATGGTCTCTATCCGATACTGAGTCCAAGCTGTTACGAGTTGCACGACGGAACCCCAGAGAGTGCGCCAATTGCTCACGATCCATAGGATAAGCAGTACCCGCAAGCGCACCAGAACCCAGTGGACAGGTATCCAGACGCTTGATGGCATCGCTTAGACGCGAGTAGTCACGCTCAAGCATCTCAACATAGGCAAGACACCAGTGGGCAAAGGTTACTGGCTGAGCACGCTGAAGGTGGGTATAGCCAGGAAGCACGGTATCTTGATGCGCCTGCGCGACATCCACCATCTTGTTCTGCAGTTTATCCAACGCAATCAACAGCTGATTGCCCTGCTGACGACACCATAGCTTAAGGTCGGTGGCTACTTGGTCGTTACGAGAACGGCCTGTATGTAGCTTTTTACCTAGGTCACCTACCTTGCTGATAAGCTGCTGTTCAACCCAAGAGTGGATATCTTCAGCATCCGACAGCAAGATCTGCTCTGGGTCTTCCATCACCTCAAGCTTTAGCTCATTCAGGGCGAGCTCTAGCTTCTGCTGCTCTTCTTCACTAAGAACGTCAACAGAGTGCAAAGCCTTAGACCAGGCAATCGAACCTACAATGTCTTGCTCAGCCAATCGGTAGTCAAATCGAAGTGAATCATTGAACTGTTTAAACCGAGTGTCTGCTGCTTGGGTAAATCTTCCGCCCCATAATGCCATTGGTGCTCTCCTGCTCTGATCTTTATGTCTTTGAAATCTTTTGTAACTTTAAACTATTTCTTCATTTCGTTTAACGCACGAATACGGCTAGATAGAGAATAAAGACGAATAAAGCCACCAGCATGGCTCTGATCGTACACTTCGTCCTCACCAAAGGTTGCGAACTCTTCAGAATATAGGCTGTTATCAGAACGCTTCTGAGTAACCGTTGCATGACCTTTATAAAGCTTGATCACTACCTCACCGTTTACGTCCTGCGCTAGCTCTTCAGAAGCGGCTAGGATAGAACGGCAAAGAGGGGTGAACCAACGACCGTCATAAACAAGGTGAGAGGCCTTAACTGCTAGCTCTTCACGGAACTCAAATGCTGTTTTGTCTAGAACCAATTGCTCTACTGCACGAAGCGCTTCCATCATGATCGCGCCCCCCGGAGTTTCGTAGCAGCCACGAGACTTCATGCCCACAAGACGGTTCTCAACGATGTCGATACGGCCAACACCGTGCTTGGCACCTTTTTCGTTCAAATACACCAAAGCGTTGTACGGAGTCATAGCTTCCCCATCAACATGTGTCACAGCGCCCTTCTCAACCTTCAGGGTTACTGTCTCTGACTGGTCTGGTGCTTGCTCAGGATCGACTGTCCACACCCAGCAATCTTCGTTTGGCGCATTCCAGGTATCTTCCAGTACGCCGCCCTCAGTTGAGATGTGCCAAGCGTTAGCATCACGAGAGTAAATCTTGGTCAAAGATGCACTGCATGGGATGTTGCGCTCTGCTAGGTAATCAAGACATTCCTCACGGCTCACTAGGTCCCACTCACGCCAAGGAGCGATTACGTGCAGGTCTGGTGCTAGGGCTGCAAATGCACCCTCGAAACGTACCTGATCGTTACCTTTACCGGTACAACCGTGACATAGCGCATCTGCGCCAACCTTACGTGCTACCTCTACCTGAGCCTTAGCGATAATAGGACGCGCCATGGAAGTACCTAGTAGGTATTTACCTTCATACACAGCGCCGGTTTTTAGGGTTGGGTAGATATAGTCAGCAACCATTTCTTCTTTCAGGTCAACCACATAGCACTCAGATGCTCCAGAAGCCTTTGCTTTCGCTTCGATGCCATCGAGCTCTTCTTCGCCCTGGCCCACATCGGCCACAAAGGCTACTACTTCACAGTCATAGTTTTCTTTAAGCCAAGGAATGATTACTGATGTGTCTAGGCCACCAGAGTAAGCCACTACTACTTTGTTTACTTTAGTCATTTGAAAATTCTCCGCTCATCAGAAAAGCCGCAGCTCTTCTGCTTAAATCCGTTTAGTTACTTGTTATTGAGGCAAAAACAGGGTGCCAACATTTTGCCCAGCAAAAAGTTGATCGAGTTTCTCTGGATAGCGCCATGAGGCTACTTGAATCGGTCGTCCGAGGTCGCTTGCTGCCTGCAAAGCGGCCTGAACCTTAACTATCATTCCATCGGTGATGACTTGTCCCTCAATCAGTTCATCGGCTTGTTGCTGGTTCAGGTTCTCTAGAAGATGCCCTTTGCCATCAAGAACGCCACTCACGTCTGATAGCAGAACCAGCTCAGCGTCTAATGCACCCGCTACCGCAACGGCCGCTTGGTCAGCATTAACGTTCATCATCTCACCCTCTTTGGTAAGACCGATTGAACTGATAATTGGCAGTGTATGCGTGGCAAGGATCGCTTGCAACAGTTCTGAACTGCCTGGGGTTGCTTTACCCACGCTGCCTAGCTCAGGATCAAGTTGTTCAACCTTACACAAACCGCCATCTGCTAACGCAAGACCTACGGTTTGTAGACCGGCTTTGATCGCCTCACCTTGTAGCATCTTGTTTGCCGTACCAGCTAATGCCCCTGTTACTACAGGGATCTGCTCTGCTGGAGTCACACGCAAACCATTTTTCTTAGTAGATTCAAGGCTAAGCTTGCTTAGCAGTTCATCCACCAAATACCCGCCACCGTGCACTACCACGATGGATCGTCGCGATTGCTGTTGTACTTTTTGTAATGCACCAAACAGCTTCGCAAGAGTTTCACTACACTCTAGCGCCGCGCCACCTAACTTAACCACCAATGGTAATGTACTCATAGTCTTGCCCTTCCTATCACTTAAAGAAGTGATTCGGTTTCACTAAATTGATTACGAATGTTTAAACACTGCATCGCCTGCGCCGATGCCCCTTTTAATAAATTGTCGATTGCAGAAACTACAATCAGATGCTTACCCTTCACGCTCCAACCAATGTCGCAAAAAGGTGTAAATTCAACGTCTTGGATCTTTGGCATCACCTGGTGCTTTAAACGAACCAAGGCTTTATCGGTATACGCTTTTTCAAAGGCACTCTCTACCTGAGCCTCATCCACACCATCGGCTAGCTTAACCGTGATAGTGGCGAGGATGCCACGCTTGAAGTTACCCAGATGCGGAGTAAATATGACCTGCTGATTTAAGTGAGTGCTGATCTCTGGCTGATGACGGTGCTTGAACACACCATATGGCTGAAGGCTCACTTCACAAAAACTATTGGTCTGTGATGCCTTGATACCTGCGCCTGATACGCCGCTCACGGCGTTAATCACTGGCCACTGAGATTGATCTAAGAGCTCTGCCTCTAGTAGAGGTTTTAGTGCCAACTGAGAAGCAGTTGGATAACAACCTGCGACGGCTACTAGGTCTGTTTCCTTGATAGCTTCTGCATTCCATTCCGCTAGGCCATAAACCGCCTGCTCAAGCTGTTGCTGGTGCTGGTGCTCAAAGCCATAGAAATCTGAATAAAAGCTATTTGAGCGAACACGATATGCACCCGACAAGTCAAACACTTGGCAGTTATTGTCCAAGAAGATAGGCGCTAGGTCGTGGCTAACCTCGTGTGCGGTTGCCAAGAAAACAATGTCTACCTGCTTAGCAACGTCCGCTGCCGAGGTAAGAGGCTGAAGTGGTAGATCCACTATACCAGCTAGCTTCCCATGCAATTGGGCAATGGATTTATTGGCGTCTAAGCTGTTGGCTGACACGTACAAACCTGCTAGCTTGAGGCTAGGGTGTTTTGACACCATTAGGGCCAATTCAGCACCTGTGTAGCCACTGGCTCCGATGATTGCGACTGTCAGTTGTTTCTCTATGCTCATGAGCTACCCTGAAATGATTATAAATATACTAAAAACAGCTTAAATTGCTTTTTTATTCACTTTAAGTGACTTAGTATGTGTTTTACCGTCTCTGGTTAAATCTGTCAATAGTGGATGTGAAGATAAATATGCGATTACCTGATTTCGTGGACGTTTACCAAGGGCTTATCAGCACCTCGTCTATCAGTTCAACTGACCCCAAATGGGACCAAGGCAATGCCGAGGTAATAACCAAGCTTGCTGAGTGGTTCGAAGGGCTCGGTTTTGATGTAACCACAGAAGAGGTTGAGCCAGGCAAGGTTAACCTGATGGCTCAGTTGGGAACTGGCACAGGTGGACTGCTATTGGCAGGACATACAGATACCGTGCCTTTCGATGAAGGACGCTGGAACTACGACCCGCATCAATTGACCTTAGATAACAACCGCTTCTACGGTCTTGGCACCGCAGATATGAAGGGCTATTTCGCCTTTATTCTGGATGCAGTGTATAAAATGAATGCCAGTGGCACCGACTGGAGCAAACAGCAAAAACCTCTTTATATCCTCGCCACCTGCGATGAAGAGACCACTATGCTGGGCGCGAGGCACTTCACCAAGGAGGCACCATTCAAGCCTGATTACTGCATTATTGGCGAGCCAACCAGCCTAGTGCCTATCCGAGGACACAAGGGGCACATAGCCAATGCCATTCGAGTCACAGGTAAGTCTGGGCACTCGTCTGATCCTTCTCTGGGTGTCAATGCAATCGAGATTATGCATGAAGTGATGTTCGCGCTGATGAAGCTAAAAGAGCGTTTGGTAAAAGAGTACCATCACCCGGGATTTGCTATTCCCAGCCCAACCCTGAACCTTGGACATATTCATGGCGGCGATAGTGCCAACCGCATCTGTGGCTGTTGTGAGCTTCACTATGACCTGCGTCCACTGCCGGGTCTAAGTCTGGACAGCCTTGACCAACTTCTGCAAGAGGCCCTCGAGCCTATCGAAGCCAAATGGCCAGGCAAACTTTCCATCACACCGCTGCATGAGCCCATCCCGGGCTATGAGTGCGACCACAAGCATGAGTTTGTTCATTCAATGCAGGATATCTGTCAAACCCAGTCTCAAACGGTTAACTACTGTACTGAAGCACCGTTTTTGCAAGAGCTCTGCCCTACCTTGGTGCTTGGCCCTGGATCAATCGAACAAGCCCACCAGCCAGATGAATTTCTGAGCCTAGACTTTATCGATCCAACCTTGGACATACTTCAGCGCTCCATTCATAAGTACTGCTTTTAAATAATGAAAAAAAATTTCATCTGAAAGTGATATAAAAACCGATGAACATGATTCTCATCAAAATATTCGTCGCTTTTATAACCTTTTTGGTGCAAAGTTTGACTATGACCCCGCTTATTCGATAGATTGAATCTCATATCAAGGAATTGGATGTAATTTTGTTACGAGGCTAAACTGCAATGAACTCTAAGTATTCAGCCCTTACTAGTAACGTTAAGATGCTAGGAAACCTACTCGGTAACACGATTAAAGAGGCCCACGGAGAGGAGATACTCAACAAGGTTGAGACTATTCGTCAACTGTCCAAAGCGGCTCGCAATGGCAGTCAAGAAGACCGTCAGGCGTTAATCAATGAAATCGAGACGCTACCTGATGAGCAATTCATCCCAGTAGCACGCGCTTTCAGTCAGTTCTTGAACCTGACTAATATCGCCGAGCAATACCACACCATCTCTCGCCATTGCGAAGAGCACGTGTGCGAACCTGACGTAATTCAAAGTCTTTTCAGCAAACTAGCTGAGCAGAAAATCTCTCCAGAGCAAGCCTCTGATGCTATCAAGAACCTAAATATCGAACTGGTTCTTACTGCACACCCAACCGAAATCACCCGTCGTACCATGATCAACAAGCTAGTTAAGATAAACGATTGTTTGTCTAAGCTAGAGCTGACCGACATCCCGCATAGAGAGCGAGTAAAGACCGAGCGCCGCCTAGAGCAGTTGATTGCTCAGAGCTGGCACTCCGACGTTATCCGTAAGCAGCGCCCTACTCCACTTGATGAAGCCAAATGGGGTTTTGCGGTAGTTGAAAACTCACTATGGGAAGCGGTGCCTGAGTTCCTTCGTGAACTGAACGACAAGGTTTCTACCCACCTAGATGAAAAGCTACCGATCGACGCACGTCCGGTACACTTCTCTTCTTGGGTTGGTGGTGACCGCGATGGTAACCCATTCGTTACCCACAAGATCACCCAGCAGGTATTGTGGTTATCGCGCGCTAAAGCAGCAGAGCTTTACTACGCTGATATCCAAGAGCTGATCTCTGAGCTTTCTATGACTCAGGCGAACGACACCGTTCGTGAGATGGCTAACGATAACCACGAACCATATCGTGCCATCCTCAAAGAGCTTCGCACCCTACTTAAGAACACCACTAAGGTGATTGATGCTAAGACTCAAGGCACTGAGGTCCCTAACCTGCCAATCCTTGAATCAGCTGATCAGCTTTGGACTCCGCTTCAGGCTATCTATGAATCACTGAACGAGACCGGCATGCGCGTTATCGCCAACGGCTCACTGCTAGATACCCTGCGTCGTATCAAGTGCTTCGGTGTTCACCTAGTTCGCTTGGATATCCGTCAAGAGAGTACCCGCCACTCAAACGTGCTATCTGAAGTGACTCGTTACCTTGGTCTAGGCGACTACGATCAGTGGAGCGAGCAAGACAAGGTTGCCTTCTTGGTGAAAGAGCTAAGCTCGAACCGACCTCTTATCCCACACAACTGGGAGCCCTCTGAAGAGGTTAAAGAGGTTTTGGACACCTGTAAGACAATCGCTCAACACCCTAAAGAAGCGTTTGGTGCCTACGTTATCTCTATGGCGCGTACAGCATCGGATGTGCTAGCAGTTCACCTTCTTTTGCGTGAATCGGGTTGTCCGTTCCGTCTGGGTGTTTGTCCACTGTTTGAAACCCTAGATGACCTCAACAACTCTGAAGAGGTAATGCAGCAGCTATTCAATATCGACTGGTACCGTGGATTCATCCAAGGTGAGCAGATGGTAATGATCGGCTACTCTGATTCAGCCAAAGACGCAGGTGTTATGGCTGCTGGTTGGGCTCAGTATGATGCGATGGATAAGCTGGTTAAGGTTTCTGAGAAAGAGAACATCGACCTAACTCTGTTCCACGGTCGTGGCGGTACTATTGGTCGTGGTGGTGCTCCTGCACACGCGGCACTGTTATCTCAGCCACCTAAATCGCTAAAAGGCGGCCTACGTGTAACCGAACAAGGCGAGATGATCCGCTTTAAGCTGGGTCTACCTCAGGTTGCGGTAAACAGCTTGAACCTATACTCGAGCGCTATCCTAGAAGCTAACCTTCTTCCGCCTCCAGAGCCGAAGAAAGAGTGGCGCGACCTGATGGAAGTGCTGTCTCAGGTTTCTTGTGATGCTTATCGTGGCGTAGTTCGTGGCGAACCAGACTTTGTACCTTACTTCCGCGCAGCAACGCCTGAGCTAGAGCTTGGCAAACTGCCTCTTGGTTCTCGTCCATCTAAGCGTAATCCGAAAGGTGGTGTGGAAAGCTTACGTGCTATCCCATGGATCTTCTCTTGGAGCCAGAACCGCTTAGTACTCCCTGCATGGCTAGGTGCTGGTGAAGCAATCCAATACTCTATCGACCAAGGCCATCAGAAGCTTCTGGAAGAGATGTGTCGCGAATGGCCATTCTTCTCAACACGCCTAGGTATGCTAGAGATGGTGTTCTATAAGTGCAGCAGCGAGATCTCTAAGCTGTACGATCAGAAGCTTACCGACCCATCACTGTGGCGCTTGGGTGATAATCTACGTGCGCAGATGGTGAAAGACATCGAAGCGGTACTTAAGGTCGAAAACAACGAAAACCTAATGCAGAGCGACCCTTGGGGCCTAGAGTCCATTCGTCTTCGCAACATCTATGTTGAGCCACTCAACATGCTTCAGGTTGAACTTCTGAAACGTACTCGCCAAACAGAAGAAGACAACCCAGAGCTCGAAGAGGCTATGATGATGACCATCGCTGGTATCGCAGCAGGTATGCGAAACACAGGTTAATCCTTAATCACACTTCGATATTTCCAAACCCCAGCCTAGGCTGGGGTTTTTGTTTGTATTTATAAATATCAAAGCTGCGTGGCATTCACCAAATATATGAAACGAACTTACTGAAACTCGTTTTTGTCATACTTATTTTGCGATAATCTAATCGCGCACGATCAGGAGTACACTCCCTCATGAGCTTTGCAACTCGTTGTGCAATAAGGGCTCAAACATAATAAAACAATATTCTTCTCAGGTGAGAAAGGCTTAAAAGGTAATACATGCATTCAAGGATCACTTGAATGGCTACGCACTTTTCTTAAACAGACCTCACGTGACACATAACCGAGGCTGATTGGTGTGTTGTTTTTTAATTGCTGTAATTTTGGACGAAAAACATGTCATTACCATACGTTATCTTAACCGTACTGAGCACACGCGATGCAACTGGGTACGACATTACTAAAGAGTTTTCCTATAGCATTGGCTATTTCTGGAAAGCGAGTCATCAGCAGGTTTACCGCGAGTTAAACAAACTAGCAGCCAATGATATGGTTACCTGTGAACTGCAACCTCAATCGGGCAAGCCGGATAAGAAGATCTATTCGATTACCGAGAAAGGTCGCGAAGCGCTAGCAAGCTGGTTCGATCAACCTATTGCACACCCTGCGGTGCGCGATGAGTTTGCAGCTAAGCTATATGCATGTGAAGTGCAGCCTTCAGAGGGCTTCTCAGATCAACTGCAACTGGCTCTTAGTGACTCACGTAAACTGGTGCAGTTCTATCAAGAAATTGAGAACTCACACTACTCTGATGTACGTCTACTCAATCAAAGAGAGAAGATCGAACGCTTAGCACTGCGTCGTAACCTTCTTACTCGCCAAGCTTGGAATGAATGGGCTGAGGAAGTACTGAGCGAAATCGCTTAATCCTCACTATTCAAGTTAGCAAAAAGGACCTCTAGTAGGTCCTTTTGTTTATCTGTAAAAAAGGACGCTCAAGGCGTCCTCTCTTAGTTATGCGGTTTGTGGTCTCACACCGAGGGTATGGCACAGTGCATAGGTCATCTCGGCGCGGTTTAGGGTATAGAAGTGGAAGTCCTTCACTCCCTCACGACTTAGGATACGCACCATGTCGATAGCCTGGCTTGCACCTACTAACTGACGAGTTGTTGGATCATCATCTAGACCTTCAAACTGCTGAGACATCCAGCCAGGAACCTTAACGTTGTTCATAGCCGCAAAGCGCGATGCCTGCTTGAAGTTGGATACAGGCAGGATACCCGGAACGATCTCTACATCGATACCTGCAGCAACACTGCGGTCACGGAATCTTAGATAGCTCTCTACATCAAAGAAGAACTGAGTGATAGCACGGTTAGCGCCCGCATCTACCTTACGCTTTAGGTTAAGCAGATCGGATTGAGCACTTTTCGCTTCTGGGTGAACCTCAGGGAAGGCTGCCACAGAGATATCGAAGTCATGGCGGGCTTTCAGAAGCTCTACCAAGTCAGAAGCATACATATCAGGCTTACCGCCACCCGGTGGAATATCACCACGTAGGGCTACGATACTCTTGATACCATTGTTCCAGTAGTCATCGGCAATATTGATAAGCTCATCACGAGAGGCATCGATACAGGTCAGGTGCGGTGCCGCAACTAGGCCTGTCTGGCTCTTGATCTCTTTTATGATGGAGTGAGTACGGTCACGCTCACCTGAGTTGGCACCATAGGTTACCGATACAAACTTAGGCTGAAGTGTTTTCAGACGATGAACTGAATTCCATAGCGTCTCTTCCATCTTTTCACTGCTCGGCGGGAAAAATTCGAATGAGACATTGATGTTGTCAGAGAGCTCTGCAATGTTCTGATTCAGTGCATCAATGTGACTGGCGTGCGTATATCCCATACTTCTTTCTCCCTTAGAATCAACGCGTGATCAATTTAAAATACGTTTAGACGTCTATATGTCTAAATAATGTGGATTTATGCGAGCCTTGTCAACAAAAAAATCGAGCAAATTTTGTTTGTTTTTTTGATTACAAAAACGCCACCTTATTCGGTGGCGTTATGCTTATAGAAGACCAGAAAGTCTGTTCAGGTCTGACTGGAGCGCACCAGCCGTCACCTCTCGTCCCGCACCCGGACCGCGGATAACTAGCGGGTTGTCTTTGTACCACTTGCTCTCGATAGCAAAGATGTTGTCACACGGAAGCAGGTTCGCCAGTGCATGGTGCTCCTCAAGAGCCTCAACGCCTACAGTGGCTTCGCCCTCTTTAGTCAAACGCGCCACATAGCGAAGCACCTTACCTTGCGATTGAGCCTTCTCTAGACGCTCTTGAAGAATCTCATTCAGAAGATGCGCCTGCGAGAAGAAGTCATCCACATGCAGACCAAGCAAGGTCTCAGGAACCAGAGACTCTACCTTCACATTCTCAGGCTCGATATCTAGACCAGATTCACGCGCTAGAATTACTAGCTTGCGCATTACATCCGTACCATCTAGGTCAGAGCGAGGGTCAGGTTCAGTTAAGCCCTGCTGCCAAGCTAGGTCTACCAACTCGCTGAATGGCACCGCACCATCGTATTGCTGGAATAGCCAAGAAAGCGTGCCAGAGAAGATCCCGGCAAGGGCTACGATGTCATCACCACTCTCTCTAAGGTCACGCACCGTATGGTTTACAGGAAGGCCTGCACCCACAGTTGCATTGTATAGCCAGTGGCGACCGGTTTTAGAGAACAGGTCCTGAACCTGATGATAGAACTCACTCTTTGCCGAACCTGCCAGCTTGTTAGCAGAGATCAGATGCATGCCGTGCTCAGCAAATTCAAGATAGCGGTCTGATACCTCTTGGCTTGCAGTCACATCCAATACCACCAGCTCATCGTAGGTAGTCTGTTTGCTTACCTGAACCAGCCAGTCTTCTTCGATAGCAATGGCTTCGTCGCGGAAACGGTTGTTTACCGTCTTGGCGTCGATGCCGTTTTCATCAAACCAATAGCGATCGCTCGAAACCACAGAGATGAGATCGAAGCTCATACTATGACGCTTCTCCAGCTCGTCTTTTTGCTCAGCGAATAGCTCGACCCAGTTTGAACCTATATTACCCTTACCACATAGGATGAGACCGACGCGCTTTTGCGCTTGGAACAGCTGAGTATGGATAGACTCCAGAAGCAGAGGTACCTCAGCCTGTTTTAGCACTGCAATCAAACTTAGCTCGGTCTCCGACTCGAACATAAACTCAACTGGCGTGTTCTTTAGTTGCTGATAGAAGCCATAACAGTGGTTAGCATTATTAGTAACTCCAGCGCCTACCGCCGCCACCAAGGAATAACCCGATTTTACTTCTAGACCCACTTCAAGGGATGAACCCTCGATGCATGCAATAACACCCGGCAATAACTCACCTGTATAGGCAAGGCGAATACAACGATTGTCTAGCTGAGACTCGTAAGCAAGCGGTGCTAGTTGCGCCTTGTTCAACACGCTCAGTACTTGTGGCTCAAGCGCTTCAAAGTCGTGTGAATGAGCAACGGTTAACTCAATCAGATTTACATCATCTAGCGAGGTCACGATCTTGGCACCACGGCCCGATGCCAATACACGTTCGATACGTGTAGAACCAAATTCTGGTTGATGACTACAACGCAGCTCAAGGTCCATTGCACTTTGCGCTACCGGCTGTAAGGTGCGGCTGTGCAGAACAGGAGCCGCTAGACGAGCCAACTCGTTAGCCTCATCCAAACGAAGAAGAGGAAGCAGACATGCATCAGAAACCACACGTGGGTCTGCGCTATATACGCCTGCCACATCACTCCAGATAGTCACCTTATTCGCTTCAGCTAAGGCACCAATAATGGTTGCTGAGTAGTCGGAGCCGTTACGACCAAGAAGTACAGTTTGGCCCTGTGAATTCTGTGCCATAAAGCCTGTGATTACCTTACGACAATGTGGATGCTGAGCAAGCACAGCCTTAATCAGAGGCCAAGACAGACCACGGTCAATCTCAGGCTGTGTACCCATCTCAGCGCGCAGGAAGTCGCGCGAGTCGAGAGCTACCGATTCCATATCTTGGTGATTGAGAAGTGCTGCTAGAAGGCGTGAAGACCAAACCTCACCGTGCCCCAATACCGCGGCTTTCTCCACCTCAGATAGTGGAGTTAGTGCAGCACCCAGCTCTGCCAACTCACCATTGAGCTTCTCTTGAAGTGGCTCAGCCTTTTCTTGTGGAAGCAGGTCTTCAATAAGTTGGTTCTGATAGGCACGCAGCTCGAGCAAGATCTCATGTGCCACGCGACCATCTTTCTCTAACGCACCCAGCCATTTAAGTAAGTTGTTTGTGGTAGAACCTGCAGCTGAAACCACCACTAGATCGTGGCTGTCAGAGTGCTCTTTTAAAATGGTGGCAACGCGACGAAAGCACTCTGCATTCGCTAGGCTACTGCCACCAAACTTATGTAACTGTGTCATTGCTTATGCCCCTACTAGTTCTAGTGCTTGTTGTAGGTCAGCAATCAAATCTTCTGAATCTTCAAGGCCTACAGACAGGCGCAACAAGAAATGAGAAACACCTGCTTCTGCCAGTGCCTCTTCACCCATAGCTCTATGAGTCATAGTGGCTGGGTGACAGATAAGGCTCTCCACACCACCCAAAGACTCAGCAAGCGAGAATAGCTTCAGACCGCTAACAAAGGTCTTCAGCTCTTCCATCGAACCATTGAATTCAAAGCTCAGCATGCTACCGAAACCACTCTGCTGACGCTTAGCAATCTCATGACCAGGATGTTCAGGAAGGCTTGGGTGATAGATGGTCTTAACGCGAGATTGGGTCTGAAGAAACTGCAGGATCTGCTGCGAGCTCTCTTCGTGCACGCGCATACGTGCGCCTAGGGTGCGAATGCCGCGCAACGTCATATAACTATCAAATGGCGTACCGGTTGCACCGATACAGTTGCCCCACCAAGCCAGCTCTTCTGCATGTTCTTCACTCTTGGTGATCACCACGCCACCGATCACATCCGAGTGACCATTGATGTACTTCGTAGTGGAGTGGATAACGAAGTCAGCACCGAGCTCTAGAGGCTTTTGGAATATCGGTGTCAAAAAGGTATTGTCCACACCCACCAACGCTCCCACTTCTTTTGCTTGAGCACACACCTTAGCGATATCTACCACGCGAACCAAAGGGTTAGATGGAGTCTCAAGCAGGATAAGCTTTGGGTTTTTAGCTAGTGCTTCAGCAAACGCTTCTTCGTTCGATTGGTCTACAAACTCAACCTTGAAGTCACCCTTACGAGCGCGAGTGTTGAACAAGCGATAGGTACCACCGTAGCAATCGTGCGGCGCGATAATCAGGTCATCAGGACCAAGGAAAGCCGATACCCACAGGTTTAGTGCTGAGGTACCGCAGTTAGTCACAACTGCGCCCTTACCAGACTCAAGCTCAAACAGCGCTGTTTCCAAAAGACCGCGGTTTGGGTTACCAGAGCGGGTGTAATCATACTTAGGCACGTCACCAAATGAAGGGAAGCCGTAGTTAGTAGAAAGATAGATAGGTGGCACAACAGCGTGGTGCTGAGTGTCTGACTCGATACCGGTACGAACCGCTATCGTGGATGATTTATGTTTACTGCTCATTTTTGTGGCCTTCCTTTGACAATGAGTGGTCAAGTTTGATACCAATCACAAATACCTTAATCTGTTTATAGATTACCCTCTCCTTGCGTAGACATCAACACATCTAGACGTCTAAATGCCTTTACTTGTAGCAGTAAACATCGCTAAAATTAGGGTTATTAAATCCCTTAAATGGTAATGAAGGTTTTCAATGGCAGATTGGAACGGCGAATACATCAGCCCGTATGCAGAACATGGCAAGAAAAGCACCCAAGTAAAGAAGATCACTGTATCTATCCCTCTTAAAGTGCTTAAGATTTTGACCGACGAAAGAACACGACGCCAAATCAACAACTTGCGTCACGCAACCAACAGTGAACTACTGTGTGAAGCCTTCTTGCACGCCTATACCGGTCAACCTCTTCCAACCGATGAAGACCTGAGAAAAGACCGTCCAGACGAGATCCCAACTGAAGCCAAGGAGATCATGGCTGACCTAGGTATCGAACTAGAGACCTTCGACGATTAAATCGAACAAATAAAAAAACGCCCTCATAATTGAGGGCGTTTTTGTTGGTATCAATAATGGCTTAGCCTTGCATATAGCCTTCTGGTAGCTCGATACGAGCCACACCAGATTCTATCGCCGCTTTAGCAACTGCGGTTGCAACGCGTGGCAACAGGCGTGGGTCCATTGGCTTAGGAATGATATAGCCAGAACCAAACTCTAGGGCATCAACACCTGCCGCATCCAATACCGCTTGTGGTACAGGCTCTTTGGCTAACTGGCGAATCGCCTCAACTGCTGCAAGCTTCATCTCAATGTTGATCTCGCTTGCACGCACATCCAGCGCACCGCGGAAGATGAATGGGAAACAGATTACGTTGTTCACCTGGTTTGGATAGTCAGAACGACCTGTACCCATAATAAGGTCACTACGAACCTCGTGAGCAAGCTCAGGCTTGATCTCTGGATCTGGGTTTGAACACGCAAATACCACCGGCTTATCACCCATAAGCGCAAGCGCCTCAGGAGAAAGTAGATTTGGTCCCGATACACCCAAGAAGAGGTCAGCCCCCTCGATAACATCTTCTAGAGTGCGTTTATCGGTATTGTTCGCAAACAGCTGCTTGTATTCGTTTAGGTCTTCACGACGAGTGTGAATCACACCCTTACGGTCAAGCATGTAGATCTTCTCACGCTGTGCGCCGCACTTAATCAAAAGCTCCATACATGCCACAGCCGCAGCACCTGCGCCAAGACATACGATGGTTGAGTCACAAAGCTGTTTGCCCTGCAGTTCGATAGCATTCAGCATACCTGCAGCAGTTACGATAGCTGTACCATGTTGGTCATCGTGGAATACAGGCACGTCACAGCGTTCAATCAGACGGCTCTCGATCTCAAAGCAGTCTGGCGCCTTGATATCTTCAAGATTAATACCACCAAAGGTATCTGCGATAGCTGCAACCGTATCGACAAACTCATCGATGGTGCGGTGCTTAACCTCGATATCGATAGAATCTAGGCCTGCAAAGCGCTTAAACAGTAGAGCCTTACCTTCCATAACAGGTTTTGAAGCCATAGGCCCCAGGTTACCCAAACCAAGAATCGCCGTACCGTTTGAGATAACCGCTACCATATTGCCCTTGGCTGTGTACTTGTAGACGTTATCCACATTCTGCGCGATTTCACGCACTGGCTCAGCCACGCCTGGGCTGTAAGCCAGAGATAAATCTTTTACCGAGTCAGCCGGAGTAGTCAGTTCTACACCAATTTTGCCTGGGCGAGGGAATTCATGGTAGTCGAGGGCTTGCTGACGAAAGTCATTGGCCGAGTGTTCATCTGTCATGGAGGGGAAGTCCTTTTTTGTTCTAATAAAGAAAGAGAGTCTACTTAAATTTACTACAGCTCTCTACAATTGAAATTTATCAAACCGTAAAAATGCAAAAAGGCCGCTTTCGCGACCTTTTTGACTGTCTTACTACTAAGATTATTTCTTAGAAGAAAGAGCACCGAAACGCTTGTTGAAGCGATCTACACGGCCGCCTGTATCAACGATACGCTGCTTACCAGTGTAGAATGGGTGGCACTTGTCACACACGTCTAGGTGGATAGATTCTTTAGCTAGAGTTGAGTTGAACTCAAAAGTGTTGCCGCAAGAACAAGTTGCTGTTACAGCTTTGTATTCAGGGTGGATACCTGCTTTCATGGGAAAACCTCATATATAGGCCGTGTCGCTATACAGCTCAACGCTGAACACCACACGTAGTTTTTAAATAGTGACGCCGAACTCTCAGCATCTTCAAGGCGCAGTATAATAAAGAAACCCCTGTGGGTTATCAACCTATTTGTCCCTTTTTTCGCCATTTTTATTGCTAATCGAGAGTGGCTATCGAATTTTAGCAGGCTTTTTCTTACTATTGTCCTCGACCACCCCACTCTAGAGAGCGTCATGCGTCCATCAATAGCAAAAGTAGCCCTGCCTGTACCATTAGACCGTGAGTTTGAGTATTTAATTCCAAACCATCTTTTTCCGGTTATCGGTGCGCGCGTTTGGGTACCTTTCGGCCCTAAAAAACTACTGGGAATAGTGACCGGACTCTCTCATCAATCTGAATACGATATTAACAAGCTCAAACCAATTGCTCAGCTTCTAGATCTCGAGCCGCTATGGCCGGAAAAACTGTATAAGCTCATCAAATGGGGAAGCCGCTTCTATCAAGCTCCTATTGGTGAAACCTTCAGTAATGTAATGCCTGGAGCTCTGCGTAAAGGTAAGCCTGCACACAAGCAAGCCATCAAGACCTGGAGCCTAACTGAAGCGGGTAAGAACCAGCTTATGCAAGGCTTTGGTAGAGCGGTGCAGCAAGCCAAGATAATGCATTCTCTCGAGTCCAGCTCCATGACTCATCAACAGATGTTAGACATTGAGGCCTCCTCTTCTGTGCTAAAGACGTTAGAGCAAAAAGGCTGGATTGAGAGTCAGGAAAAGATCAGTGACAAAATTGAGTGGCCGGAAAAGCGAGTAGAAGAAGAGGACAAACGCCAGCTTAATAATGAACAGATGCTTGCGGTGGTTACCCTAAACCATGTGCAGGGATATGAATGTGCCCTACTCGATGGAGTTACTGGCTCTGGCAAGACTGAGGTCTATCTTCAGCTTATCGAGTCAGTACTAGAAAAAGGTAAACAAGCACTAGTGCTGGTTCCTGAGATAGGTCTGACGCCCCAGACCATCAATAGATTCAAACGTCGCTTCAACGTCAATATCACAACCATCCACTCTGGGCTCAATGAAACAGAAAGACTAAATGCATGGATCGAAGTGAAATCAGGTGAATGCGGCATCTTGATCGGCACGCGCTCTGCTTTGATGACCCCGTTTTCTGATCTCGGCATTATCATCGTAGATGAGGAGCACGATACCTCCTATAAACAGCAAGATAGCTGGCGCTATCATGCTCGTGATATGGCCATTATGCGCGCCCATCATGAACAGATACCGGTTGTCTTAGGCTCAGCGACACCTTCACTAGAAACGCTCGCCAATGCTAAGGCAGGAAAGTACCTACATCTGGAGCTCACTCAAAGAGCGGGTGGTGCCAAGCCAACCACTAATTCAGTTATTGATGTCAAAGGACTCTATCTGGATAGTGGATTGAGTGCCCCTTTGATAGCCCAAATGCGAAAACATCTAGACCAAGGTAATCAGGTACTGCTGTTTCTTAACCGCCGCGGTTTTTCTCCAGCCATGATGTGCCACGAATGTGGCTGGATTGCCGACTGCGTGCGTTGCGATGCCTACTACACCTATCATCAGGGAAGCCAAGAGATGCGTTGTCATCACTGTGGTTCTCAACGCCCTGTGGTGCATCAGTGTCAAAGCTGTGGCTCAACCCAGCTCGTAACCGTTGGGGTCGGTACAGAGCAATTGGAAGCTCACCTTACTGAACTGTTCCCAGAATATAAGACCATTCGCATCGACCGCGATAACACTCGTCGTAAGGGAAGCCTAGATTCAGCCCTAGAGGCGGTTCGCGAACAAGAGTATCAGATTCTTATCGGCACCCAAATGCTGGCCAAGGGACACCACTTCCCGAACGTCACCTTGGTTGCTTTATTGGATGTGGACTCTTCTCTATACAGCAGTGACTTTCGCGCCTCAGAAAAATTAGCACAGCTATTCATTCAGGTAGCGGGGCGAGCCGGTCGTGCCAGTAAGCCCGGACATGTAGTTCTACAGACTCACCATCCAGAGCACTCTCTATTGCAAGCTCTGATCCATAAGGGCTATACCGAGTTTGCCAATACAGCTCTACAAGAAAGAAGAATGGCGCAACTGCCACCCTTTGCCAGCTTGACCCTATTCCGCTCTGAAGCGAATGACTCACAACTGGTTGAAGACTTCTTAAGACAAGTACGCTCGACTCTAGAGGCACACCCGCTGTTCGATCAGAGCTGTTGGGTGATGGGGCCTTCTCCTGCCCCTATGGCAAAGCGTGCGGGTAAGTCTCGATGGCAACTTATTCTGCAGTGTCAGAATCGTCCTACCATGCAAAAGTTACTCTCTAGTGCCAAGCCTGCTATTGAATTGTTACCAAATTCTAAAAAAGTTCGCTGGAGTATTGATGTCGAGCCTCAAGATTTGAGTTAAACTGCGCCGAAATTGTGACCTTTGGTCCCTTTGTAGCGCAACCTTGCTGAAGTTAGACTGAGTTTTGCGAGTCAACTCACAGGCAACGGGTGGAATATGCTACTTTCAGCGTAAACGTCACGGACAAAAATGTTTACACTTATTTGCCTGTCTCTTACCGGAGACAGTTCTGCTCTACATCGGACGAACCAGAGCAAAGCAACGAATAGATAAGGATAAGTGAATCATGGCGACGATGAAGGATGTTGCTGAGTTGGCAGGAGTGTCAACCGCTACAGTATCGCGAGCGTTAATGAACCCAGAGAAAGTTTCTTCTGCCACACGCAAGAAGGTTGAGGATGCAGTGGTTGAATCAGGCTACTGCCCAAACACCATGGTGCGTAGCGTGAAACGAAACGAATCCAAGACGCTAGTGGTGATCGTGCCAGATCTTTGCGATCCCTACTTCTCTGAAATCATCCGCGGGATCGAGCACGCTGCATCTGAACAGGGCTATCTCGTTCTGCATGGCGATAGCCATCAGCAGAAATGTCGCGATAACTCGTTAGTAAACCTTGTCTATTCCAAGCAAGCCGATGGCCTTATTCTTTTAGGTACCGACCTACCCATCGATGCCAGCAAGGCCGAGCAAAAGAATCTGCCACCTATGGTGATGGCATGTGAGTTTGCTCCAGAGCTAGAATTGCCTACCGTTCACATCGATAACCTTACCGCTTCTTTTGAAGCAGTTAATTATCTAGCCCAACTAGGACATAAACAGATAGCGGAGATCACAGGCCCTGATACCTCAGCCCTATCGAACTTCCGTAGCCAAGGCTATCAGCAAGCTCTGCGCCGTGCTGGGTTAACTATCGACCTAACCAAATCTGTATCTGGCGACTTTAGCTTTGATTCAGGGGCAAAGGCGATGCGTAAACTACTCGGCTCACCTACCCCTCCAACTGCAGTATTCTGTCACAACGACATGATGGCTATCGGTGCAATGCGCGAGGCAAAGGCTATGGGTATGCGTATCCCGCAAGATATCTCTATCATCGGCTTCGATAACATAGAGTTCTCAGAATATTGTGAGCCCGCACTAACCACGGTTGCACAGCCAAGATTCGATATCGGCTACCAAGCAACTCAGATGCTATTCAACATATTGAATGGTGATGATGTAAGAACCGGCTCTCGTCTTCTGGATACTGAACTAATTCAGCGTCAAAGTACCATGCCACCGAGCCACTAATATTGTTATCTAGGGTAGTTCTGCTTTAACATACCCAGTATTACTCACTTTATAGAATCAATTGCGTGGCAAGAAAAGATTACGTAAAGGGTGGCCGAGCCCCGAGCAAGCGCTCAACGCGCAAGTCCGCCCCTGCTAAAAAACCATGGAAGGCCATAATCGTGGCCGTGCTTCTCGTGGCGGGCTTCAGTTATGGTCTCTATCTACTGAGTCAGGACCCTGAGCCACCCAAGCCTGTGGTTAGTAAGCCTGTAGAAAAAGCACCCACCAAAGAGCAAGAGATTCTACCGCCACCTCCAGAGGAAAAGTGGGAGTATGTTAAGTCCCTGCCCGAGCGCGAGGTGAAGGTAACGCCGAAAGAAGAGAAGCTTTCTGAGATCCCTTATGTGATGCAGTGCGGCGCCTATAAGAGCCGTGCCCAAGCCGAAGAACGTAAGATGGATATCGCCTTCCAAGGATTGTCTAGTGAGATTCGTCAGCGTCAAGGTAGTAGTTGGTATCGCGTGACTCTTGGCCCTTACGAACGTAAACGCGAAGCCGAGCGAGACAAGCACAAACTGCAGCGCGCCAAGATCGAGCCGTGCGTCATCTGGAAAGATACTGGAAACTAACTTCCCACAAGCCCTCTTCTCGAGGGCTTGATTTTATCTGCTCACATCCCCATTCAATTGGTATCTCACTGGTGAAATTTAAGGAAACCTCGTGACTACCATAGTATCCGTACGTAGAAACAATAAAGTTGTCATCGCAGGTGATGGACAAGTATCCCTGGGCAACACTGTAATGAAGGGCAACGCCCAAAAAGTACGTCGCCTATACAACGGCAAGGTACTAGCTGGCTTCGCTGGCGGTACTGCTGATGCCTTTACCCTATTCGAACGCTTTGAAAGCAAGCTTCAAATGCATCAAGGCCATTTGACTCGTGCAGCCGTTGAGCTAGCCAAAGATTGGCGTAGCGACCGCGCACTGCGTCGCCTAGAAGCACTGCTAGCCGTAGCCGATGAAACCGCTTCTCTTATCATCACAGGTAATGGTGATGTGGTTCAACCAGAAAACGACCTAATCGCAATCGGCTCAGGTGGTAACTTTGCACAAGCGGCCGCTACTGCACTTCTAGAAAATACCGAACTAGACGCACGCGAGATCGCAGAGAAATCGCTAAACATCGCTGGTGATATTTGTGTGTTCACTAACCACCATCACACCATCGATGAGCTTGAATACTAATTAAGGAATTTCGCATGTCTGAAATGACTCCTCGTGAAATCGTTCACGAACTGAATCGCCACATCATTGGCCAAGAAAAAGCTAAGCGCTCTGTTGCTATCGCACTGCGTAACCGCTGGCGTCGTATGCAGCTTGAAGAAGGTCTGCGCGCTGAAGTGACCCCAAAAAATATCCTAATGATCGGTCCAACCGGCGTAGGTAAAACCGAAATTGCCCGTCGTCTTGCGAAGCTTGCTAACGCTCCTTTTATCAAGGTTGAAGCGACCAAGTTCACCGAGGTGGGTTACGTAGGTAAAGAAGTTGAGACCATCATTCGCGACCTAACCGATGTTGCCGTAAAGATGACTCACCAGCAAGCAACCGAAAAAGTGAAATTCCGTGCTGAAGAGCAAGCAGAAGAGCGTATCCTAGATGCCCTACTGCCACCTGCACGCGATGCTTGGGGCCAGAACGAAAAAGGTGAAGACACCTCTAATACTCGTCAAATCTTCCGCAAGAAACTGCGTGAAGGCAAGCTAGACGATAAAGAGATCGATATCGAAGTAGCGGCGCCGCAAATGGGCGTGGAAATCATGTCACCACCAGGCATGGAAGAGATGACTAATCAGCTACAAGGTATGTTCCAAAATCTTGCTGGTAACACCAAGAAATCGCGCAAACTAAAGATCAAAGATGCGTTCAAGTCTCTGGTTGAAGAAGAAGCTGCCAAGCTGGTGAATCAAGAAGAGCTAAAAGAAAACGCTATCTATAACGTTGAAAACAACGGAATCGTGTTTATCGATGAGATTGACAAGATCTGTAAGCGTGGCGAAAGCTCTGGCCCAGATGTATCTCGCGAAGGTGTTCAGCGTGACCTACTACCTCTAATCGAGGGTAGCACGGTGTCTACCAAGCATGGAATGGTTAAAACCGACCATATCCTGTTTATCGCATCGGGCGCATTCCAGGTAGCTAAACCTTCAGATCTGATCCCAGAGTTGCAAGGTCGTCTGCCGATCCGAGTTGAGCTAGAAGCGCTATCAAGCCATGACTTTGAACGTATCCTAACTGAGCCTCGAGCCTCTCTCTCTGAGCAATACGTTGCCCTTCTAAAAACTGAAGAAGTCGATGTGGAGTTCACTAAAGATGGCATCACTCGCATTGCAGAAGCGGCATGGCAGGTCAATGAAACCACAGAAAACATCGGTGCACGCCGTCTGCACACTGTGATGGAGCGTCTGATGGATGAGATTTCTTACGATGCAACCGAGCAGTCTGGCAGCAAGGTTGTTATCGATTCAAACTATGTAGAAGGCAAACTAGGCAAACTGGTTGAAGACGAAGACCTAAGTCGCTTTATTCTTTAATAAAGCCAATCAGCAGATAAAACTAAGGCGCTCTATTGAGCGCCTTTTCTTTTCTTCGCGAATCTCGATTAGTCGCTACCAAATAGGTCTCGAGTGTAAACCTTATCTGCAACGTCACGAATCTCATCAACCATACGGTTAGACACAATCACATCTGATACTTTCTTGAACTCTTCCAAGTCTCGAATGTTCTTGGAGTGGAAGAAATGCTCTTCCTCAAGCACAGGCTCATAAACCACAACCTCAATACCTTTGGCCTTGAGGCGTTTCATGATGCCCTGTACAGATGAAGCACGGAAGTTGTCCGAACCCGCCTTCATGATCAGACGATAGATACCCACAACCTTAGGCTGACGCTTCAAGATAGAGTCTGAGATGAAGTCCTTTCGGGTACGGTTCGCATCAACGATAGCACCGATGATGTTGTTCGGTACTTCCTGATAGTTAGCCAGAAGTTGCTTAGTATCCTTAGGTAAGCAGTAGCCACCATAACCAAATGATGGGTTGTTATAGTGATTACCGATGCGTGGGTCTAGGCCAACACCTTCAATGATCTGACGCGTATCCAAACCATGCGCTTCAGCATAGGAGTCTAGCTCATTAAAATAAGCCACACGCAGAGCAAGATAAGTGTTAGAGAAAAGCTTAACCGCCTCTGCTTCAGTAGAGTCAGTGAAAAGAACGTCGATATTCTCTTTCTCTGCACCTTCGACAAGTAGCTCGGCAAAGCGTTTCGCACGCTCACTGCGCTCACCCACAATAATTCGGGATGGGTGAAGGTTGTCATACAGAGCACGACCTTCACGCAAAAACTCAGGAGAGAAAATGATGTTCTCGCTCTCAAGCTCTTGTTTGATGCGCGCTGTATAGCCTACCGGCACGGTCGATTTAATCACCATCACCGCATCTGGATTGATAGCCTTAACATCTCGAATTACTGCTTCAACCGATGAGGTATTGAAGTAGTTAGTCTGAGGGTCGTAATCCGTCGGTGTTGCGATAACCACGTACTCAGCATCTTTATAAGCTAACTCTTTATCGAGAGTGGCGGTAAAGTTAAGCTCTTTTTTAGTTAAAAACTGCTCAATCTCAGCGTCTGCGATAGGTGACTTACCAGTATTAAGAAGCTCAACTTTCTCTGAAATGATGTCTACCGCAACAACCTCATGGTGCTGCGCCAATAATACTGCGTTAGAGAGACCGACATAGCCGGTACCAGCGATTGCAATTTTCATATTATTCTCTGTTTTCTCAACCTACCTGAATGTCTATTCATACAGGCTTATATAAATAACGATACCATATCCTGAAAACAATGCCGAAGTATCTTATACGACTGTTAACCCCATGAATGCATTGCTATAATCCTCTCAATATAGATAAATATTAGGAAGTATTATGTTCATAGTAACCGGTGGCGCAGGAATGATTGGTAGCAATATTGTAAAAGCGCTAAATGATAGAGGTATAGATGACATCTTAGTTGTCGATAACCTCAAGAATGGCCGTAAGTTTGCAAACCTTGTCGATCTCGACATCACCGATTACATGGACAAAGAAGACTTCCTAGTTCAGATTATGGCAGGAGAAAACTTCGGCCCTATCGATGCCATTTTCCATGAAGGCGCATGCTCAGCCACCACCGAGTGGGATGGCAAGTACATAATGCATAACAATTATGAATACTCAAAAGAACTTCTGCATTACTGCTTGGAGCGAGAAATTCCGTTTCTATATGCATCCTCCGCTGCTACCTATGGTGAAACGGACACATTTATCGAAGAAAAGCCTTACGAGGGGGCACTAAACGTCTACGGTTATTCTAAACAGCAGTTTGACAACTATGTCCGTGGTGTTTTTGCTGAAGCTGAAGCGCATGGAGAGACACTATCCCAAGTAACAGGTTTCCGTTACTTCAACGTATACGGCCCTCGCGAACAGCACAAAGGATCAATGGCATCTGTGGCTTTTCATCTAAACAACCAAATGAATGCGGGTGAAAATCCTAAGCTGTTTGAAGGTAGTGAAGGATTCAAACGCGATTTTGTCTACGTTGGAGACGTTGCAGCGGTTAATATTTGGTTCTGGGAAAACAATCAGTCTGGTATTTTCAATCTAGGCACTGGCAACGCGGAGTCTTTTGAAGAAGTCGCAAAAGCGGTAATTAAACATCATGGAAAGGGTAAGTTCGAAACAATTCCATTCCCTGAACACTTAAAGGGTGTTTATCAAGAGTACACTCAAGCCGACCTAACTAAACTTCGTAAGACGGGCTGCAACCATAAGTTCAAAACAGTGGCTGACGGTGTTGCTGAGTATTTAGATATCATAAATAAGTAGCCAAGTTAGCAAATGAAAAACACGCGCTATGACTTCGACCCTAAAGAATACAGTCCTAAATTCGAGACAAGATTCTTAGCTCCTAAGTACTGGGCAACTTGGCTTGGTATCCTATTTGCCATCCCATTCAGTTTAATGCCCCTACGACTTCATAGATGGCTTGCGCTTTGTGCGGCCAAGAAAGTAGTTTCTAGGTCAAAAGGACAAGCCCAGAGAGCAAGGGTAAACCTGAGTTATTGCTACCCTAAAATGCCCCAAAAAGAACGTGAAGAGATCATTTATAATATGATATCGACAGCAGGGGCTTATCTCATGCGTTTCCCTCTGTTGACACTGCGCAACAGGAAGTGGCTGGCTAGAAATACTGTTGTGAATGGGTTAGAAAATTTTAACGAACAAAGATCCACAAACCAAAATATCATTTTTCTAGTGCCTCACACATGGTCTGTCGACGTCTTTGCTATGTTACTTGCTTCCCAGGGACATTCTGTTTGCACCATGGTCAAGAGCCAAAAGAATCCATTGAGCGAATGGGCTATGTCTAAGCAGCGCAAGCGCTATGGTGGCCGACTCTACGAAAGATCTGGCGGTATAAAACCTTTCATTAAAGCGGTTAATGATGGCTACATTGGCTATTTCTTGCCAGATCAAGATCATGGCGCCAAAAAGAGCGTGTTTGTGGATTTTTGTGCTACGACGAAGGCAACGCTCCCCGTAATGGGTTTTTTAGCCAAAACAACCAACTCTAAGATTATTCCGCTTTGGACAGAGTTTGATATTAAAACAGGCAGATTTGTGATTGATATCTATCCGGCATTGGAAAATTTTCCAACTGAAACACCAGAGGGAGACGCGACTGCAATGAATCGATTTATTGAAATGTGTTGCCAAGACAAGCCCGAACAATACATGTGGAACCTCAAGCTTTTGCACTCTCAGCAAGATGGTTCATATATTTACGATACTCCCCTACCTGAAGAACCCCAATGAAAAAGATACTCATCATAGGCCCCTCCTGGGTTGGCGACATGGTAATGAGTCAATCTCTTTATCGACAACTTAAAATACAAAGCCCCAATAGCCAAATAGACGTTTTAGCTCCTGCTTGGTGCAAGCCCCTGCTAACAAGGATGCCTGAGATACATCAAGCTATTGATATGCCACTCTCTCATGGTGAATTCAAACTCACTCAAAGATATCAAATTGGTAAACAGCTACGCTCAAAGCAGTATGATCATGCTTATGTATTACCAAACTCTGCGAAGTCTTCATTAATTCCATTTTTTGCTGGTATCCCTATCCGAACTGGGTGGAAGGGAGAGAGTCGATATGGTTTGCTCAATGATATTCGCCTGAATAAAAAGTCTTTTACTTATATGGTAGAAAGGTATGTGGCACTCGCCCACCCTAAAGGGGATATGTTGGATTCATCAAGCCTTGGTGGTTTGACTAATATCCCATGGCCAAAGCTTGTATTGGATAGAACAATAGTTGAAAAGAGTGCGACAAAATTTGGACTTAATCTTAACTCTAAGATCGTTGGATTATGCCCCGGAGCGGAGTTTGGTCCAGCAAAAAAGTGGCCAACAGAGCACTATGCCGAACTAGCAGGTCAACTATTAGATAATGGTTACCAAGTATGGTTATTTGGTTCACAAAAGGATGAAGAGACCACATCTCAAATTGTTTCTTCTCAAAAAGATTCAAATCAAGAGCACATATTTGACTTAGCTGGAAAAACCTCATTAGAAGAAGCTGTAGATCTACTGTCACAATGTAAATATGTTGTCAGCAATGACTCAGGATTAATGCATGTAGCAGCCGCCGTTGGAAGCCATGTCATAGGTATCTATGGCTCTACTTCTCCAGAATATACGCCACCTTTGACAGAGAAGTTGAATATTGTAAACACAGAGATCGAATGTCGTCCATGCTTTAAACGAGAGTGTCCACTTGGACACCTTAGATGCTTGAATGAAATTGCTCCCTCAGACATCAGTAAATTACTTAATGACTAATCAATTACCTAGACTTACTTCCATATTCGCACTGCTCATTCCTGCGTTTTTTCTAGTCGCTGAAAACAGCTATGCTTGGTTTACTATCCCTCTTATAGTGATCAGCCTATTCGCACTGCCTCATACTAAAAACGTTAAACTAACAAAAGAAGATAAGCGGCTATTTCTCGCCCTTTCTATGTACTTTTTCTGTACAGCTCTGTCAGTTCTTTTGATGGGTGGTGAACTAAAAAATCTTGATGCTCCAAGCCGAGCTTTATTAGTAATCCCAACCATAATGCTGCTGTTAAAGTACCCTCCATCTGAGCGTTTTCTTGTATCTGGTCTCCTTTTAGGAGGTATTTTTACTGGGTTGTTGGGCTACTACCACTATTTTATCTTGGGAGTGCGAGCGTTCGACATCCCTGGCTTTATGGTTATTCAATCGGGTAACTTTTCAATGTCTCTAGGGCTGTTTTCTTTAGCTTTAGTCTTTGAGTTCATAAAACAAGGCAAAGATTACAAACCGATAGCTTTCGCAACGTTTGCCTGTTTACTCGGGATCTCGGCGAGCTTTCTTTCCGGTGCTCGTGGCGGATGGGTGCTTAGTCCATTTATAATAATCGCAATCCTTATATTGCACCGTAAGGTAATATCCCGCCGCGCTACTGCCGTAATATTAGTTTCTGCGATATTGATTTCAGTGATGGGGTATTCATCGGTCAGCAAGCGAGTTGCTGTTGCTTACAAGCAGATAGATGTTTACCTCACTAAAGACAAAAGTAACACCTCCGTTGGTTATCGCTTTGAAATGTGGAAAGCGGGATTACATGCGTTCATTAATAACCCTGTATTTGGCACCGGCTATGCCGATCGCATAAAAAGCAAACATGAAGCGATAAATGACGGATTTGCAGACAGAAGCATCCTCAAACACTCTCGCTTACATAATAATTACATCGAAGAAGCTTCGATTAAAGGCAGCATAGGTTTAATAGTCTTGTTGGGGTTCTTTGGTTACCCTTTATACCTATTTACTCTATCCTACATTAAAACAGAGTCTATCTATGCCCTACTTGGTATTGTGCATGTTGCATCTACGATGGGTTACGCACTGACACAAAACTTTATCAATCATCAATCTGGAATTCTGTATTTCATTATCTTTACAGCTCTATTTTATGCCAAACTGCCCCGAGGTAGCGAAAAGTGAATATACTGGTCTGTAGCTCTTATAAAAGCAATTGGCACGCGGTTAGACCCGAAGCTGAAGTCTATATCGAGCTTTCAAAACAAGGACATTCAATCACCATTGTGACCCAAGGAGATGCTGAATACGTCTCTAGGTTTAAAGAGTTTGGCATAGAGGTCGTTGACTCTTACCCTTCGAAAAAGATCTGCTTTGATTCGATAAAAACGATTAGATCCATAATTAAAAGCAAAAATATAGATATATGTTACGCCTACAACTCTAAAACCATTCCCAATGCAGCCTTTGCATGCATAGGCACAAAAGCCAAGCTCATAGCATATAGGGGAACAATTAGTGGGCTACATAGATATGACCCTACGTCTTACTTAACAGCTCTACATCCTCGCGTAGATGGTGTTGTTTGTGTGAGTGAGGCGGTTAGGCAACAAGTATTGAAAAAGGTATGGCACAATAAAGAAAATATCGTCACTATCCACAAAGGACATGACACTGACTGGTATGACCCTTCTCCCGTTCCTAGAGCTGATCTCAACATTCCTGAAGGCAGCAAGATAGGGATATGCGTTGCCAATTCGAGGCCATCGAAAGGTGTTAAAGTACTTTTGGACGCTATTAAAGACATCGATAACCCCAATTTTCACCTAGTCTTAGTCGGCAATGGAATGGAAGCTTTGCAAGAATATGCGCAAAATTTTGCCTTGTCTGCGCAGATTCACTTTTTGGGTTTCAGGAAAGACATCTCTAACCTGATGGCTATGTCAGATTTTCAGATTCAACCTTCAGTTAGTGGCGAAGGGTTACCTAAAACAATCATCGAAGCGATGGCAGTAAGCAAGCCCTCTATTGTCACGACAACTGGAGGGTCCCCAGAACTCATCACTGATGATGTTAACGGTAAGGTTGTAACTGCAGGAAACAAAGAGCAACTAACAAAAGCCATTGAGCTTTTTATTTCTGGTGAAGTCGACTTAGCATCCATGGGTAAAGCTTCTAAGAAAAGAATGGAGCAAGAATTCAGTCTGTTAAGAGCAGTCACTGAGCATGAAAGTTACTTTAGACACTTAATGGAGACTAAATAGTACAATGATAAAAGGAAAAGACATTACATTTGTAATCCAAGGTCCCATCGTCGATAGTACAAAAAAATCAATAAGTACTCTTAGGGAAAACTTTCATGACTGTAAGATAATAGTCTCGACTTGGAAAAATGAAAATATAAACGATATTGTAGCCGATAATATTATCATGAATGAAGATCCAGGGCCAACGACAATCAGCTACAATAGAAAAAACAAGCCTCACACAGTCAATATTAATAGGCAAATTGTATCTACAATCTCTGGCCTAAAAACTGTTGAAACAAAGTATGCTGTGAAATTAAGGGCTGATAATATACTTAATAGCGATAACCTATTGAGTTACTTCGATAGATTTAACAGCCATCGAGATAGCGAATACTCTATTTTTAAAAAAAGAGTTATAACAACTACTCATTTCTCTAAAGAATTTACTCAAGGGCTAATAATACCGTTCTTTATTTCAGATTTCTTTCAATTTGGTCTCACTTCTGATTTAGTTGATTTATGGGACATACCCTTATTTGATGATTACTTATACAATTCAAAAATAAAGAACAAACTCCAACATGAAAATATGCCATATAAGCAACACCACGTTGAACAAAAGTTATGGCTTGCATATATAAGCAAACACCACAATGTAACCCTAAAAGACAAATTCGGCGACAAAAAAAGCATATACCAATCGTATAAATATATGATTAACAACCTGATAATTTTAGGGGAAGAAGAGCTAAACTTAGTAGTTCCTCAGCGACTAAGACACAAAGATAATTTTTTCTCAGAGCATTTTACTTATAGAAGATGGCATTATCTTTATTGTAAAAACTTTAATTTAGATACACATGAAAATGTACTTACCATCACTAAATGGAAACTAAAAAACATTTACTTCTTTATTAGAAGCGGGGCGAGGAGTTATATTAAAATGAGATTAAGATTAAATAAATCCAGTAGACAGCTTTAATATCAGGGGGTAAAGTGGCAACAATTGGAATCCTATTAATAACAAAGAATGCTGATAAGACGTTAAATAAGTGCTTATCTTCCATCCAAGATTGGGCTGATGAAATCGTCATATTAGACTCAGGAAGCACTGATCAAACTTTAGAGATAGCCAAAAGGTATACTCAAAATATCCATGTAAAAACTGACTGGGAAGGTTTCGGAATACAACGACAAACAGCACAGTCATACTTGAGTGCAGACTGGGTGTTTGCTATCGATTCCGATGAAGTTGTTACACCTGAGTTGAAAGAATCTATTTTAAACGCCGTAAAAACATCAGATCTAAAAACATGCTTTTCTGTAAACAGACTGACTTGGGCATTTGGCAAATTTATACGACACTCTGGATGGTATCCAGATAGAATTGTCCGTCTTTATCCAAGGAACCATACAACCTACAATAACTCTCAAGTTCACGAGAAAGTAATTGTTCCTAATAATACGAAAATAATAAAACTAAATGGTGATCTTCTCCATTATACTATTGATAGTCTCACGCAATATACATCCAAGACAAATCTTTATATAAGGTCATGGGCTGATCAGCGAGAAGGGAAAAAGCGCTCTAGCTTAGGTAAAGCAATATCTCATGCCTTCTTCCGATTCTTCAAGATGTACTTTATTAAGCTCGGCTTTCTAGATGGTAAACATGGACTTTTACTCGCTGTACTAAGTGCAAATACTGTATTTACCCGCTATGCTGATTTATGGGTCAGAGAGATATCAAAAAGAAATGAAAATATTAATCTGTAATAAAAATCTCAAAAAGCTTCATACTGGCACCAGCAGAAATGTTTATGAGCAAATTCGTTATTTTGTCTCAAAAGGTTATGAAGTAAACATAGCAGCAGAAACTCTTGACACTGATAGTATAAAGTCATTTGGAGCAATCCCTCATAAAACCCTTAGGCTTCCTTGGTTGTCTGGGTATAAACGTAGGTCTTTTTATTCAAAGCAATGTGACAAAATAAGAAGAAGCATAAAGCCTGACCTTACAATTGGTCATGGTGACTACCAAAACCCTGATATTCATTGTATTCACAACAATATTCACTTAGCCTATGAAAAAATTCACGGTGACGATATAGATGAATCAGATGATATGTATAGAATCCATACTCCTATTTTTAAAAACCGTAGCTTCAAGCATATAATTGCAAACTCTGGATTAGCAAAGTCGGACTTAAATACTAGATTTGGAATCCCAAAAAAAGACATTACTGTTGTATATCCTGCTGTGAATGAGAAGAAATTCCATAGAATAGATGATGAAAGAATAGAAGAAATAAGAAACTCTTTAAACGTCAATAACAATGAGATATTGATCGGTTTAATTACATCTGGTGACTTTAAAAAAAGAGGTTTGGATATATTTTTCAAGGCTTTAACTGAAATTTCAGAAAAAGACTCTAGAAATATTAAAATTCTATTGATAGGTGAAAGCAATATTCCTGAACACTACTTATCAATTATTGAAAGTTCAAATATCAAAGAGAAAATACTATTCTTACCTATTCAAAATAACATTGAAGAATACTTCAATGCTCTTGATGTTTTCATTCTTCCGTCTCGGATAGAAGAATTTGGTAGAGTTGTAGCGGAAGCAATGGCCTGCGGTTGTCCAATAATTACAAACACAGACGTAGGAGCTTCAGAAATTTTAAAAAATGAATCTAGAAAGTATATATACTCTAATCAACATCCTGAACAGATACCTGAAATGCTGACAGAGCTTATCAATAGTAGAGTTCTAAGAGAAAGGCTATCCATAAATAATCTGGAAAGTGTAAGAGGAATTTTAGAAATCAACACATACCCAGAATTTGACAAGGTGTTTTCTGCCTTTCTCTAGAAGTACAGAATTATTTTTAATTAGCCATAAAAAAGTACTATTCGATTATTTTGATCCAGTGACTTCTAACAATTCAAAAACCTTATCCTGGAACTCTTGATAAACAAGAAGCGAAGGTTCTTCTTTATATATAATATCTGATATTCCGCCTCCCTGAGGAAATGTTCTATTAGGCTCTCCAGGGAGAAAGAGACCTAAAACAGGTACCTTACAAGAAGCTGCTATATGCAATGGACCAGAGTCATGTCCGATAAACAACTCAGCATTTGGTAATAAAGCTATGGCATCCAGAAAATTATTATCGGACAATGTGTCTGAGAAATAGTGATCTGAAACCGATTTTCCTAGCCTATCCTTAAGCAATTGTAATTCTTTAGGTGTTCCAAACCACACTATTTTTAATTTATCTTTTAAGCTTTGCGCTAGTTTTAGCCATAATTTTAGTGGGGCACACCTACTGATATCTCCTGCAAAAGGGTGTAATACAATATACTTTTCAGGTAATTTTCTCGAAAAATCAATATCTAAAGAATACTTAGGTTCTATAACCTCAATATCGATTAGAGTCAGCAGCGAAGAAATTGAGTCCATAACAGGTATATTTTTAGAATATCCTGTTACTGATTTCGTTAAGAATAAGTTATTTTTTTTACTCTTGAAGCCGATTACTTCCTTTACTCGGATAAGTCTTGAAAATAAACTTGGCCTCCAGCTTTTTGATACATTTATAACTATATCGTAATTGTTTTTATTTAAATTTAAAAAAAGTTTCAAGAAATCAATAAACTTTCCTTTATCACTTTTGTTTTTAGCCCAGTATGGTTTAATCGATAATACATTATCAACACTAGGTATTAAATTAGCAACAACTTCACCGTAAGGTTTACAAAGGTAATCAACCTTTGAGTTGGGAAAATTACTTTTAATTGACATTGGAACTAGAGAGCTAAAAACCACATCCCCAACATTATCAAAACAAATAACCAGAACTCTCATCCTGTCACCTAGTCAGTTTTTTTCTGTATATATTAAATATAGTTTCTATACTTCTTGGGTATATAAGAATAAATCTAGTTAACGCTACCCTAATCTTACGGCTTAGCTTAGCATCAATAACATGATTGTGGTTGACATACTTTTTATACAGACGCTGCCATTCATAATACTGATAGTGAGCACATTTACCTTTAAAACTATTAACTTTAGCTTTGCCTTTGAACTTACTAGAAAGGCCTAGGCCTAACTCATTCTCATTTAAAATAATAAGGTTGTTTGCAATAAACTCTTCAGATATTTTAAGTTTATCGCCTGATAAATCATGAAGATGCCTTAAATTTATATTAAATCCGACTTTATCAAGGAATTTCAAAACAAATAATTGTGTACAATCAACCAAATGATAAGGAGCACAATTATCAATGGGTACTCTATCTGTAGGAACAAAGTCAACTTCCAACGGTAGGTCCCACAACGATAGCAAATCCTCTGTTAGACCAAAATAGAAAAAATCACTAATATGAAATGCAACATGTAATCCTTTAGCAATTTTCCTAGTGAAAACATCACAAACTACAACCCTTTCATTTAAAAATTTATATTTATCAGAGTAGCCTTTAAAATATTTTTGAAAGTCAACGAAAGCATTGCTTGTAAGGTAATTGTCGGAGCGCAGCTTAATCGCATACTTGGTCTTGACCTTCTTCAGCCCTTCAGTTGTAGATACAATTTGTCTATTGTTATTAAAGTAGTGAGGTTCACCCTTAGAATTATACTGACGTATATTCTGACCAGGATCGTCACACAGAACCAATTCATCATAGTCTAAGCCGTTTAAATCTTGACCATGCCATGTAGACAATATAATGGTAGCTCCAGGCAAATGCCTTCTTACAGATTTAAGGCAAGTTTGAGTTATACCATCATCTTGTTTTCTATCTTTGAGGGCCTGTACAGGCCCTTGTACAACTACGCTAATATCTTCAAACATACTTAGTCATCAAACAATGCATCTAAAATTTTACTATCGCGTTCAAGGTTTATCGCAACAGCTGACGGATAAGGGTTGGTAGGTGAATAATCGTTAACTAAATACCTTCTTGTATGAGGCAGACCAAACACAACGCGGTCTGTTCTAACGCCATGCTTTTTCAGTTCATTAACAGTGTATTCTTCTTCACTTTCAGGGCGAGAAGATGTCAATACTAGATACAGTAATCCAGCTCGCTGTAACTCTGATATCTTTCTCAAGTTCTCTTCTATAGCTGTTGTTTTCCATCCATGTTTAGAAAATTTACTACCATTTTTAAGTAGTACTCCGTCAACATCACAAAATAGAGTAATGTGCTTCTTACAATAGTGACGGTATTCTCTCAATGTTCCCCAGTCAGTATAGTGAGAAGCATGGACCTCTCTAAACTCTTTTCCATTGAGGAGCATTTTATAGATTATATGCGAAATGTAGACTTCTTCGTCACTTGAAATAGAATCAAATGTATCGATAAACTCACTCACTGATTCAAAACTATATCCACCACAACAAAAGGAGTTACTAATCACATTCTTTTCAACAATATTAGATATAACACCTAAAGAATTAACATCTACGTAACTTTTGTTTTTCGCATCCACTAACTCAATATCATTTAAATTTATAGTTGCGACAGAGTTTGCAGGTTGAGGGTCACACGTAAAAATATTATCACAATCCTTGATGAAGATACTGCCTTCAATTTCTGTCTGTTTAACAGCAGCATATATTGTCTCAGATTGAGACGATGTTGGTTCATCTAAAATACATAGCGTAGGTTTAAATCCAGTGGCAGATTCAAAACTATCCACAATAAACTGTTCATTTACATACAGATCTAGATGCTCTCTTAAACAGATAATAATGATATTATCAAATTTAGATAACTCTAGACCTTCCACCGATTTTTCAATCATCAACTTCCCATCAGGCATAGTCAATAGCCATTTAGGTCTCATATTTGGGAATCTTGATGAACGACCAGCAACTGGTAATAGTAATGAAAACATAATTCTCTCTTCTTAATTAATTCTCAATATTCTTGGATAGCGATTTGTCTAACCAATCCTGAGTAACCTTATCTGACTCTTTAATATATGGTGCAATGCGAAGAAGGTTTACTAGCTCAAGCAACTCTATCTCTTTCTCATATAACCTTGAAATAGTAGTAATCATATCTGGATAAGCTGATTCACAAAACATTCTTCCCTTCAGAGCTAAACTTTGCTTTTCATGCCTGAAACTCCAACCACAATCAAAATCTTGTTTAAGCTTTACAACATCTTGTAAAGGCGTCTCGATAAACCCGTCTAAAAAATCAAACAAATACAATTTATTATCTTGAGTTACTTTGATATTGGATAACGTAAGGTCTCCATGGCAATAACCAATAGGGAAAATAAAGTCCTGCTTCGATAACTCTAAAGCTTTATCTATTGCTTGGAGCACGACAGGGCTATCTCCAAAGTACTTACTTTGAATATCCAATAGTTTATGGGTGAATTTTTCTCCCGAAATCGCTTCCTCTTTGCCCCTAGCGAGGGTATCTAATAGGTAGCCATTTAAAGTAACCCTTAAACTGTCAGCTACTGACTTGTTACCTTTATAGGTAATGACATCTCCGCCAATTCCATCAACAAATGGCATTGTGAACTCAAGATAACCTGACTCTCGAATAACGCTACTTATAGGAATTGAACAAATCTTGTACGCACCAGTGCGTATGTCACTAAAATCTACTTGCTTCTTTAATGATTTTTCAGCCCTATCGAAAGAATCGTAAATCCGTTTAATTACAACAAATCTACCGTCAGATCGCTCTAAACTAAGCTTAGCTCCGGAGTGAGATGCAGCTTGTATTTTCTTATTTAATTTGTCCATCACAGCCTCTTAACTCAATGATTCATAGATGCTAATGTATTTTCTGGCTGTATGCTCAATGCGAAACTCTTGTAAGCTATTAGCTATATTGCTAACAAGTATCGACTTTTTGGACTCAAACCTAGAGAGTAAGACCAAATTCTCAGCTAGTTGTTGAGCATTCCCAATTTCCACAAGGTGACCATTCACTCCATCTTCAATTATATCTGGAATTCCACCAGCTCTTGTTGCAATTACAGGCAAACCTGTATTAAGTGCCTCCAAAATAACTGACCCCAATCCTTCAGTATAAGCTGGGTGTATCATTAGATCTGCGGCAGCGAACCAGTCTCCCATATTTGCTTGCTTACCAGCAAAGTGTACATTACTAAGTCCACTCGCTTGCTCCTCTAATTCTTGCCTCATTCGACCGTCACCAAGAAACACGAACTGCACTTCAGGGTGGAATTTTTCTACAATCTCAGCAGCCCTAATTGAAACATCAAAACCTTTGTGCTCGTACATATTGGCAGCTTGAATGACCAAGGTTTTGCCATTGTAGGTGCTCCTGATTTTTTTAACTTGTTCTTCATCAACAGGGTAGGTCACCGGTGAGCTTGGGATTCTCTCAACCTTTGATTCAGGACATGCTTCTTTAAGGCAATCGCAAATCGCTCGGCTTAGCCCAACAAGTACAGAGGCGGCACGGTACTGCCGGTAAGACTTTTTCTTAACCGGGTTATCGATTCGGCGAGTAATGATGTAAGGCATCTTATAAAGGAGATGTTGAATATACGCCCAATGAACAGCCTTGCCATCATGGACATGAATTAAGTCAAATTCTTCTCTTTTTAATCTGAAATGTAGATTCCAGAATTTCTTGGCGGTATATACGCGACAGCCTAGCCCTTCAACCTCTCCTAAAAGGGGGCTATTTGGATTCACCACTAGCGTGAGTTGCAAGCCTAATCTAAGCTGTTGCTTAATCATCTCTAGTGTTTGCCGCTCTCCTCCGCTAAAACCCGAAGCCAGATTAACGTGACATATATGCAAAGTAATTGCTCCATTTTAAAAGCGACTATGAACTACTGATTAGATGCTTATCCTAAAATTATCTTGATTTTACTTCATAACCTTTCAAACTACACTTCACGTTTTGGCTAATGAGATCAATAGTTTGATTAAAATATTTTACACTATAGTACTCGCCATTCTTTCTCCACTATTGCTGTATAAACTACTAAAACGTAAACACGGCAAACCAAATGTAGGGAATCGCTGGACCGAGTACTTTGGTATTACATCCCCCATTGAAGGGATAAATCCTATTTGGTTTCACACAGTCTCGGTAGGCGAAATCATTGCTGCTACTCCGCTAATTAGAGCCGTAAAAGCACGGTATCCGCATCAAAATATTCTGATTACAACAACGACAGCAACAGGTGCAGAACAAGCCCAAAAGCTTAAAGATTTAGCGGAACACAAATACATGCCCATCGATTTTAGCTGGTGTGTTAAAGGATTTCTAAAGGCTACTAAACCAAGCTGTATGCTGATTATGGAAACGGAGTTGTGGCCAAATACACTGCACACAGTGGCAAAGTCTGGCATACCTATCACTGTGATCAATGCGCGACTCTCTGAGCGTTCTTGCCTTCGATATCAAAAGGTTCAAGCTGTTTTCAGCACCATCAGTCAAAATATCGATCTTTTCCTCTGTCAGCATAAAGATGATGCTGGTCGCTTCAACCGCTTAGGTGTAGATAAGACTAAGACCACTGTCACTGGTTCTTTGAAATTCGATATTGCTGTACCTGCAGAGACCATTGTTGCAGGCCAAACGCTGCGAGCACAATTAGGTGAAGCCAGACCAGTTTGGATCGCAACTAGTACTCACGCGGGAGAAGACGAGCAACTGCTACAGTCTCATCAAAAGCTACTCTCACATCAACCACAAGCTTTACTTATCTTAGTACCCCGCCATCCAGAGCGATTCAATGACGTTATCGAACTAAGCAAAGGCATGCAGCTAAAAACAATAGCTCGCACTAGCAAGCGAACAGTCACATCAGATACCCAAGTGTATGTTGCCGACACTATGGGAGAGATGCTACTGCTAATTGAGAGTGCAGATATCTGCTTTATGGCTGGTAGCTTGGTAGGTGACAAAGTCGGTGGGCACAACTTATTAGAACCGGCGGCACTGGGTAAGCCGATGCTAAATGGCCCTAGTTATTTCAACTTTACCGACATAGCCAATCAACTACTTGATAAACAATCAGTTATGATTTGTGCTGATAGCGATGAGATAGCTAATCAGCTACAGCTTCTATTCAAAAATAAGAATCTAAGAGAAAAGATGGGGGCAAATGCTCTTGAGGTAGTGAGAGAGAATCAAGGAGCATTAGAGAAAACGCTAACTGCAATTGCCCCTTACATCAAATAGTCTCTCGATAGCTCTCAATTAGAATATCCCAATCACTCTCTTGCCAATTAATACCGAAGCGCTCAACTTCTTTGAGGAAAGAGCGCTTCAATCTCTCTAGATTTGCCGGCTTCCATCCCTCTCCCTCCTGCTGATAGCACTTATCGAAATCGATAATCCAAACTTTGTCTCGATTATCCAGCAAGATATTGTGAATGTTGAGATCCGTATGGTTTACTTGTGCCTGGTGCAGTCTCTTGATCTGCTTACCAATATATGAATATATCTCAGAAGAGAGCGTATTTTTCTCGAGTATAGCTACCAAGTCGCTAGCATTAGGAATACGCTCACTCAGTAAATCAGCACGATAAGTAAGCCCTGATTTTTTAGCTCGAGCGGCAATTGGCCTTGGCACATTTACGCCAGACTCTCTGAGATTCTTAAGTAATATAAACTCTTGATAGCTACGGGTTGTCTGCCAGCCTTTAAACAAATAACTGTCTTTAACCAGCTTTCCGAACAGGCCCCCTCGGCGATAATGGCGCAATGCACCTTGAAGCTTGCTTAATTGAACAAACCAGGTTATTCCCCGGCCTTTTGCGGTACCAACTACCTTGTCCTGAACGTACCAATAAGGAGCTTCACAACTAAGCTCTGCTGGGACATCGAGTAGTTCTTTATCAAACCAAATACGTTCGTTAGGCAGTTTCAGAGTTTCCAACGATAAACCTCGAAATAAATCAATCACTTCCTCATTTTACAATTAACCCAAGCAACTGCATAATTTATCCATCAATCTCAATAGAGACCATTATGTCGCTTTTCTCTTGTGCTCCTAAATCCCTTTGTATTCTTAGGCTATCTGCCATTGGTGATGTGTGTAATACCATTGCTGTAATTCAAGGTATTCAACAACATTGGCCTCAGACTAAAATTACATGGATTACAGGTAAGATTGAAGCGCAATTACTGCAAGCAGTTGAAAATATAGAAGTTATAGTTTTTGACAAAAACAAAGGAATACAGGCTTATCTAGCTCTGTGGAAATCTTTAAAGGGGCGAGAGTTTGACGCTCTTCTTCACATGCAATACGCAATTAGAGCAAGTGTTGCAACTTTAGGTATCAAATCGAAATACAAACTGGGTTTTGATAAAAAACGTAGTCAAGATTTCCAAACTCTTTTTACGAATCACAAAGTAAAGTCCCCTGAATCTATGCACGTTTTAGATGGACTTATGGCCTTTTCAAGTAAGCTAGGCGTACCGAGCCATCAAGCTTCTTGGACACTGGCCTACTCGCCTACTGACAGTGATTGGGCAAAAGAACAGCTAGACTCTTCTAAACGAAGCCTCGTGATTGTTCCTGCAGCATCTAAAGCATATAAAAACTGGACTCATGAGGGCTATTTGAGTCTTATTAATTACGCATTAAAGCAAAATTGGCAGGTTATATTAGCCGGTAGCCCAGCTCCGATTGAAGTTGAGCTAGCTCAAAACTTAGAAAATAGCATCAAAGGCGATTTATGCAACTTAGTAGGAAAAAGCAAACTGCTTGAAATGCTCGCATTGATAGATCAATGCGACTTAGTTGTTGCCCCAGATACAGGTCCTACTCACATGGCTAATGCGATGAATACCCCAGTAATAGGGCTATACGCACATCACAATCCTAAACGCACCGGTCCTTATCAATACCAAGAATATGTTGTTTCAGCCTATGAAGAAGCTATTAAGGCCGAAACTAGTACTCCAATCGAAAAACTCGACTGGCGCACAAGAGTAAAAGACAAAGATGCGATGAGCCGCATAAAATCAGAGCAAGTAATTGATATGTTTACAAAAGCAGTTACAGACTTTAAGTTGGACTAAACTACCATGAAAAATCACGTTCTATACCCCGGCACCTTTGATCCACTCACAAACGGCCACCTAGATATCATTACCCGAGCTGCCAAGATGTTCGACAAACTGACCGTTTGCGTTGCCGCTAGCCCAAGCAAAAACACCATGTTTACTTTGGAAGAACGCGTTGCGATGCTTAAAAAAGCAGTAAGTCACCTAGGAAATGTCGAGGTAGAAGGGTTTACCGGGTTGCTTGTTGAGTTCGCCAAGACAAAAAAAGCTAACCTTTTAGTGCGCGGTCTTAGGACAACTATGGATTTCGAGTATGAGTTCGGTCTAACCAGCATGTATCGTAAACTCGTCCCTGAGCTTGAGAGTATCTTCCTGACCCCATCAGAAGAGTATGCCTTCCTCTCATCTACTATAGTGCGTGAGGTTGCCATACACGGTGGTGATGTTGAGGGGTTTGTTCCCGCCTCTGTTTTCGAACAGATCAAAAAAAAAGGTTTAGCTCGGCTAAACCTTTCTTAATTACTTCAATCGATTAAAGCTTGTAGTACTCACGATACCAATCAGCAAAGGCTTTTACGCCTTCCTTGACTCCTACCTGAGGCTTGTATCCTGTAGCTTCAAACAAATCTTGGGTATCTGCATAGGTTGCGTATACGTCACCCGGTTGCATCAGCATAAAGTTCTTGTTGGCCTCGATACCTAACGCATCCTCGAGGGACTCGATAAACTCCATCAGTTTAACCGGGCTGCCATGACCTATGTTATACACGCGATAAGGCGCAGAACTTGTCGCTGGTGAGCCTTGTTCAACGGTCCAATCCGCAGTTGGCTCTGGGATCACGTCTTGAATTCGTATAATACCTTCGACAATATCATCGATATAGGTGAAGTCTCGCTGCATGTCACCGTTATTGTATACGTCGATAGTATCGCCATTCACTATCGCCTTAGTGAACTTAAACAAAGCCATGTCCGGGCGACCCCAAGGGCCATAAACAGTAAAAAAGCGCAAGCCTGTGGTTGGCACCCCATACAAGTGCGAGTAGGTATGAGCCATCAGCTCATTTGACTTCTTGGTTGCCGCGTACAAGGAGATTGGGTGATCAACAGAGTCTGAGGTATCAAATGGCATCTTCTGATTCAAGCCATACACTGAGCTCGAAGATGCATAAACCAGGTGCTTCACTTTATTGTGTCGGCAACCTTCCAAAATAGTAAGGTGTCCTACTAGATTGCTGTCTGCGTAAGCTAACGGGTTGTCGATTGAATAACGAACCCCTGCCTGCGCAGCAAGGTGAATAACAATGTCGAACTGTTCTTGTTCAAACAGGGATGCGATACCGTCACGATCCGCAAGATCGATCTCCTTAAACGTAAAGCTTGAATGCTCGATACGCTTAAGACGATCTTCTTTCAAAGAGACCTGATAGTAGTCGTTCATGTTATCGATGCCTACTACCTGATGGCCTGCTTCAGTTAGACGCTCAACAACAGCACTACCAATAAATCCGGCGGCTCCGGTTACTAAATATTTCATGCTTTTTCCTTAACTTGGCACGTCTCGCACCAAAACGTATTTCTCTGACCTACCATCTTCTGCTGGATGACCTCACCGCACTCAGGGCACTTTTCCCCTGCTTTGCCATAAACTTGAAGTTCCTGAGCAAAATAGCCCGGCTTGCCATCCGGTTGTTCAAAGTCATTGAGAGTGGTGCCACCTTGTTTAATAGCCTTGGCGAGAACCAGTTTTATCTGTTCCACCAGCAGTTGCCACTCTTGGTAACTCAATGAATTTGCAGGTCTTAACGGGTGAATTCTAGCATTAAACAAGGATTCATTGGCGTAGATATTTCCCACCCCTACGACGACCTTGTTATCCATTACAAACTGCTTGACCGGCACTCGGCGCTTGGTGGCCAAAGGGACTATATAGTCTGTGTTAAACACCTCAGAGAGAGGCTCTGGGCCCAGGTTGTTCAAAATAGATAGAGACTCGCCAGCAGGGATCCAAAGCCAAGATCCGAATCGCCTAGGATCGTTATAGCGAAGGAGTTTCCCATTGGTGAGCAATAGGTCCACATGGTCATGTTTACCATGTTCTACACCTTGCTCTAAAACTCTCAATGAGCCCGACATGCCCAAGTGCACAACTATGCTACCCAGTTCAGTTTCTAGGAGCAGATATTTGGCGCGACGAGAAATACGGTCAATACGCACACCAGACAAAGACTTGAGCTCTTCTGATACAGGCCAGCGCAATTTCGACTGCCTTATCACTATCTGCTGAATCTTTTGATTGGTGAGGTGTGGGCTGATGCCCATTCGGGAGACTTCTATTTCCGGTAGTTCTGGCATGGTGACTTCTTGCTATCCTTTTCCATCAGCATAAATTACAGGCACAAAAAAACCCAGCCAAAAGCTGGGTTTTCATGTTCTGTCTAAAGAAGAATCAATTACTTGATTTTAGCTTCTTTGTACATAACGTGCTTGCGAACAACTGGATCAAATTTCTTGATCTCAAATTTGCCCGGCATGTTACGCTTGTTTTTATCTGTAGTATAGAAGTGACCTGTACCAGCAGAAGAAACAAGTTTGATTTTTTCGCGAATGCCTTTAGCCATTGCTCAATTCCTCTTAAACGTTTTCGCCACGTGCACGGATATCAGCAAGAACAGCATCGATGCCTTTCTTGTCGATGATACGCATGCCTTTAGCAGTTAGACGTAGTTTAACAAAACGTTTTTCGCTCTCTACCCAGAAACGATGAGTTTGTAGGTTCGGCAGAAAACGACGCTTAGTAGCGTTGCGTGCGTGTGAACGGTTGTTACCCGTTACAGGACGCTTACCAGTTACTTGGCATACTCGGGACATGAATGTCTTCTCCAAATCGTTTCAGCTCGATATCAACCTTGGTGGCCGAACCTCTCAGTGAGGTCAAAAACCGCTATGGAAAACCCATACAAGGCTATCAAAGGTCGCGCATTATACTAAGTTAATAGATATTGCTCAAGACCCGAACAGATCCTTTTTGCGGATTTCAGTGATCTTTTTTTAAACAGAGCTGATTTTGTTCAAAATTAGTGCGCGAATGATACCAGAATTCTTATTCCCGACAACCTCTAATTAGCTCCACACCGCAATTGATTTGCTCTTGGTAGACAATTAAGCTCATGTTGAAGGAAATCAATCACTTTTGGAGCTTGAATGGCGCAGCTGCTCTCAGCCATCCCCTTAACCTCTCTCAATGGCGTCGGTGCCAAGGTGGCAGAAAAATTAGAAAAGATTGGGCTCAATTCAGTTCAAGATTTATTGTTCCATCTGCCCCACCGTTATGAAGATAGAACTCGAGTCTATCCCATGAGAACCATTCATGCCGGCCTTTGGGGCGCCGTCAAGGGTGAAGTGATGACGGTAGATACGGTATTTGCTCGTCGTAAGATGCTTACGGTCAAGATAAGTGATGGCAACGGCACCGTGACCCTGCGTTTCTTTAACTTCAACGCAGGCATGCGCAACAGCTTCACTGAAGGCAAATGGATTCACGCTTACGGAGAATTCAAAAGGGGCAATCATGGACTCGAGATCGTGCACCCCGATTATAAGTTCGTTGGCGAAAACGAGCGTATCGCCACAGAATCCAGCCTAACCCCTGTTTATCCAACTACAGAGGGGCTCCGTCAGCTGACCCTACGAAGTTTAACCGAGCAAGCACTACAGCTTCTAGATGGGGCCGCAGTAAACGAGCTGCTACCTAATGGACTGTATGACTCCCAACTCTCTCTCGGAGAGGCTCTGCACATAATCCATAGGCCATCACCGGATATCGACCTAGACCAGTTTGACCAAGGGCATCATCCAGCTCAGCTTCGCCTTATTATCGAAGAGCTTCTTGCACAAAACCTTTCCATGCTTGCACTGAGAAGCAAAGGTCAACAAGACGATGCGGTGAGTTTGCCTGTATCACAAACTCTCAAGCCTAAGTTGCTGGCGCAGCTACCTTTTAAGCCTACCGGCGCCCAAAGCCGAGTGGTTCAAGAGATCGAAACGGATCTTTTAAAGCCCCACCCTATGATGCGGCTGGTGCAAGGTGATGTGGGCTCAGGTAAAACGCTGGTTGCTGCCATGGCTGCTGTGGCGGCCATCGAACAGGGTTATCAGGTAGCTATGATGGCTCCTACTGAGCTTCTAGCCGAGCAACACGCCATTAACTTTCAGGGTTGGTTTGAAAGCTTAGGAATCAAGGTCGGTTGGCTAGCAGGTAAGGTCACAGGCAAGGCTAAGCAGGCTCAGTTGGATGCCATCGCCAGCGGTGAAGCGCAGATGGTTGTGGGCACCCATGCGCTCTTTCAAGAACAAGTCCAGTTCCACAAACTGGCTCTGATCATTATCGATGAACAGCACAGGTTTGGTGTTCATCAGCGCCTCGAACTGAGAGAGAAAGGCGCTTTTGATGGTCTTTATCCGCATCAACTGATCATGACAGCCACACCGATTCCCAGAACCCTGGCCATGACCGCCTATGCCGATCTGGAAACCTCGGTTATCGACGAACTACCACCGGGCAGAACGCCCATACAGACAGTAGCGATTCCTGACACCAAGCGCGAGGAAATCATCGAGCGCATCCGAAAAGCTTGTGCTGAGCAAGGCAAACAAGCGTACTGGGTGTGCACCCTTATCGATGAATCTGAGGTGCTAGAAGCTCAAGCCGCCGCAGAGATTGCTGAAGAGCTCAAGGTTAAGCTTCCCGAGATAAAAATAGGCTTGGTGCATGGGCGAATGAAGCCGGCTGAAAAACAGCAAGTGATGCAGGCATTCAAAGACAATCAGCTTCAGCTTTTGGTTGCCACCACGGTTATCGAGGTAGGTGTGGACGTTCCTAATGCCAGCTTAATGATCATAGAGAACCCAGAGCGTTTGGGTCTCGCCCAACTACACCAGCTTCGTGGCCGTGTAGGTCGTGGGCAGGTTGCGAGTCACTGCGTGCTCTTGTATCACGCGCCTTTATCTAAGACGGCTCAGAAGCGCTTAGGTGTCCTAAGACAAAGCAACGATGGCTTTGTGGTGGCTCAGAAAGACTTGGAAATTCGTGGGCCAGGTGAACTACTTGGAACCAAGCAAACTGGACTCGCAGATTTTAAGATCGCTGATCTAGTGCGAGACCAACATCTTATTCCACAGGTACAAAAAATGGCGCGCTACATCCATGATAACTATCCACAGAATGCAACCGCCATTATTGAGCGTTGGGTGATCAACAGTGAGGTTTACGCTAAGGCGTAATTCTTAGATATACAGAGCAGGTTGATAAGTAAAGTGTTGCTGGCAGGGCGCCAGCATCAAGCCTAACATGGATGTACTTGCGGGCGTCTTTACGTTCAATTGCTCTGTATGTCGCACTAACGACGTTTCTTATTTCCCGCATTAGCAAACGCTGCAGCCATAGCACCACCAAAGCCTGACTCGCTCTGATTGCCGCGCTGAGGACGTCGATTTTCTTTTGCAGGTGACTTACGAGCCGGACGGTTGTCTTGTCCTGGCTCATCCTTAAGACGCATAGAAAGACCGATTCGCTTGCGCTGCACGTCCACTTCCATCACCTTTACCTTAACGATGTCGCCTGCCTTCACCACCTCACGTGGGTCAGAAACAAACTTATCGGTAAGGGCTGAGATATGCACCAAACCATCTTGGTGTACGCCGATATCAACAAAGGCGCCGAAGTTGGCTACGTTGGAGACCACGCCTTCCAAGATCATGCCCTCTTCAAGGTCAGAGATCTTATCCACGCCATCGGCAAAGGTTGCGGTCTTGAACTCAGGGCGAGGGTCTCGGCCCGGCTTATCCAGCTCTCGGATGATGTCTGTCACTGTCGGAAGACCAAACTGCTCATCGGTGTAATCCACAGCGTTTAACTTATTTAGGAAACCGCTATCACCGATAAGCTCAGACACAGGTCGGCTGGTTTTCTCTGAAATCGCCTTAACAACAGGGTATGCCTCTGGGTGTACAGAAGAGGCATCCAGTGGGTTTTTACCATCCATGATGCGAAGGAAACCGGCACTCTGTTCGAACGCCTTAGGTCCCATACGAGCCACTTTCTTCAGACTTGCACGGCTAGCAAAGCGACCATTTTCATCACGATGAGCAACAATGTTCTGCGCAAGGGTTACCGATAGACCAGCAACGCGATTAAGAAGTGCAGCAGAAGCGGTATTTACATCTACACCCACGGCGTTTACACAATCTTCAACCACGGCATCTAGACGCTTGGCAAGAGAGGTTTGACTAACGTCATGTTGATACTGGCCCACACCGATAGATTTAGGGTCGATCTTCACCAGTTCTGCCAGTGGGTCTTGCAGACGACGAGCGATAGACACAGCGCCACGCAGAGATACATCCATATTCGGGAACTCTTTTGCAGCAAGCTCAGAAGCAGAATACACAGAAGCCCCCGCTTCACTCACTACTATCTTCTGAACTTTCAGACCAGAGGCTTTGATAAGGTCAGCAACAAAGGAGTCTGTTTCACGAGAGGCGGTGCCGTTACCAATAGCCACAAGATCAACATCGAAACGCTTGATTAACTGAGCAACTACAGCCATCGCCTTGTCATACTGCTTTTGAGGCGCATGCGGGTAAATGGTATCTGTCACCAACACCTTGCCTGTGCTATCCACAACCGCGACTTTACAGCCGGTGCGTAGGCCTGGGTCTAGGCCAAGAGTAGCCTTCGGACCAGCAGGCGCCGCCATCAGCAAATCTTTCAAGTTTGATGCAAATACCTCAATCGCTTCAACCTCTGCCTTTTCCTTCATGATAGACATCAGCTCGGTTTCAAGGTGCATAGAGACCTTCACTCGCCATGCAAAACTGATCACCTGTTTACGCCAAGTGTCTGCAGGAGCATCACTTAAGGTGATTCCGTAATAGTCAGCAATGATGCTTTCGCAGTGAGAGGTGCGAATACTCGGGTCTTGTTGAGGGTCAGCATTAAGAGCAAGTTGAAGCATGCCCTCATTACGGCCACGAAGCATCGCCAGTGCACGGTGTGAAGGTACACGACTGATTGGCTCATCATGTTCAAAATAGTCTTTGAACTTCTCACCTTCGCGCTCTTTACCAGTAACAACACGAGATTGAAGTACGGCATGCTTGTTTAGATAGCTTCGAAGTCTTTCCAGTAGATCCGCATCTTCAGCGATTCGTTCCATCAAGATGGCGCGCGCCCCATCTAGGGCTGCCTTCTCATCAGCAACGCCTTTATCCGCAGCAACGTAGGAAGATGCGGCCTGCTCTGGTTGTTGGTTTGGAATACTCCAAAGGGAGTCAGCTAAAGGCTCCAGACCCGCTTCGATAGCGATCTGACCCTTGGTTCTGCGCTTAGGCTTGTATGGAAGGTAAAGGTCTTCAAGGCGGGTCTTGTTATCCGCATCCAAGATCTCTTGTTCTAGTTCTTTGGTCAGCTTGCCTTGGTCTTCGATAGAGCGAAGTATGGTTTGGCGACGCTCATCCAGTTCTCGCAGGTAGGAAAGTCGACTGTCTAGGGTACGCAACTGGGTATCATCTAGGCCCCCTGTTACTTCCTTACGATAACGCGCAACGAAAGGTACTGTGTTGCCTTCATCCAATAGTCCTGCCGCTGCGTTTACTTGGCGCACTGGCACCTTTAACTCATCAGCAATGATCTGAAAAATCTTTTGGCTCATCCCTAATTCACTTCTTTGTGAGTAATAGTCTTTTGTTAATGGGGGCAGTTAGCGAAAAAACCACTACCCTGACAAGGATTTAACGTAAGGGAACAATTTACATTCATATGAATCAAAGTGATAAAAATTAACTGAATATTTGCCAGCAAGTTACTGATTCTTGGTTAAAATTAGTAAAGCACTTTCCGCAGATTGAATACGGATATAGAGAATGAAAAAAAGGTTTACCTACTCCCTCTCCTTGCTAGCGGCAGCTCTGCTAGCACCGAAAGCCATTGTGAACGAAGCCCATGCCGTTACTATGCTAGATTCAGACAAAGCCCCGTATACCACAGCCGCTCCTGCCCTAACTTGGGATGAGAAAGTCATCTTAGGTCGCGTAGAGAATGTTTATCACCAGGACATCCCTGAGCTCAAAGACCTTCCTTACATAGGCAAAATAGATACAGGCGCAGATACCACCTCGATGCACGCCGAGAACATTCAGGTTTACTCCAACAACCCGAAATACAAAGGCCTGAAGAACACTGAGCTGATGCAGGTGATCGTGGATGAGTATGGCGGCCCTAAGAGTAACTGGTGGCTTGAAAGCTTCGACAACCCTGAGCGTGATATCCAAGGTGTAGTGACCTTTGATTTAAGGCACCCTGTAAGCGGTGAGGTTATCTCATTGGAATACCCACTAGCACGTACCAGTGTCATTCGCAGTCGCACCAGTGAAACCCCAATCTATCGCCCGGTTATCAATATGCCACTGACCATCGCTGGTGTAACCGTAGATACGGACGTAAACCTTACCGACCGCAGCGCCTTCTCAGCACCTATCCTGATAGGTAAAACCTTCTTGAAGAAACACGCTTGGGTATTTGCAGGCTATGACTACCTGCAAGATCAAGAGAACGCACGTGTGCTTGGTCGTAGTGAAGAGATCTTTGTCGGAAATATTCCTCTTAAGACCAGCTTTAGCATGGCCAACAACTACAGCCAACTACATGCGACCAACATCAAGATTGATGAAGAGAAAAAGCTTGTGACCTTTGATACCGCAAACAAGGCGGGACAAAAGACACAGATGACACTACCACTGGTACGCATGCTTCGCGTGAGCGGAACAGAGAGACCATTGGTTTCAGTGCCTCTAGAGGCCGGAGACTTTAACAAGTCTATCCTTGCCTACCTAAAGGATCGCTCTAAATACAGCTCCCAGTTACGCATGGGCAAGAACAGCCTTAGCAAACACTTTGTTATCAACACAGGTGACAAAAATGTTCTGCGTGCGGAGGACCTAACCTTTGGTGAGCTACTGAGCAAGAGTAAGCCAACTACCATTACTCCTCATGAGATCTTATACATCGACGGCACACCGGTAGAGGCAAAACCTTCTTTTGCTATCGATACCCCAGTACTGTTTGTGCAGAGTTTTGAGTTAGTTAAAGGGGAAAGTGGCGAACAGGTAAGCTTCTATATCCCGAACGCCAATGGCGATGACAAGAAGGTCATTAAGCCAGTTGACCGCAAGATTCGTGTTGGTGACTCTGTGCGTCCTGTCGTTAAAGAGCCCGTTACCGTAGGCGGTAAAGAGCAGCAGATGGAGTTTGCTCTTGAGGTTGCTGATGAGGGCGATGATACCTACTTCGCCATCGGCCGAGGCTTCAATAAAGATGGCGTTATAATCAATACCCGCACCGAAGACTTGTTAGACCCAAGACCGCTGTTTACTGCCGGCTATATCGAGAAAGCCACCGTTGAAGGCCTGCGCTTGTCTGTAAAATTGGATACAGGTGCCGATGTTAGCTCAATGAATGCATTAAACATCAAGCGCTTCGAGGAAGATGGCAAGCCTATGGTGAGCTTCGACTATCAGAATGCTGAGGGAATGAAAGAGTCATTCACCCGCGAAGTCGTCGACATCATGCGTATCCGTGCAAAAGCAGGCGAAAAGCCAAACGAGCGCCCAGTAGTAATGATGAATGTGACCCTAGGCGAGGTAACCAAATCGGTTCGTGTGAACCTTCAAGACCGTAGCCGTTTTGAATACAGTATGATTTTAGGGAAGAACTTCCTGAAAAATGGCGCTGTTGTGAGCAGTGACGAAACTTATCTGCTTGGCAGAGAATAAGCCTTCTTGGAACTGGGTATCAGGTTAGGTAAAGTGAAGAAAAAAGAATAGCTTAACTCTATGAAAACTAACCTGATAACCCGTGAGGGTTTCGAAAAGCTGCAAAAAGAGCACGACTACCTTTGGCATGAACGTCGCCCAGAGGTCACTAAGATAGTGACTTGGGCTGCTAGCCTAGGCGATCGCTCTGAAAATGCAGACTATCAATACAACAAGCGTTTACTAAGACAGATAGACCGTAGGGTTAGGTATCTACGTAAGCGTATGCCCGATCTCAAGGTTATCGATTATTCCCCAGCTCAAGACGGCAAGGTTTTCTTTGGTGCTTGGGTGGAAATAGAAAACGAAGCGGGTGAGATAAAGCAGTTTCGAATCGTTGGTCCGGATGAGATCTATGGGGAAGAAGTAAAACGCTATATCTCTATCGACTCCCCTATGGCTCGCGCTCTGCTCAAGAAAGAAGCGGATGACGAAGTGGAGGTTCGTACCCCTGAAGGTATCAAGCTGTGGTTTGTTAATAGAATTAGTTACCAAAGCCCAGACTGGTTAGAAAATGACTAAAAACAGCACGTTACATTCATTTAATTTATGAATTTCCAATCCGGTTAACATTCATTAACACTTTATATGTCTATACTTGGGCGAGTTTTGTTACATTTCTACGGGTTCTTTTTTAGCAGGCGTGTTAAGGAGCAAGATTGCGGAGTGATGGACTACCTGATTGCAACCGCCAAATTATTAGTTCAAAACATATTGGTTAGATAGGTCTAGTCTCATGCAAGAAAACTTCAAAATTCTAGTCGTCGATGACGACGCTCGTTTGCGCTCCCTTCTAGAAAGATATCTTTCAGAGCAAGGCTTCCAGGTTCGTACTGTATCGAACGCAGAGCAAATGGACCGTTTGCTTACTCGCGAAAACTTCAACCTAATGATCCTAGATCTTATGTTGCCTGGTGAAGATGGCCTATCTATCTGTCGTCGCCTACGTAGCGCAAACAACATGCTTCCTATCCTAATGCTGACTGCGAAGGGCGATGAAATCGACCGTATCGTAGGTCTAGAGGTAGGTGCAGACGATTATCTTCCTAAGCCATTCAACCCACGCGAACTTCTTGCTCGTGCACGCGCTGTATTGCGTCGTCAATCAGTAGAAGCACCTGGTGCTCCTAGCTCGCAAGAATCTGTAGTTGAATTCGGTGAGTTCTCTTTAAACCTAGGTACTCGTGAGATGTACAAGGGTGAGCAACTTATCCCGCTGACTTCAGGTGAGTTTGCTGTGCTGAAAATCCTAGTGACTAACGCACGTGAGCCTATGTCTCGTGACAAGCTAATGAACCTAGCGCGCGGTCGTGAATACTCGGCAATGGAGCGTTCAATCGACGTTCAAATCTCGCGTCTACGTCGCATCATTGAGGAAGACCCAAGCCATCCTCGTTATATTCAAACCGTATGGGGCCTAGGTTACGTATTCGTCCCAGACGGCAAGAAGGTTTAAGGCCTTTATGCGTTCGCGTAGTTCGATAACACAATCCATCATTGGCTTCATAGTCCTGCTAATCGCAAGCCAAGTGTTCTCGTACTACGCGGTACTCAACTACGCTCTTCTCCCAAGCCTAAAACAGTTCAACCGCATCCTCTCTTACGAAATCAATCTGGTCATGGAAGAGAACGCTCGTATCCGCAAAGAGGTCGAGCTCGGTATCCCTGAAGCCCAACGTACTGCACCACTCAGGCAGGCACTACTGCTTCGCCTTGGAGTAAGTGTCAGACCCTATGCTGGCATCTACGAACAAGAATTCGAAAAATCCTTCTACCTCGACTTTATGAGCGATGAGATCAGTGAAGAGTTAGGCTCTCCCGCTGAAGCGCGCCTCAGTCGAGACAGTGAGAGCTACCTGTTGTGGATCAAGCTCGACTCCATGCCAAACTGGCTTCTTAAGGTTCCCCTCTCTGAGCTAACCCAAGACGAATTTAAGCCTTTCTTTATCAATAGCTTATTAATAACGCTACTGATTATTCTGGGTGGCTGGGGCTTTATCCGTTGGCAAAACAGACCATTGAAGAGCCTTGAGGAAGCAGCCATTAGTGTTGGTAAGGGCGTGATACCTAAGCCGCTGGAAGAGAAAGGCACTACGGAGATCCGTGAAGTAACCTTGGCCTTTAACAAGATGGCGCGAGGTATAGAAGCATTAGAAGAAGACAGACGCTTGATGCTGGCTGGTATCAGTCATGATATCCGTACGCCACTGACACGTATCCGCCTGGCCACTGAGATGATGTCTGAGCAAGACAGATATCTCGCCGAAGGCATTATTCAGGATACTGAAGAGTGTAATGAGATCATTGCCCAGTTCATGGACTACCTAAAACCGGTGGATCAAAGCGAGTTTGAGGCGATTAATCTCAATGCATTAGCCGAAGACCTGTATCGTGCGGTAGAAAACTATCAAGAGGGGGCCAGTACCGATATTGGCTCGCCAGCACCTAATGAGAAGTTCTTTGAAGGTCTTATGAAGTGTCAGGTCACCTATGACTTAGATGAGAATCTGCCAGATATCTACGCTAGCAATATTCCGCTACGTCGCGCCCTAAGCAATTTGTTGGTGAACGCCCAGCGCTACGGCGATGACTGGATTGGAATTACGACCAAGAGTATTGAACAAGGTCAGAAAGTGCAGTTTATCCTTGAGGACAATGGCCCAGGAATACCAGAGGATCAAATTGAAAGCGTGTTTGAACCCTTTACTCGCGGTGATACCGCTCGCGGTAGTGAAGGTACGGGTCTGGGCCTAGCGATAGTGAAGCGCATCATCACTGAGCACAGTGGCGAGATTAAGATGGAGAATCGCCCTCAAGGCGGTCTCAAGGTCGCCGTTACCTTCAAGGCTCATAAATAACAGACACAAAAAAGGCACGCTCAGCGTGCCTTTTCTTTAATTCATATTCTTACTTATAGTAAGAGTGAGCGCCTTGCTCGTGCTCAGTAGCATCTTTAACGCCATTCAGTTCACCAGCAAACTCTTGTAGAAGTTGCTTCTCGATACCGTCCTTTAGGGTAACGTCTACCATAGAACAGCCGTTACAACCACCACCGAACTGAACCAGAGCGATGTTGTCATCCGTGATCTTAACAAGGTTGAGGTGACCACCGTGGCTTGCTAGCTGTGGGTTAACCTGAGTTTGGATAACATACTCTACACGCTCGATAAGCGGTGCATCGTCAGAAACCTTACGCATCTTAGCGTTTGGCGCCTTAAGAGTTAGCTGAGAGCCCATTTTGTCGGTGACATAATCGATCTCTGCATCCTCAAGGAAAGGAAGGCTCAACTCGTCAACATAGGCTGAAAACGCTTCGAACTTCATCTCAGTATCGGTAGCTTCTACCGCTTCTGGTGGACAGTAAGAAACACCACATTCAGCACTTGGCGTACCCGGATTTACCACGAACACGCGAATGTTAGTTCCTTCAGCCTGCTGGCCGAGTAGGTTAGCGAAGTGCGATTGAGCACTTTCGGTAATAGTAATAGTATTTGACACAACAATACCCGAGTAATTCTGTAGGTTATTTTTCGTTACTATACTCCGAACCAGACTCAATTCCAATAATTTCGTAATATCGCCATCAAAACTTGCCAGACACATCAGACTCAACCTCGAGACGCTCTGCACAAGCAATATATCTCTATCTCTTCTACTCCTATTTGTCGCAGAAGCTTGCAGATTTCTCCGACCGTTGAGCCCGTTGTCACCACATCATCGACTATGGCAACACGATGATACCTTTGCATCTCAGCCAAACGGGCGGGGTTAATCTGAAAAGCATTATTGAGGTTTTTCAGACGTTTACTTCTATCTAATTCCATCTGCATCTTGGTATGCCGAGTTCGTACTAGAACATCCGGTAGGTAATGGATACCGAGTCCTTGAGAAAGGTAATAGGCAAGATAATGACTCTGATTGAAGCCTCGCCAAACTAAGCGTCGCCAATGGGTAGGAACGGATAAGAGTAATGGTGCAGGGTCGATAATTTTTTCAGACAGTAGTTGAGCGAGAACGCGAGAATGCCAAAACTGACGAGTATATTTGATTCTCTTTACGTAATCAGAAATAGGGGCCTCATAGTCACTGACACAATAGAGCCTATCCCAAAGTACGGGATAACTAATGCACTCGCCACAGTGACTTTCCGCATTAACTTGGGGCGCACCACATCGCTTACAGCGAGATTTATTCGGGATTAGTAGCAAGCAGTCTTCACACCACACTGATTGCGAGCTTAATTTCCTATTACACAAATCACAGCGATTCCCAATCAATTGGATGATCAGCTGTCTTGCTTTGCAATGAAAGGTTTGAGTTATCACGCCATTTCCCCTACTCTGCCTCAAGCTTTTTGATTTTAAGTCTTACGGAAAGTGCTGGAGAGTGAAAGATGACTGATATGACGCAACTGCATTGGGAAACCCAAGGAAACGGCCCAGATCTAGTGCTAGTTCATGGCTGGGGTATGAATGGTGCGGTGTGGCAGCAAGTCAGCGACTATCTTTCTAAGCATTTCACTCTGCATACCGTTGACCTTCCTGGGTATGGGCATAGTCACCATAACCACTGTCAGTCCATCGAAGATATCTGCCGCTGTGTCCTAGAAAGAGCACCAAAAAAAGCAATTTGGCTTGGCTGGTCTCTGGGTGGCTTAGTATCTACCCATATTGCACTCAATCACCCTGAGCGCGTTGAACACTTAGTTACCCTTGCTAGCTCTCCAAAGTTTGCCGCAGAAGGCAGCAAGTGGCGTGGTATTGCCCCTAAGGTTCTAAAGAACTTTACCGAGCAGCTCACCGAGGACTTCAAGGGCACTATTGAACGTTTTATGGCACTGCAAGCCATGGGAAGCCCTTCGGCAAGACAGGATGTAAAACAGCTCAAAGGCGCCGTTCTATCTCGCCCTATGCCAAATCCAGACTCATTGGCTTTAGGTTTAGAACTTTTGGGTAGCTTGGACTATCGAGAGCAACTGCAAGAGCTGAAGATGCCCTTGATGCGTCTCTACGGAAGGTTAGATGGATTGGTGCCGGTTAAGGTGGCGAGTATGTTGGATGAAGCCCTTTCAGCTGAGTCGCATATATTTCATACCTCCTCCCACGCACCATTTATGAGTGAGAGAGAGGCATTCTGCGAGCTGTTAAGCGCTACTTTTTCACCAGAATCTCATGCCATGGCAGATCTTGGTCGCCAATAACAATAAAGTTTGGATTCTCTAGGGTTTCTCTGAGGTTATAAGAGAGCGGGTCTAGCTTAGTATCTAGAATCGTACCGCCCGCTTGCTCAACGATGCATTGAGTCGCCGCCGTATCCCACTCGCCAGTTGGTCCCAGCCTTAGATAACAATCTGCGCTACCTTCAGCCACTAGACAGGCCTTAAGCGCTGCCGAACCTAATGGCACTAATTCATAGTTCCACTCATTAGACATGCAGGCGGTAATACGGTTGATGTCCTGACGACGGCTGATAGCCATCGCAATATTCTGTTTAGGCAGTTCGTGCTTGTGGGTCGTAATGCGGATGCTCTCTCCCAGCTCAGGGATCTTCCAAGCACCCTTGCCCTCATAGGCATAGTAAACCACGCCAGAGACAGGCCCATACACCACGCCCATCACTGGCTTATTGTGTTCTACCAAAGCAATGATGGTAGCAAAATCACCACTGCGAGCGATAAACTCTTGAGTGCCATCTAATGGATCCACCAGCCAATAGCGCTCCCATTGCTCACGCTCCGCCAAACTAATGTCGGCGTCTTCTTCAGATAATACCGGAATGTCAGGAGTCAGCTCTGGAAGCTTCTGCATGATCAGCTTATGCGCAGCCAGATCAGCGCTGGTTACTGGGGTATCGTCTGTCTTAGTGAACTCTTCGTAATCTCGGTTTTGATAGATATCTAGGATCAGCTGTCCAGCGGAACGAGCAATATCGATAACTTCAGGAAGCAGGTGGGAAAGGTCTTGTTTCATCTTACTGCTCCTCGGCCAACAAACGCTGAGCCAACATCAAAGCACTGATGCTGCGCGCCTCGCAAAAATCGAGATGAGTAAGCAAGTCATTGGCTTGAGCCAATGGCCATTTCACTACCTCTAGTGGTTCAGGCTCATCGCCAATCAGAGACTCGGGATACAGGTCTTTTGCCAAGAACAAGGTCATTCGGCTAGAGAAATACGAAGGCGCTAGGATCACCTCTTTTAGCGGAGTGAATTGATTAGCACCGAAGCCAATCTCTTCTTTCAGCTCCCGGTTTGCAGCCTCGACTTCAGTCTCACCTTCATCGATAAGGCCCTTGGGAAAACCAAGCTCATAGCTCTCAGTACCAGCAGCATACTCACGAACTAGCAACAAATCGCCATCGGCCGTTACTGGCACTATCATCACCGCATTGCGCCCACTCGGCTTCATACGCTCATAGGTGCGCTTCTCTCCGTTCGAAAACTCTAGGTCAAGAGATTCAATACAGAACAGGCGCGAGCGAGCAACCTCTTGTTTGTCTATAATTTGGGGCTTGCGTTGTTTTGCCATCCTAGCCTCACTAATAACCGACTCTTTCAGTCACTATATGGAAAAATCCGTGTAATGAAAACCGCTTACAGTCTCCCTGAGAGCACAAACGGATAACGACCTTGTGCATCAGGATCGCCTAGCCACTTTAGTTGCTCCCCTAACCTTGGAGGAAACTCACTGCCTGGCTTGAACCAAGCGTCTAAGTCATAGGTAAAGTTGGACTCTAACTTGGCGGTAAATGCTCCTGAAACCTGATCATTTTCTTGATTGCCTTTTGCCGACAACACGTTGTTTTCACAGCTCAAATCTGAGATCACAGTGCCTAGGTCTAGATTACCCAGAGGAGAACTCACTTCGCCTCGGTTTAGCACTAGACTGCCTTCAGCTGACTGGCACCAAGGCTGGGCATAGGTGTAATTTTTGATCATCAATTCAAGGTCACCAGTGGCATCCACAGGCGCAGGGACATTGACCTGCTCCATCACCTTAGCAACAGGAATAGAAGCGAGAAGGTTTTCAGCATAGGGGCCAGAGAAGCCGTAGCCGACGATGCCGCGCCCAGTCAGCCCAAGCTCACTGTTGCGGCCAAAACGAACATTAAGCTCAGCCTTACCAGTAAAGAGTTTAAATACCTGAAGATCCCAGGTGATCTGTCCAAAATCATATTGTTGGAACGAGACCTTTTGCGCACGCCCCTGCCAGAGAGAACCCTGCACGCCAGAGATGTTTAGGCCTCGAATAGTCGGTAGGTTATCTACGACAAACTTCGCAGGAAGATGCACCACTACACTGGTAACAAATACACTCAGCAGCAAAAAGCCGTAAAGGAAGATTTTCTTGATACTCACCTAGCCGCCTACCTTCTCAAACTGCAAACGCTTCACCTCGACTATGCCGGGTTTGTCGGTTTCATTGATATCTAAGAATGCTACATCCACACCTTGTTGCTGACGCAGATAAATAAGCCAATTAATCAATGAGTTAAATGCTACTGGTTGAACCCAAACCTGAACCATGTCATCTCGTGGCTGCAGACGCACCAACTCAACGTTGTAGTTACTGCTTGAGGTAGACAGTAGCTGGTTAAGAGGTAGTGATGAGATATTTGGCGCACTGCTGGTCTTACGCAACGCGGTAATGGTATCCGCTTCGTTCTTCACCCAGCTGAGCAGTTGTTTTTCAGAGGCTAAACGCGTCTGAGCCATCTCACTCTTCTGTTGTAGTGGCTGAACGCCTCCCCAATAGAAAGCGGCCACAAATGCGAAACCCAGAGCAATAATTAGCATGCGCTGCTCACGCAAGCTAATGCCATTCCAGTAACTTAGAATTTGCTGTTTTAAACCCTGCATTATTTCACCTTCAATACATAGCTACTGCTAACCAGTTCGCCATTTCGGTTAATCTGCCCTTGCTCTACAGCAAACTTCTCAGAAAGCGCAACACGGATCTTCTCAAAGGTCTCGAAGTCATTGGCTTGAGCTTGAATTCGGAGCTCTTCACGATTGCTGTCGTATTTGATGCTCTGAACTTTAACGTTTCTATTGTCTTTCAGAGCCGTCTGTACCTGCACCAACCAAGTCAGCACGGGCGCATCCACGGTATCACCGCTCAAGCGAGCCGATTCATCACTCATCTGGCGCTTTAGATAGCTCACAGTAGGAATACGACGTTTATCAGGGAACACAGCACGGAATATACGCTCACTCTCAGCGCGGTAAGCGGCGGCCTGCTCTTCAATCTGATTCACGTGCATAAAGGTCTTAACCGAGAACATGGCTAGCAAAATAGCCGCAGCAATAGCCGGAACTCGCCATAGCTTAATGTTCTTAAGCCATGAGGATTGACGCTTGAACTCTCCACTCAATAGCGTCACTGACGAGAGCTGAGCATATTTAGCCAACATCTGCATAGGCAGTTCGCGCTCAAGCTGCCTGCACTCAAGGCCCTCTTGCTCTAGCAAGGCTTCAGGAATTGTATCGAAGCAGTCCACAACCAGAGATTTAGCTTCTTCCTGTTCCTCTTCGTCACTTTCATTATTTGCTGCAACGAAAGGCGCCATCTTGCTTGCTACAGGTAACAAAGACTGTTGAATACTAAAGCCTGAAAACTCGTGATGTCTCACCAAAAAATGGTCTGCAAAGGGCAATATGGTGATATCGGAGTCGATGTTTGGCAGAACCAACACGTCAGGGACAATGCGATTTAGCTCGATCCCCGCCTGCTCAAAGCTTTCCACACACGAGGCTAGATAGTCTCTGTCTACTGCAGCAGTCCAAGCGGTATCACTGGTTTGCTTCAGAATAGAAAAGTGCAACTCATCTACGTCCTGTGCAACATCTTCCTCTAACAAGAAAGGTAACATGGTGGAGAGTTGTCTTGATGCACCCGCAGGCACCTCTACCTCTCGCAGAATCACATCACGACTATCCAATAACAAAATTGTGCGACGCTCTTGCGCATACTGCGTAAGGGACGACAGGTCATCCAGGCTGGTGATCTCACCGCTGGCAATGATCTCTTGCTGTGTAGCGGACCACACCAGCCAAGGGATCTCATCCGAACTGTTTCTACTCAGCCGAACTGTCAGGACTTCGCTCACTTATTCCTCCAAACCGTCGGCGTACAACCCGAGCTTCATCTTCATTCTCACTATGCAACAAACTACGAAGGCGAACCCTAGAGTCTTGCACATAAATTTCTGCATCCAATTCAAAATATCGGCTATCCACCGATAGGTATTGCTTGGCGTTATCTCTGACCGTGGCATCAATAGCATTAATGGCCGGCTCAGCGAGAAACTCATCTATGTTCTCCCAGCCATCATACGGTCGGTCTTCTAAAATCTGTTTTGCTTGGTCATCGCTGATAGCCTCCTGAAACAGGGCGACCAGTATCTTGCTCTGCCACACGCGGATGGTATTCACATTGATGCGCAGATCATCGGTCGGTATCGCACAGGCAAGCCATGAGATACGGCGCATTCCAGCGGCATCCATCTGATACACACTACGTAGCTCGCTGATATCTGCAATCAAGCCATTCGACGCCATATACGCTGGAGACAGCCCCTCATAGGTGGCATCTTCAACACCTGTCTGTGTGGTCACGCCATCGTTGCTATCTAGGTATTCCCATGTAGAGTCTGCAATCACCTCGGCTTGATAACTCTCGATGCCGACCTCTTCTAACAGTGTACGCCAAACTCCGAGTAGATATGGACGCGAGCTGGACGTTGGGTCGATTTGCACATTAGCCAGGGCGTTTACGTTAAAACACGCCTGCATATCTCGGATAACACCCTTGGCTTCACCGTTCTCCAATGGATAAACCTGCTCATCCAAAGCCCAAGCTTGGCTCAGGTTAACCGTATCGCTGTCGTCTAGGCTCTCATTGATGCCATATTTTGCCAGCGCTTCAACGCCTATTGCGTACCAATACGCTTGTTGGTTACTCACCTGACTGGTTGCTCTGTCCACGCCAAGCACCAAGCGCTCTGACATAGTAGCGGCAATGGCGGTCATCACAGCAAGCAGCAACAACACCACTAATAGGGCAACACCCTTTTGTTTGCGGATAGGTCTATTGCGGTTCATCTTCATTCACCCGCTCCAGTTGTCCATCCGCTGTGAGATAGATACGCTCTATCTCACCGTAATCTTTTAATTCAAGGTTGACGGCAATCGCCTTGGGCAACTTATCCGTCTCGTCCCACTCTTGGGACCACCCCTCACCGTTATAAAAACGTAGGTCGAAGGATTCCACACTATCCAGCACTGGGGTTATCACCCCTTGCTGGCCCGTTGGGGTATCCGGATAACGCCACCAGACACGCTCCAAGCGGTTATCTCTAACCCGATAACCAACCTTGGTAATCTCCCCTCGAGGGAATTGCTGCTGCGGATTAATCCAGCCTAGACGAGTAAACAACACACCTTTTTCATCTGAGTCGAGCAGATTGTCTTGCCAATAGAGAAGCCTCTCACCGGCCTCTTGGCCATCGTTGCGAAAGCGTCTTATCGCTATCTGCCTAAAGTCACTATCTAAGTAAACCAACGCGGTTTGCAGCTGCTGCAGGCGTGCCAACTTCTGCTGAGATTGTTCGTTGCTGAGCTGAGTCTGAAAAACTACCTGATAAGCAGCAATACTCAGGGCTGCAAACACAGCGATCGCCACCAGCACCTCAATCAGGGTGAAACCCTTATTATTGCGGGACATAGCTTCTCACCGTCACTAGTGGGCTCTTCATGTCTTCGTTCTCAGCAACGCTGACATCGATAGCTCTCAAATAGCTGTTGGCCGTTGCCACCGGTACCGCTTGCCAATACCAAGTTTTGCCAGCCAACTCACTGCTTCCCTTCTTGGTGGTAGTGATAGGGTCAGAGAGCATCACCATCGCCATCTGATTATCTGCCACCATACCGGCAAAGGTTTTTTGCTCCAGATACCCAATACTGTTGATGTGTTGGGTCACCGCACGGATCACGCTGATGGAGGCGGTGGCGAAGATAGCTAAGGCAATTAATACCTCTAGCAGAGTCATACCGCTATTGCGCTTCTTCATCGTCTAATGCCTCCCCCGGTGCTAGGAGCCTAAAGGTGCCGTTTTCAAGGGCAAGCACACGCCAATTCAGGTCACCCATAGCCGTGTTGCTTGGATGAATAAACACCTCAAACGGGGTCAATTCACCGCTTGAAAGAATAAACACCTGAGGTGGGCGCTCTTCATCTTTCTTTTCTACATCGGCAAACATCTCTTCATCGAACAGAGATCCTTGCTCAAACAAGCTTTCTTTTTGTCCCCAGACACCACCACCTAGCTCGAAACCGAGAGAAACACCGTCTTCTAATTCAGTTTCCGCCGGTATACGCCTGTGCTCAAGGGGTTGCCATCCATCCTTGCCGAGTCGAAGCAACACATATTTGTTGTTAGGCTCTTCAAACCTGACTCCGATATCCCAGCCATTTAGGATGGCATCTTGATGCAAAAGGGTTAAACGCTGAAACAGTTGCTGCGCTCGGGTATGAGCGGCATCGTCCTTATTGGTCGGCAATGTCACTACCACTGCTACAGAACTAACAGCCACTAAAACCATAATCAGCATGACTTCGAGTAAGGTGAAGCCACGCTGATTGCGTTTGCGCCGAGCGCTACCTTGCATCATCTAACTAGCGATTACTGGAAGTCTTGAAGGTTCCAGTTGCCGATATCAGCCGCTGCGCCTTCACCACCCTCTTGGCCATCTGAGCCTAGAGTAAATACATCGATGTTGCCGTTATCACCCGGGCTTAGGTATTGGTAGTCGTTACCCCATGGATCGCTTGGAAGACGACGGATATAGCCATCGTTGCGATAGTTACGTGGCTCAGGAGAACCGGTTGGGCGAGTCACTAGTGCGTCTAGGCCTTGGTCTGTGGTTGGGTATACACCGTTATCCAGCTTATACATATCCAGAGCATTCTCTAGCGCTACGATATCCGTAATCGCTTTCTGTTGGTCAGCTTTCTCTTTGTTACCCAATAGGTTAGGAACAACAAAGCTCGCTAGAATACCTAGGATTACAACAACTACCATTACCTCAAGTAGGGTAAAGCCGCCCTGTTTATTTCTGTACTTCATGTTTTCTCCACTCATCTGGCTTACGCGCCAGAAACTAAATTATTCAATTCAAGCAATGGCATCATGGTTGCCACCACGATAAATAGCACGATACCGGCCATAAATACGATTAGTAGGGGCTCGAACACCCCAAGGGCTAGGTTCACTGAGCCCTCAAAATCTCGGTCTTGGTTATCCGCTGCACGCGTCAGCATCTGTTCCAACTCACCAGACTGCTCACCACTGGCTATCATGTGCAGCATCATAGGCGGGAACAACTTGCTCTGTTGCAGCGAGTGACGCAGGCTCGCACCTTCACGTACTCTATCAGATGCCTCAAGCACCTGTTTCTTAAAGTATTTATTGCTCATCACGTCTGCCGCAACACGCATTCCTTCTAACAGAGGAATAGCACTGGACGAGCAGATAGCCAGTGTTCGTGAGAAGCGCGAAGTATTCAAACCTCGAGCCACACGACCCACCACAGGGATGGTCAACATCTTGTGATCCCAACTAAGGCGCATGGCTGGCTTTCGGAGCAATAACTTGGTGCCGACAATGGAAAGCACAATGGCGCTTACCAATAAGACCCCATAGTTCTGCACAAAATTACTCGCATCGAGCAAAAACTGAGTCGATGCTGGAAGCTCCTGCCCCATCTGCACAAACTGATCCACGATCTTAGGTACTACGGTGGCCAGCAAGAAACCAATAACGCCTACCGCTATTAGAGTAAGCATAATAGGATAGATCATCGCCTGTTGAAGCTTAGATTTCAGTGCTTGTCGCTTCTCGGCGTAGTCAGCCAATCTATCTAGCACCGCGTCTAGATGACCAGACTTTTCACCGGCTGCAACCATAGAGCAGAACAGGTCATCGAAGATAGCTGGGTATTCACGCATGCTGTCAGCCAAGGTATAACCCTCGACTACTTTGGCGCGCACGCTCACCAGCATTGAGCGAATTCGGGCCTTCTCGGATTGTTCGGCAACCGCGCGTAAGCATTCCTCTAGTGGCATACCTGCCTGAACTAGGGTCGAAAGCTGACGGGTCAACAGCGCCAGATCGGGTACACTGATACCTCGCTGAAAACCCTTAGATTGAGTCTTCTGCTGCTTGGCCTTGGTCTCAATGACCTCAACCGGCATCATTCCCTGCTCTTTCAGGCGTTGGCGTACCTGACGGGCATTATCGCCTTCGATAACCCCTTTTTTTTGCTTTCCTTTAGCGTCGAGCGCTTTGTACTCAAACGCCGCCATTATTCTTCCCTCGTCACTCGCATCACTTCTTCAAGGGTGGTTCTGCCGGCGCGAACCTTCATCAGACCATCTTGGCGAATACTTGGGGTAGTTTTGCGTATGTGTTGCTCGATATCCGACTCGCTGTGCTCGCCGTGGATAAGCTCTTGTACTTTCTCATCCACTACCAGAAGTTCATGGATACCGGTACGGCCGCGATAGCCCTTGTTGCCACACTTCTCACAACCATTTGGCTTATATAGAATCAGCCCTTCATCAGCCTCAAGACCAAACAGCTTCTTCTGCTCTGCATCCGCATCATAAGGAGTCTTACAGTCATTACACAGGGTTCTGACCAGGCGCTGAGCCAAGATGCCCAACAACGATGAAGAAATAAGGAAGGGTTCAATGCCCATATCACGCAGACGCGTGATGGTACCCACGGCGGTATTGGTGTGTAGGGTAGACATTACCAAGTGACCTGTAAGAGAGGCTTGCACCGCAATCTGTGCGGTCTCAAGGTCACGGATCTCACCGACCATTACTACATCTGGATCTTGACGCAGAATTGCACGCAAACCACGGGCAAAGGTCATGTCTACCTTAGGGTTTACCTGAGTTTGACCGATACCATCGATATCAAATTCGATCGGGTCTTCAACGGTCAGGATATTTCTCTCAGCGCTATTAAGCTCCTGCAGGCCAGCATACAAGGTGGTCGACTTACCCGAGCCTGTCGGACCGGTCACCAAGATGATACCGTGAGGTTTAGCGATAAGAGATTGAAAATTATTATGATTCTGCGGCGCCATACCTAGGCTATGCAGATCCAAGCGAGTGGCGTTCTTATCCAGAAGACGCATTACCACACGCTCACCGTGAGACGATGGCATAGTAGATACACGTACATCCACCGCGCGGCCACCGATAAGTAGCGAGATACGACCATCTTGAGGGACACGCTTCTCTGCAATGTCTAGCCTAGCCATAACCTTCACACGAGATACCAAAAGTGGTGCAAGCTTACGACTCGGCGCTAGAACATCACGCAACACACCATCTACGCGGAAACGGATAGAGAGGTTCTTCTCGAAGGTCTCGATATGGATATCCGAAGCACCCTCTTTGATTGCCTCACCCAACATGGCGTTGATAAGTTTGATGATAGGCGCGTCATCTTCTGCCTCGAGGAGGTCTTCGTTCTGCGGTAGCTCTTCAGCCAGCGAGAAGAAGTCGTCACTATCGGCACCGATATCTTCCATAAGCTGACGCGCTTCAGAAGAGTCGCGTTGGTAGGCCTCAGCGAGCTTGTTCTCAAAGTCCGATTTATTCAGCTCCACCAGCTCTAGGTCATGACTGGAAACTCGCGCCACCTCAAGCAAGGTGTTGGTCTCAAGTGGTGCGACAAAGAACAGCTGACTCTTATCTTGATCAGTATGAATCTCTAACACCACATTAAAGCGTTTAGCGAAGCTGAATGGTAGGCGGGTGGCACCCGCCCAAACTGCCGGGGCGTCCATTACTCTTTTTCCACTTGCTCGATGAAGGCTCTGAACTCAGGCGGACGGCTCGCATCATCACCAAACTTAGGCAGTACAGGGATTAGGTCATCGCTCATCAGTCTCAAGCCTTCCTCAGCCTTATACAGCTGTTCAGCACGGATATAGTTGTACTTGCGCTGTGTCAGACCGTCTGCCGATACACCATCGCGAATAATGGTTGGTTTAATAAACACCATCAGGTTACGTTTGCTCACCGTAGTGCTGGTCGACTTGAACAGCTGACCTAACCATGGGATATCACCTAGTAGAGGCACCTTGGATTCACTCTCATTCGATTGCTCATCAACTAGACCACCCAGCACTAGCATTTGTCCATCTTGTACCATTACCGAGGTATTTAGCTGACGCTTAGCAAAGCGCACGTCTACGGCACCATTAGCACCAAGAACATTGGAAACTTCTTGTTCAATCTTAAGCTGTACCGAGTCACCTTCGTTGATCTGAGGCACAACCTTAAGCTTGATACCTACCTCTTTACGGTCAACAGTCTGGAACGGGTTCTCGTTGTTTGAGCCTGAGGTTGAGCCTGTGATGACCGGCACCTCTTCACCTACGATAAACGACGCTTCGCCGTTATCCATTACCGTGATACTCGGAGACGATAGGATGTTTGAGTTAGAGTCGGTTGCAACGGCACTAATAAGCGCGGTCCAGTCACCCATCGCAAGGCTGATTGCAGCACCATTTACCCCACCCAGAGCTGAAGCTAGTGCGGTGTAGTCACCTGCTTCCGTGGTGGTTTCATTACGCAGGAAGTTGCCGTTCTCATCGTATACCGCTGTGGTAGTGGTAGTGTCTTGCGCTTCTTCCAAGCCAACCATTACCTGACCGATAGGTGCACCGGTATTACCGTACTGAACGATAGCACCGGTTTCTAGGTTACCCCATTGAACGCCAAGGTTGATGCCATCACCCTCAGCCATCTCTACGATAAGAGCTTCAATCAGAACCTGAGCACGACGAATATCTAGCTGAGCGATAACCTCTTTTAGCGCCTTCATAATATCTGGCGGAGCGGTCAGAACTAGGGCGTTTGTGCCCTTGTGCGCTGAGATAACTACCTCGTTGTTGCTGGCTGTTGCTGCGCCCTTGCCTGCGTTTTTCGCTTTAGCAAGGTTGTCAGAAACACCCTTAAGCACGTCCACTAGGTCTTCTGCGTTAGCATTCTTAAGATACACAACCTGGCTGTTGCCTGTGGTTGCCATCTCTTTGTCTAGCTGCTGAACCACGTTACGTAGGCGCTTACGCACCTGAGGGTCGCCGGATATCAGGATAGAGTTAGTACGCTCATCCGCTACCAGCTTAGGTTGTAGGAAAGCAGGAGTATTCTTAGCGTCTGTGGTCTTATTTAGGGCTTCTACGATTCGCACCATCTCAGCGGCAGAGGCATTCTTAAGCTCAACCACCTCAACGCTCTTATCACCGGCCTTGTCTACACGCTCGATGATCTCGGCAAGGCGGTTAACTACCGCCGCACGACCTGTGATAAGGATGATGTTGGCAGGATCGTAGTGAACCACGTTACCCGCACCGGCGTTATCGTTAAGCTGACGCAATAGAGGAGATAGTTCACGTACGGATACGTTACGTACCGCAACCACGCGAGTGATTACCGAGTCGCCTTGAACGCTCGCATCACCCACTACCGGAACTGCAGAGGTTTTTGCGTCTTTTGCTTTAATAACCTTAAGTACACCATTTTCCATCTCAACAACCGCAAAGCCGTACACTTCGAGGACATTCAAGAAGAACTGGTAATACTGTTTCTCGTTCAGAACGTCATAGCTGCGAACGTCGATCTTACCGCGTACCGATGGGTCAACTATGATGGTCTTCTCTAGGTTACGACCAACGATATTGATGAACTCACCGATATCTGTGCCCTTAAAGCTGGCACTAAATTCATTTGCGCCTTGCCCGTCGGCACTGAACGCAGGCGTGCATAGCAGGCTTCCCGCTAATAACCATGCACTCTTGCTAAACCATTTCACTTAATAACTCTCCAAAAAAACACACTCGGCATCCTATGCCTATCGCCGACTGGCTCTTTTTATTCCTAATCAACGCTATCGCGCTAAAACTGTAAATAGATATCGTAGCGTTGACCGTCTCGCTCAACCGTTAGATTCAATTCACTCAATTGGTTCAAATTCTTCCAAATCTCGCCCATGGAGGCCGGATTGGTAAGGTCTGCACCGTTCAATTCCACTGCGATGTCACCATCTTGCAGACCCACTGAATCAAACAGGGCGCGGTCTCTCCCCGGTCTTACTCGATAACCGACAAGCTTGCCGTCACGATTCACCTGAGAAAGTCGAATATATTTTAAAAACTGCTGCGGGTTTTCGGAGATGGCCGCCTTGATGGAGTCCAAATCTGAGACATCTAGCTCTGGGTTATTGCCCTGAACATTCGATTGCGGCTGAGAGCGAGCGACTTCTTGTTGCACATCACTCACGCGTTTGAATTCTAAACCCTCTAACATTAAGGTTTCATTACGCCCCTGGTTCTCAATGATTACGCGATCTTTGAGAACGTTACGTAATGTTGCGCGAGTACCATCTATCTGCTCGCCGATACCATAGGTATCCTGAGCGCCACGATTGGCGATCACCGCAAGGCTCCTCTGTGCATTACTGCTCGATACTACACCCACTAAAACCAAGTTTAGACGAGTCTTGGGCGCGTCTACGACCTCTTGTCTAACCACAGGGGCTTGCTCATCTTCCTTGCCAAACATATTGGCATCCAGCAACTGGCTCACATCCAATTGTTCTGAACCGCCACCTTGAGCAGCCACTTGGCGGTTGGATGGCGTCCAACGCTCCACACCCGAATCGGCACCCATGAACTGCCAAAACAGTAAACCGGCGATCCAAGCCGATAAAACCATAAGCAAAAGGGTTACAGCACTAGCAATCTGCGCCTGATGATTAATCAAGCCAGATAAAAATTGATTTGCTCGTTGCGAATAAGACAAAACTGCATCCCTTGACGACGAAAAAAGGGGAGTATACTTGAATAAGGCCACCTAAAAGGTTGCAATCTGGTTACGAATTCAAGTGCACACATTTCCCTTGCATATGGTTGGTAACACTAGGTAAACACTACTAAAAGTAGCAGACTAGCGTACCACATTCCGCAAGGTTTCTATGCAGATGTGCGGTAAATAGAAATCTTATCCAAGCCTTTTACTTGAAAAATGATATCTGCGTCACCATAACGCAGTCTGTACTTACATATAGAGAGCAAGAATAGATATGAGTTCCAATCCTGAGTCCGTAAGACTGGATAAATGGTTGTGGGCTGCTCGCTTTTATAAAACGCGTTCCATTGCTCGAAACATGATCGATGGCGGTAAGGTCCACTATGATGGCCAGCGTTCTAAACCGAGCAAGATAGTCGAGCTCGGCGCAACAGTAACGCTAAGACAGGGACACGTCGAAAAAACCGTGCTGATCGAGAAAATTTCTGACCAGAGACGCGGTGCACCTGAGGCTCAACTCCTATATAGCGAGACAGAGCAGAGTGTCGAAAAACGTGAGCGCCAAGCGCTAGAGCGCAAGATGCATGCGCACAACCCAAGTCCAGACCGTCGCCCGGACAAAAAACAACGTCGCGACCTGATTAAGTTTAAAAACCAATAAGCTGGAGTTTCCTAATGGAAAACAACGTGTTAAATCGCTACCTATTTGAAGATCTATCTGTTCGAGGAGAACTTGTTCAGCTGGATAAAGCTTACCAAAGCATCATTTCAAGCAAGCAATACCCGTTGCCTGTGCAAACTCTGCTTGGTGAACTGCTTGTTGCTACCACACTACTGACTGCAACCCTAAAATTTGAAGGCTCAATTACCCTTCAACTGCAAGGCGATGGCCCTGTATCTTTGGCGGTAATCAACGGCGACCACGACCAAAAGGTTCGCGGTGTTGCGCGCTTTGAAGGTAAGATCGCTGACGACGCTACCTTGCACCAAATGCTGGGCAAGGGTCACCTAGTGATCACTATTACCCCTAAAAAGGGCGAGCGCTACCAAGGCGTTGTCGGCCTTGAAGGCGACACTATCGCTGAAGTAATTGAAAACTACTTCGAGCGCTCAGAGCAGCTTAAGACCCGTCTTTGGATTCGCACTGGCGAGCACGAAGGTCAACTAAACGCTGCGGGTATGCTACTTCAGGTTGTTCCTGACGGTACGGGTAAACCAGAAGACTTTGATCACCTAGAGCAACTGACCAACACGGTTAAGAACGAAGAGCTGTTCTCTCTAGCAGCAAATGACCTGCTTTATCGCCTATACAACCAAGAAACAGTGCAGCTATTTGACCCACAACCGGTTGAATTCTTCTGTGGCTGTTCTCGTGAACGCAGCGGTGCCGCTATCGTAACTATCGATCGCGCTGAGGTGAACGACATCCTAGCGACCGAAGGTATGGTGTCTTTGCACTGTGACTACTGTGGCACAAGCTACGACTTTGACTCAGCACAAATTGAAGAATTGTTCGCTGATACGACCAAGCCAACTATGCACTAAGTCACAAAATTAGACTTTAGTCTAAGCCGGCCTTTTGGCCGGCTTTTTTATGCTCATCACCTTTCATATCCCCTTATCGTGCGTTTTCTCGCCCAGATTCACACTATTTCACGCATTTTATTATTTTTTCAGGTTTCAGATCCCGTTATGCCGAGTATTATTCATACAAATATAGGGATAAAAAATGTGAACCTTGTTGAAATATTAAACAAGAAAGACATATATAGTCTGAGTTAGAAAAGAGCGCTGACCAGAGAAAAAAACTATTATTTATCAGTTAGCTCAGAGGAATTCTTACCAAAATACCCTACAAAGGAGCACCTATGACCGTTATGGAACATGCAAAGGCTTCCGCAATCGACTTAACCCGCTACGGTATCACTGGCTCAACAGAGATAGTTCGTAACCCTAGTTACGAAATGTTATTTGCTGAGGAAACAAGTGAAACACTTCAAGGCTACGAAAGAGGTGTAGTGACAGAACTTGGCGCTGTTGCTGTCGACACCGGCATTTTTACTGGTCGTTCACCAAAGGATAAGTTCATCGTTAACGATGAAACTACCAAAGAGAATATGTGGTGGACCACAGACACAGTCAAAAATGACAACAAGCCGATTAACCAAGAGGTTTGGAATGACCTTAAGCAGCTAGTAACCACTCAGCTTTCAGACAAACGTCTGTTTGTTATCGATGGTTACTGTGGTGCTAACCCCGACACCCGTCTAGCGGTGCGTATCATCACTGAGGTAGCTTGGCAGGCTCACTTCGTGAAGAATATGTTTATCCGCCCAAGCGAAGAAGAGCTCACCTCCTTCGAGCCTGACTTTGTGGTAATGAATGGCGCTAAATGCACTAACAGCAAGTGGGAAGAGCACGGCCTAAACTCTGAGAACTTCACCGTATTTAACCTAACCGAGAAGATGCAGCTCATTGGCGGTACTTGGTATGGCGGTGAGATGAAGAAGGGTATGTTCGCTATGATGAACTACTTCCTTCCGCTGAAAGGCATCGCATCTATGCACTGCTCAGCAAATATGGGAGAAAAAGGCGATGTAGCTATCTTCTTTGGCCTATCGGGCACAGGTAAGACAACCCTATCAACCGACCCTAAACGCGCACTGATTGGTGATGATGAGCACGGCTGGGACGACGATGGTGTATTTAACTACGAAGGTGGTTGCTACGCTAAGACCATCAAGCTATCCAAAGAAGCTGAGCCTGACATCTACAATGCTATCCGCCGTGATGCACTACTAGAGAATGTAACCGTGCGCGGTGACGGCTCTATCGACTTCGACGATGGCTCTAAGACTGAGAACACCCGTGTTTCTTATCCGTTGCACCATATCGAGAATATCGTTAAACCAGTATCTAAGGGCGGTCATGCGAACAAGGTGATCTTCCTATCTGCTGACGCATTTGGCGTACTTCCTCCAGTAGCCAAGCTAACCCCAGAGCAGACTAAGTATCACTTCCTATCCGGCTTTACCGCTAAGCTGGCGGGTACTGAGCGTGGCATCACTGAGCCAACGCCTACCTTCTCAGCTTGTTTCGGTGCGGCTTTCCTAACCCTGCATCCAACCAAGTATGCTGAGGTATTGGTTAAGCGTATGGAAGAAGCAGGTGCAGAAGCCTACCTAGTGAATACTGGCTGGAACGGCACAGGTAAGCGTATCTCTATCCAAGATACTCGCGCCATTATCGATGCCATCCTAGACGGCTCTATCGAGAAGGCAGGCACTAAGTCTATCCCTGTGTTCAATCTAGAAGTACCAACGGCTCTACCGAACGTAAACCCAGAGATCCTAGACCCTAGAGACACCTATGTTGACCCACTGCAGTGGGAAAGCAAGGCGAAAGACCTGGCGGAGCGCTTTATAAATAACTTTGAGAAGTACACAGACAACGACGAAGGTAAATCCCTAGTCGCGGCTGGTCCTCAAGTAGACTAAGCAAAACCTTTCCTCTCTTGGCCCCTGTTCTGCAGGGGCTTTTTTGTTGATAAACAATAAGATATAGGTCATCTTTAAGGTTCGAGCTCGCAAAGGAACGACAGGCGCTATGAAGGCAGTGTTAAAACTTAGTATTGGTGTTGTGCTGATATTAGCCTTGTCTATCGCCTTACTGTTGGGCCTGCTCAGTACTCCCTACTCTTCTTGGGTCACCGACAAACTGGTGCAGCACCTAGCTCCAGAAGAGCTTTACATTCAAGACGCTCGCTTTGGATTTCCCGACCGCTTTGAGCTAAAACAGCTGGTTGTCTCTCGCCCATCAGGTCCAGCCATCACCGTAGACAGCACCCGCCTAGTGCTTGACCTTAACTGGAACAATCCACTTCAACCTCTCTATATCAAGCGTGCCACGCTAGATGGCATGAATGTACCAACGGGTATAGGTAAACCCGAGCGCTTGACGAAATGGCTAAAAACTTGGCACCCAGAGTCTATCCATGTGAAGCATATGGATTTTGCCAACAAAGACTTCGTTGCTCGTGGATTTGAGTTTGTATACACCCCAAGTGGAGAGTCTCAAGCCGATACCCTCAAGGGTTACTTCTCTGATGGCTATCTCTCGGCTGCCGGCGATCAGCTTTATTGGAAAGGTGAGGCCTTTAACGAATTCAGGCTGAGAGCAAACCTTGCCCCTAATCTAGTACAGCTCGATCAGCTCGATTTCACGTGGCGTGGCGGTGACGTACAGCTAATTGCAGAGAAGAAAGATAAAAGCTGGACAATAAACGACATCCTAATCAATCACCTGCGTCTGGGCCGATCGGATATTTCGCCTCAGGTGCACAGTGCTAGCCAAGATATACTCTCAAGCATCCGCCTTATTGAGCATGCAAAAACCTATCAATCGAGCTGGGACAATAGTGATTGGCAGCTAAGCCAAGCCAATATAGAACTGGCCAACTGGAAGCCCCAACAAGGTATTTGGGAGCAAGAGGCTCAGGTTACCTTATCTGCGGAAAGCCTTATCCAAGGCAACACTCGATTGCTAGAACCTCAGCTTGAGATAGAGTTACGCCCACAAGATATTCTAGTGAACAACCTCGAGTTCCTATTTGAGCAAGGCAAGATCGAGCTAAGCGGTGAACTCTATCCAGACCAGCTCAACCTCGACAAGCTTTCTATCTCTAACCTTGAATGGGTTCAGGAAGAAGACAACCTTCAGCAAAAACTGATCTCTCAGTTAAACCGCTATAGTGATATATCTATCGACCAACTGGCTATCACCCGCTCTCAGATCATCTCTCTAGGGGAAAAATCTTGGCAGGTGTCTAATCTCAATGCGCAAGGTACGGACCTAGTGCTCAAGGACTCAAACCAATGGGCGTTATGGAATGGCAACCTTTCTGCAAGTGCCAACAGCCTATCGCTACTAGGTAAAAACTCTCTCAAGCCCTATGTCGAGATGCAAAGCAAGCAGGGACACTGGAAGGTCAACGAGCTGTTTATTCCTATTCAAGAGGGGCTGATTGAGGCTAACGGAGAGATAAACCTTTCACGCACCAGTAAGCCTTGGGCCTTAAATATCAAGGCATACGGATTGCCTTTGGATACCTTCACCCCTTCCCTGCATCTAGCTATTGGTTGGTACGGACTTGCGGATCTCGACCTTAATCTAAAGGGGTTAGCCGGTGATGACCTGATGCTGAAGCGCAGTCTGGATGGTAAGGCAAAGATCTCTGCTCATGATGTCAGGGTACAGCTACCTTTCGATGAGCCAGTGCTGCATCCATTGATTATCCCAGAGATAAATCTCAGCGCACGCCGTGGACACATAGATGTGCCAAACATCAGCATCATCAGCGAAGACCTCACCGGTGAGGTCTCGGGCAGTATAGATATGGCCGCGCCAGAGCAGAGCCAGCTTGCGGTGACTCTGTCTAATGAATGTATGAGCCTGAAGAAATCGTTACCTAAGGGTCGTAGCCAGCTCACCTATCAGTGTGACTAGACCTGCATTATTAGACACTAAGGTTCTCGTTCGCCTTACTGTGAGGCAGAAGCACATAGGTACCGGTAAACTCTACCGCTTCTAGATCGCCACTGTAGATGTGTACCTTGATTATAATGCGTGCACGTCGACCACCCTCCAGCCTATCCAAATCACCACTGATACCATCTAGTGAGGTAGTCGCGGTGGGACTCTCTTTAACTGGGTGTCGATAACGAATATTGCTGTCAGCAAGCACGATATCGGCATGCAGATTGCGCTCTTTCATCAAAAGCCAGGTCATGCCCCAGCCAGTCAGGGTAGCGAGAGTAAAGGCCGAACCTGCAAACATGGTATTGTGCGGGTTGAGGTTAGGGTTTAGCTGAGCAACACATTCAAACTTATAGCCGGTGTACTGGTTTATCTTGATACCCATCTTGTCACTGATAGGGATCTGCTCTTCCCAACGGGTCTGTAGCTCGTTGCACCAATCTGGACGGCGCAATACATTCGCCATAGGGTCGATAGCCTTTACCATCTGCTGATGGCGGATAGGCCCACGCTCGTCGCTAAGCTCTCCTTGGCTTTCAAAACCGTTGTTACGATAGAACTCGATAGCATCCTGACGGGCGTTACACACCAGACGCTTCACGCCTTCTTGCCTTGCTAGAGACTCCAAGGCTACCAGTATCAGCGAACCGACACCCTTACTACGTCGGTTCTTTTTCACCGCCATAAAGCGGATCTGTCCATCATCATCGGCGGTAATATACAGACGGCCGATGGCGATAGGACGACCTCGGCTATCGACTATCATCCTATGATGGCTAAGCTCATCATATTCATCTCGCTCCGAACCACGCGGCCTTTGCCAAGGTTCACGCAACATCTGCCAGCGAAAGTGAAAATACTTTTCTAACTGATTCTCGGTTCTTGGAGTAATTAGTTTAAACATAAGATGTTGAATTCCTTTTCAATTCTTAGCTCTACACCTGGAGCCAGAAAGTGACAGGCCCATCGTTTACAAGGGAAACCTTCATATCTGCCGCAAATCGTCCACGTTCGGTAGGGAGCACCTCGGCGCAGCGGTCAGAAAAATATTCATATAGACGCTCAGCATCGGCTGGAGTTGCGCCTTTAGAGAAACCTGCACGAGTGCCTTTCTTGGTATCAGCAGGAAGAGTAAACTGAGATACCACCAACACGCTACCATCGACCTGTTTCACGTTTAGGTTCATCTTATCTTCTTCATCAGAAAAGACTCTATAGGTGGTCACTCGTTCCATTAGGCGCTTGGCTTTCGCTTCGTCGTCTCCCTTTTCGACACCAAGAAGGACCAAAAGTCCCTTATTTATTTCGCCTACGATCTCGCCATCAACCTTCACGCTGGCTTCGCTCACTCTCTGGATCAGTGCTATCACTTGGACCTAACCTTTTTCTCATCAATAACTGCTGGTAGTGCAGGAACCAATCCAGGCTAAAGGGTTCATCGACTCGCCAAACGCGGTCTTCGCCTAAGCTGGCTGTTATCTCTGCGCCGATCAACACTATCATCCAGCACAAATAAATCCAGATAAACAACAAAGGTACGGCAGCAAGTGCGCCATAAATCAGCTGATAGGAAGGAAACTGAGTCACGTAAAAGGCAAACAGCTTCTTACTTATCTCAAACAACAGGCCCGCCACAAGCGCTCCTGCCAAAGCATGATTCATCTTTACCTTGAGATTAGGTACCAACAGGTAGAGCCCAAAGAAGGCCAAGAAAGAGAAGGTCATGGGCAAGAAGCTATACACCAAATGCACAGTATCCTCACTCCAAGCGCGCATCGAAGCGATCTGGGAAGAGAAGACTAAGCTCAAACCCACTAATACTGGCCCTAGGGTCAGAACCATCCAATACAGAGAAAACGAATACACAAACTGACGCTTTCTACGTACCCGCCAGATGTAGTTCAGGTTGGTATCGATAGCTGAAATCAAAAGTAGCGCTGCCACAAACAGGAACAGCAGACCGATCGTGGTCATCTTACCGGTATTGGCAATGAACTCATTGAGCGTGGTCTGTATCGCTTCTCCTGCGGTAGGTACGAAGTTAGAGAAGATAAACGCCTGTATGGTGTCTCCCACCCCTTCAAAGGCAGGAAACTTAGACAAGGCAGTCAGTGCAACCGTGGTTAGGGGCACCAGAGAGAGCAGGGTTATATAGGTCATATAGCCTGCGTTGACAGGCAAGCGGTCATGCTTGGCCCTTTGGTATAGATACCCTGCATAGTGCAGTAACACGTGCACCTGCTTGGGTAGTTTGAGCATAAATTGCATCCTGCCGCTCACCTCTTATCCGATACTGCTGGCTAAGCCAAGCGTATGAAATCTTTTAAATTCAGTCCGTTATGCAGATATTTTAGTAAAAAAAAAGCCCCGCTGAAAGCGAGGCTTAGTATGCAATTTAGCTAATCTTATTTAGCTGCGCGAGAGGCACGTTTACGATCGCTTTCCGTTAGGAACTTCTTACGGATACGGATGCTCTCTGGCGTTACTTCTACTAGTTCGTCATCGTCGATGAACTCAAGTGCTTGCTCAAGAGTCATGATGATTGGCGGAGTAAGAACCTGTGCGTCATCCGTACCAGATGCACGAACGTTGGTTAGCTGCTTACCCTTAAGCACGTTTACAGTCAGGTCATTGTCACGGCTGTGGATACCAACAACCATACCTTCGTAAACCTCAACACCGTGACCGATAAACATACGACCACGCTCTTGTAGGTTGAATAGTGCGTTAGTTAGCGCCTTACCCATACCGTTAGAGATCAGAACACCGTTGATACGCTGACCGATTTCGCCACCTTTGTGTGGACCGTAGTGATCAAACGTGTGGTAAAGAAGACCAGAACCAGAAGTCAGAGTCATGAACTCAGTTTGGAAACCGATAAGACCACGAGAAGGCATTACGAAGTCCATGCGAACACGGCCTTTACCATCAGGTGCCATATCAGTTAGCTCACCCTTACGCAGACCAATGTTCTCCATGATGCCGCCTTGGTGCTCTTCAAGAACATCGATGGTTACCGTTTCGTACGGTTCCATTAGCTGGCCATCTTCTTCCTTAAGGATTACTTCAGGGCGAGATACTGCAAGCTCAAAGCCTTCACGACGCATGTTCTCGATCAGGATAGATAGGTGAAGTTCACCACGGCCTGATACACGGAATTTATCTGGATCATCTAGTTGCTCAACACGTAGTGCTACGTTGTGAACAAGTTCCTTTTCTAGACGCTCAAGGATGTTACGTGAAGTTACGAACTTACCTTCTTTACCAGCAAACGGAGAGGTGTTTACTTGGAAGGTCATAGTTACTGTAGGCTCATCTACAGAAAGAGCAGGAAGCGCTTCTACATTGTTCTGAGAACAGATGGTGTCAGAGATCTTAAGCTCGCCAAGACCTGTGATAGCGATGATGTCACCCGCTGCTGCTTGATCAACTTCGTGACGCTCTAGGCCAAGGTAACCAAGAACTGTACCTACTTTACCGTTACGGGTCTTACCGTCAGAACCAACAACAGTTACCTGCTGATTTGGTTTAACAGTACCGCGAGTTACACGGCCAACACCGATAACACCAACGTAAGAGCTGTAATCTAGCTGAGAGATCTGCATCTGAAGGTCACCGTCTTGGTCAACCTGAGGAGCTGACACTTCTTCAACGATGGTTTCGAACAGTGGTTCCATGCTCTCACCGATTTCGCCTTCTTCGTTAGTCGCCCAACCGTTAAGTGCAGAAGCGTAAACAACCTTAAAGTCTAGCTGTTCGTCAGTTGCACCTAGGTTATCGAATAGGTCGAATACTTGGTCCATTACCCAATCAGGGCGTGCACCTGGACGGTCAATCTTGTTGATTACAACGATAGGCTTAAGGCCGTGTGCGAAAGCTTTTTGAGTTACAAAGCGAGTTTGAGGCATCGGGCCATCAACCGCATCAACGATAAGCAGTACGCAGTCAACCATAGACATAATACGCTCTACTTCACCACCGAAGTCTGCGTGTCCAGGGGTATCTACGATGTTGATACGATAGTCATTCCAGTTAATTGCTGTGTTCTTAGCAAGAATGGTGATACCGCGTTCCTTTTCGATATCGTTGGAGTCCATCACTCGCTCTTCAACTTCGCCGCGAGTCTCTAGGGTACCGGACTGCTGCAGCAGCTTATCAACCAGGGTAGTTTTACCGTGGTCAACGTGCGCGATGATGGCAATGTTTCTCAACTTTTCAATCTGTGTAGACATGAATCGAATTCACTCAGTAAGGTCGCGGCTACTTGCCGGCAACTAGGTTTAAAATTGGGCGTAATGTAGCAGATTTTAGCCAAAATCCCAACAAGATGTGATCCAGACCAAAGTTAATCAAACTGTCTTCTAGCTTTCACTCAAAGCCACAGCTCGTGGACTACATTTGCACCGTATTTGGGCAAAATTGATTTCTTGCTGTTGTTCGCACCAAAAAGTAACAAATCTTTTCTACCCTTGCGCGCCATTATAGAACAAATGCACCAATGCGGTGCGAATACGGATCATTCTGGTGCAAATGCATTTTATGTAAACCACGCCAAATACACTAAAGCATTGATAAATATGAACTTTAAAAAGTTGGCACGGGTTTGGCATATAGGGAAGCAGTCGAAAAATATTTATTGTTCGACGACGAGTAAAGAGTGTAGATTAGATTTCAGGATTTAAACGCTCACTCGAAATTGAGCAATCACGTTTTATAAACACTGGAGGTTATCCAAGATGTCAGTAGAAAATGTACTATCGCTGATCCAAGAAAATGAAGTTAAGTTCGTTGACTTACGTTTTACCGATACTAAAGGTAAAGAGCAGCACGTATCTATCCCAGCACACCAAGTTGACGCAGACTTCTTTGAAGAAGGAAAGATGTTCGATGGTTCTTCTGTTGCAGGTTGGAAAGGTATCAACGAATCTGACATGGTTATGATGCCAGACGCGGCAAGTGCAGTACTTGACCCGTTCACTGAAGACGCAACGCTAAACATCCGTTGTGACATCCTAGAGCCTTCTACAATGCAAGGTTACGACCGTGACCCACGCTCTATCGCACACCGTGCAGAAGACTACATGCGTGCAACTGGTATCGCAGATACAGTTCTAATCGGTCCTGAGCCAGAATTCTTCCTGTTTGACGATGTTAAGTTCAACACTGACATGTCTGGTTCTTTCTACAAGATCGACGACGTTGAAGCTTCTTGGAACTCAGGTGCTGATTTCGAAGACGGCAACAAAGGTCACCGTCCAGGCGTTAAAGGTGGTTACTTCCCAGTAGCTCCAGTTGATTCATCTCAAGACATCCGTTCTGCTATGTGTCTAATCATGGAAGAAATGGGTCTAGTAGTTGAAGCACACCACCACGAAGTAGCAACTGCAGGTCAGAACGAAATCGCTACTCGTTTCAACACGCTAACTACTAAAGCGGATGAAATCCAAATCTATAAGTATGTTGTTCACAACGTAGCTCACGCTTACGGTAAAACAGCTACTTTCATGCCTAAACCACTAGTTGGCGACAACGGTTCTGGTATGCACGTTCACCAATCTCTAGCAAAAGATGGCGTTAACCTATTTGCTGGTGACAAGTACGGCGGTCTATCTGAAACTGCTCTTTACTACATCGGTGGTATCATCAAGCACGCTCGCGCAATCAACGCATTCGCGAACGCATCAACTAACTCGTACAAGCGTCTTGTACCAGGCTTCGAAGCGCCAGTTATGCTTGCTTACTCTGCACGTAACCGTTCTGCTTCTATCCGTATCCCAGTGGTACCAAGCCCGAAAGCACGTCGTATCGAGCTACGCTTCGGTGATCCAACAGCTAACCCATACCTATGCTTCGCAGCAATGCTAATGGCTGGTCTTGACGGTATTAAGAACAAGATCCACCCAGGTGAAGCTATGGATAAGGACCTTTACGACCTACCAGCTGAAGAAGCGGCAGAAATCCCAACTGTTGCAGCTTCTCTAGAGCAAGCTCTTGCTGAACTAGATGCTGACCGTGAGTTCCTAACAGCTGGCGGCGTATTCTCTGATGACTTCATCGATTCTTACATCGACCTTAAGTCTCAAGACGTTGAGAAAGTAAACATGACAACTCACCCACTTGAGTTCGAACTTTACTACTCTGTTTAATCGTCACAATTAAACGCTCAGGCCTGCCCATCGGCAGGCCTTTTTTTTACCCAAACATCGGAGGTTTGGGCAAGGATTTTGCATTGTTTATATTAGGACGCATCGCAAAAGCCATTTTGCACCATAATTGTGCAATAATTTATTCGTATAGTGCTCGTGCACCAAAATGAAACTAAGAGCAGAGAAAAGGAAGATTTGTGAACAAGCCTCTAGCAGAAACCATATTGGAACAACTCGTCACCGCAACCCTGCTTATTGATGAGTCGCTCAATATCGTCTATCTCAATCCGGCGGCTGAACAACTTCTAGGCTATAGCAAGAGTCGCTGTATCGACCAACTACTGCCTAGCCTGATAGAGCACTCTTCTATCGACTTCTCTTTGTTTGAACAGCCACTGATTTCGGGGCAGAGCATTACCGACAGTGACGTTACCTTTGTGGTTGATGGCAAACCGTTATTGCTAGAACTCACGATAAGCCCTGTCTCTTGGAGCAAGCAGCTAATGCTATTGGTGGAGCTAAAGCAGGTAGACCAACAGCGTCGCCTCAATCAAGAGCTAAACCAGCATGCCCAGCAACAGGCCGCCAAGCTATTGGTGCGAAGCCTAGCTCATGAGATCAAGAATCCGCTCGGCGGGTTGCGCGGAGCGGCGCAACTTCTGGAAAAGATGCTTCCATCTGATTCACTGCGCGAGTATACGCAGATCATCATTGAGCAAGCAGACAGACTAAGAAACCTCGTAGACCGACTACTTGGCCCACAAAGACCCGGCACCAAAAAACCAGAGAACGTCCATCTCATCTTAGAGAAGGTACGCCAACTGGTAGAGTTGGAGTCACACAACAAGATACAAGTGGTTCGAGACTACGACCCAAGCTTGCCAGACATAGTGATGGACAGCGAACAGATAGAACAATCTCTGCTGAATATCGTCAGTAACGCCGCACAGATACTACAAGGTCGATCAGACGGTGAGATCGTCCTAACCACACGAACCGAACATCAGGTGAATATCCACGGTAAGCGAGTGAAATTGGCTGCGCGTATCGAGGTAACAGATAACGGTCCCGGTATCCCAGCCGAGCTTGTGGATACCCTTTTCTACCCTATGGTCAGTGGCCGTGAGGGTGGGACAGGTCTAGGACTCTCTATCTCACAAAACCTGATAGACCAGCATCAAGGCAAGATCGATGTAAACAGCTGGCCGGGCAAAACCACCTTCACCGTCTACTTACCGATTTTAGATTATTAATATTAAGCGCTAGGAGTCTCGTTATGAGTAAAGGATACATTTGGGTGGTCGACGACGACAGTTCCATCCGTTGGGTATTGGATAAAACCCTAAGCAACGCAGACATCAAGTGCGAAACCTTTGCCGATGCAGAGAGCGTACTGCAAGCGCTAGAGCGCGAAACCCCAGATGTTATCATCTCGGATATCCGCATGCCTGGCATGGATGGCTTGGACCTCCTCAAACAGATCCAAGAATCAGAGCCTGAGCTACCGGTTATCATCATGACTGCTCACTCAGATCTGGATGCCGCGGTTAAGGCTTATCAAGAGGGTGCATTCGAATACCTGCCGAAACCGTTTGATATCGACGAGGCTCTGGCCCTTGCTGAGCGCGCAATCACTCATAGCCAAGAGCAAAAGCAGAGCCAAACGGCGCTGAATGCTAGCAAGACAGCCAGCCCAGAGATCATAGGTGAGGCACCTGCAATGCAGGAGGTATTCCGCGCTATCGGTCGCTTGTCTCGCTCGTCTATCTCTGTACTTATCAATGGGGAGTCGGGGACGGGTAAAGAGCTGGTCGCGCATGCGTTGCACAAACACAGCCCACGCAACAAAAATCCGTTTATCGCGCTGAATATGGCTGCAATCCCTAAAGACCTTATCGAGTCCGAGCTATTTGGTCACGAGAAGGGAGCCTTCACCGGCGCTAACAGTGTGCGCCATGGTCGCTTCGAGCAAGCCAACGGCGGCACCCTGTTCTTGGATGAGATCGGTGATATGCCACTGGATATCCAGACCCGACTGCTTCGTGTATTGGCCGATGGCCAGTTCTATCGCGTCGGTGGTCATCAGGCCATCAATGTGGATGTGCGCATCATAGCCGCGACCCACCAAGACCTAGAATCCTTGGTGCACGCGGGTGATTTCCGTGAGGATTTATTCCACCGCCTAAACGTGATTCGTGTGCATATCCCATCTCTGCGCGAGCGTAAGCAAGACATAGAAAAATTGGCCCTGCACTTCTTGAATCTGGCGGCAGAAGAGCTTGGAGTTGAGGTAAAAACCCTGTCTCAAGATGCCATCGATATCCTCACACGCCTTAGTTGGCCGGGTAACGTGCGTCAGCTAGAGAACACCTGTCGCTGGCTTACCGTTATGGCCAGTGGTAGCGAGATCTTACCTTCAGACTTACCGCAGGAACTGGTTGAAGAGAAGTCTCTAGCCAACACCTCAGAGAACGCCAATTGGCAGGCACAGCTTGAGAAATGGGCGCGCACCGCACTGGCCTCAGGTGAAACGGAACTGCTCTCTTACGCACTCCCTGAATTTGAGCGCATCATGCTTAAGGTTGCCCTGAACCATACCAATGGTCACAAGCAGGAAGCGGCTAAAGTTTTAGGCTGGGGACGCAACACATTAACGCGCAAGCTCAAGGAATTGAGTCTCGCCGATTGATGAGATTGTAATCGTTTGCGTAATACTGGTACTATATACGGTATATTGTTCCCTATATTCTACCAGTCATGCTAAAAATCTTCTCTGCACCTATATCACTGCGTCAGGCAGTGTTCGTGCCTCTGGTAGTTATAATACTGGCTATTGGCGTGGTGGTATCTGTGCTGCTTACCAGTCATTACGAGCGCGTAATCCATCACGTTAGCCAGAATCAACTTGAAGCCACCACTAGTAACCTGCGCTCATCGCTGAACCTTTTCCTAAAGCAGCCCTTCGATGCCAGCTTCTCCCTCGCCTACACCATAAAGGGCAGTCAGCTCTACAAACAAGGCGATGTCAGTGCCATACAAGACTATATCCATACCAGTTTCGATGAGCTCTACTCTAGGATTGATCATCTAGACGTGATTGCCTTTGGGGGCAAGCACGGAGAGTTTGTAGGTTATAGGCGTAACGACCAAGATAACTACTCTTTGATGCTCAAGGACCAAAGAACCCAAGACAATCTAGTTATCTTTATGGGCGAGGAAACCCAATCCGGTGCAACCCAAGTAACCCCTGACTATGACCCGAGAACTCGCCCTTGGTATGCCAAATTCGATGGTCCTAGTTCTTGGAAACCAAAATGGTCCCCTATCTATGTAAATTCAGATGAGAAGCAAGAAACCACACTTTCAGCCTTGCAGCCCTTAGTTGGTGATAATGAACTACTCGGGGTCCTGGTGGCGGATATCAAGTTAGATACCTTTAATAAGTTCTTGGTGGAATCGCGACGCCTTACCCACTCGCACTTCTTTGTATTCGATGACAAATACCAACTAGTGGCCCACTCAGAGCCCACTAGCATCTCAACAGGTGGCGCAAGGCTTCATATCACCAATAGCCCTACCCCGCTGAACCAAGCCATCAGTGAAGCACTATTGGAGAAGTATGAACATATCTCCAACTTCGAACAGGTATTCGAGGTAAAGAGTGACTACCAAAGATACTTCGTTAAGTTAACTCCCTATGACGATGAGAAGGGCTTAAATTGGTTTGTGGTCACCGCCATATCCGAAAGCAATCTACTCGGTACCCTATGGTATTCACAAATGAGTAGCCTAGTCACCGCCTTGCTCATCATGGTGATCGCTATCTTAGTTGCTGTATACGTGTTTGAGCGCGTCACCTCACCGATCATAGACACCGCTGATGCAGCCCGCAGATTGGCAGAAGGCGACCTACAGACGCAGATCACCACCAGCACCCGAATCCATGAAACTCGCCAACTGGTGGAAACCTTTAATGATATGGCGCTAAACCTAGACCAATCCTTCCAAGAACTGCACAAGCAGATCACCTATGACAGCCTCACGCATCTATACAGTCGTGTCGGCTTTATCGATGCATTGGAACACCATGCTTGTACTGATGGCACCCTGTATGTGATTGGTCTAAACAACTTCAAGCGCATTAACCTCACTCACGGCCACCACATCGGAGACAAGGTACTAAACCGAGTGGCGAACCGCTTAAACCGCCTTCTGGATTCGTGTGAGATATTAGGCCGAGTGGCTGCGGACGAGTTTGCTCTTATGCGATGTAAAGATGCCACTGAATATGACTTCCAGCTAATGGCCAGTAGGCTACAACAAGCCTTCATAACCCCGATTCCGGTGGAGCAGCACAGGATAAGGGTGGATATCTCCATAGGCATAGTGCGCTCTTGCCCAACCACCAATATGGAGCAATGGTTACGAAAAGGCAGTATTGCCCTTTCCCTCGCTCAGAAAGAGAAAATTGCGGTTAACTTCTATCAAGAGCAGATGTCTACCGAACATCAACGTAAAGACGAGATGCGTGACCATATCAGGCGTGGTATCGCCAACAATGAGTTTGTTCCCTACTATCAGCCTATCGTAGACCTAGATACCGACCGAATTGTCGGAGCAGAGGCCTTGGCACGTTGGCACTCCTCATATCTGGGTCTAGTCTCTCCCATCGAATTTATCCCTATCGCTGAGGATAGCGGCCTAATCAACGAGATCGGCAGGCAGATTTTGTTCGGCGCCTGTCGAGATGGCATGGGCGGAATACAGCAAGGCCTATGGGAAGATGATTTTCATATGCACGTCAACGTATCGGTAACCCAACTTAAGCAGGCCAATTTTGCTCAAGTGGTGCTAGATACCCTAGAGCAAACCCAGTTCCCTGCGCGTCAACTCACTCTAGAAATCACCGAATCACAGATCCTTGAGTCTCATCCAGATGTGACCGAAAACCTCAAACAGATCTATAAGGGCGGTATCAATATCGCTATCGATGACTTTGGCACGGGATACTCATCGTTGGCGTACCTGCACAAGCTACCATTCAGTACCCTCAAAATAGACAGGTCCTTCGTCTCAGAACTGAATGAGAGCAATGCCGATAACTCTATTGTCTCGGCCATTATCAACATCATAGATGGCTTCGATGTTACCGTAGTTGCGGAAGGAGTTGAGACCAAAGAGCAGCAAGGGATATTGCGTCACCTAAAGTGCAAGCAGGCTCAGGGCTATCTTTACAGCAAACCAATTCCATTTGATGAATGGCGTCTATCTAAAGCCCTAGATAAAGAAAACCACCTCAGTTGAGGTGGTGTCTAGAAATTAAATAACGCGGGAGAACTGCTGTTGTCTGGCTTTGGCTCGGAAGTATTTATCAAAGCTCATGCAGATATTGCGGATCAGCATACGACCACGCAGGTTAACTGCAATCTCATCGTCCGACACATCCACTAACCCATCATCGATAAAGGTTTTGAGTAGCTGTAGGTCTTCCTCAAAGTAGCTATCGAATTTCACGTTAAACTCAGCTTCGATGTCACGCTTATTAAGATGGAAGTTACACATTAGTTGTTTGATAAGCTCTCGACGAAGCAGGTCATCATGGCTTAGAGAAACCCCTTTCCACAATGCGTGGCGCAACTCGTCCATTTGAGCATAGTAGTGCTTGAGCTCTTTTTGGTTCTGCGCATAGGTGTCACCCACCATAGAGATGGCCGATACACCAAAGCCGATAAGGTCGCACTCACCCTGAGTGGTGTAGCCTTGGAAGTTACGATGAAGCTTACCCTCACGCTGAGCCACAGCTAGCTCGTCTTCCGGAAGAGCAAAGTGGTCCATACCGATAAACTGATAACCCGCATCGGTTAGGGTCTCAATGCTCTGCTGTAGGATACTCATGCGTTGCTGAGGCTTAGGTAGATCCTCTTCCTTGATCTTGCGCTGCGCGGCAAACAAAGACGGCATATGGGCATAGTTAAATACCGATAAGCGACCTGGGCGTAGGGTCAATACCTGCTCAAGAGTCTTAGCAAAGCTCTCTGGGGTCTGTAGTGGCAGACCATAGATAAGATCTAGGTTGGTCGAGCGGAAGCCGAGTTCGCGGGCACGATGCACCATATCAAAGATAAAATCTTCATCTTGCTCACGGTTAACAACCTTCTGCACCTCTTTATTGAAATCCTGAACACCGATACTCAAGCGGTTAAAGCCATGCGAGCGCAGGTGGTCCAGCATATCTAGCTCAATCTCGCGCGGGTCTACCTCGATACTGATCTCAGCAGTCTCATCGAAAGTGAACTCTTGGTAGATGGTTTCCATCAGACGAGAGATCTGTTCTTTGGTCAGGAAGGTAGGCGTACCACCGCCAAAGTGCAATTGAGTAACCGTGCGTCCACCCAGTAGAGCGGCGCGCTGGCGAATCTCAAACTGCAGAACCTCTAGGTACTCGTCAGCTTTATGCTGATGGCGAGTGATCACCTTATTACAGCCACAGTAATAACAAAGCTTGTGACAGAAAGGGATATGGATATACAGCGAAAGCGGACGCTCAGGATACTGCATATAGGCTATGTCTAGTTCAGATACAGTAAATGCCTCGTGGAACTCAACCGCAGTTGGGTACGAGGTATAGCGAGGGCCAGAGTAGTTGTATTTATCCAACATGCTCTGATCCCAAATGATTTGTTGATTAGACATAGCGAGATCCTAGGTACGACATCAGGGAGGCTATTTTGCCACAGCAAGATGGCGTACCCTCCTTATGAGCTCAAAATGTAAGCCGTAACTGTTAAGGAGATCACGCCATCAAGAGTGCATTACTGCATTTGAATGGAGATTTGATTGTTTAGGGGAGCAACACGAGACCTAAGGTCTTCAAGCTCAGTGATGATGGTGTCGGTTAGGCGACTCTCTGCCTTATGGCGGGCAAGGTTTTGGCGCATACGCTCTTGCTTCGCCAACTCTTGGCGGTCTTCGCCGCGCGCCATGTCCTTAACCACCTCGAATAACTCATGCAGTGCTGGGTAGGTTTTTGCTACATCGATACGCTGCTCACCCTGAACATAATCCAAGATGTTGCAAAGACGAATGCTGATCTCTGATAGGTCGCACTGACCCTGGATGCCCGCAAGGCACAGGGTATCCACGCTCTCAAAGATCTTGGCATTGCGCTTTTCGATAGCGAGAGCCTTATGTTGCTCTACCAGCTGATTCTGTTTACGCAGCTTCAGCAATAGGTGAGCGGCATAGCCTCCCAAGCCCAAGATAATAATCCCGCCAATGGCCGCCAGCACTAAGGTGTTCATCCGTTATTAACCCTTAAAGTCACTCAAATCTAGGTCTTCAAATTCAGATAGCAGGTCAGCTTCCGACTTCGCTGCTGCTGGTTTTTGTTTTGGTTGTGGCTCAGATTCAACCTCTGGCTCTTCATCTAGAAGACCAAGCTTCTTCATTAGAGCCTCGATGCGATCCAGCTTCTGATCCACATAAGATTGCAGGCCAGAACCCAGAGACTCACCGTTTTCAATACGGTCTAGCAACACATTTAGTTGTGCATCGTTCTCTAGAGCTTCAAGCTCTTGCTGAGCGTTTAGCTTACGTTGAGCCGGTGTCGCCTTAGGCTTCTTCTCAACGATAAGTGGAATCTTCTTCTTAGAACCGATACGTGGGTCTTTTGCTACCTTGCCCGTGATATCACGGTTATCGCTACCCTCAGAATGACGGCTACCCGTTTTCAGTCCCTTACGCTTCTTCTCTTTCTTACGCAGGCGTCCTTCAACATCCGCTTGAGAACGGTTGCGCGTTACAATTAGGTCCATATCGCCAGTAGAGCCTGGCTTTCTCGATTTTTTACGTCGACTCATGCTTCGACTTCCTCAATAAAATTACGTCGTTTCCGATAAATTCTAGATCTAGGCTATCTCGCTCAGCCAGATATTCAAATGTGGCTCGGCTAAAGAATAGTACGTGTGTCTGGTCATTTTTGTAGTGCCAGGTTGAAAAGGCTTCTACATCTTTTACGAGCTTGGTCATCAGTCCCAAATAAGCCCCCAGCTTCAATAGGCTGAGCCACTGCTGCCACACCTCGTCTGGCTGATACAAATGCTCTATTACCTCAGTCGCCATTACAAAGTCATACTGCTTTTGCAGTACCTCTGAGTGAGGGTAGTAATAGAGATCATACAGGTCTACGTTATGCCCGCGCTCTCGCATCATTTGTGCCAGTGCTGGCCCCGGACCACAGCCGAAGTCTAACCCTTGCTGATTGCTACCCAAACGCTCATCCATTGGCTCAGCAATGCGCGACAGAAAACGTCGATAACCCTGATCACCTGGGTCATTTTCATGCTGGTCATAGATGGCTTTTTCTTGCTCTGGGGTCAACCTCTGACTCGGGTCTACAAACACCAACTGACAGCTTTGACACTGTAGATACTGCCTGCGTTTATCCTCGTGGTAGAACTGGTTGTCTGTACCTTTACAAAGGGGACAAATGTACATTCGAGACGCCTGAAATCAATAAGAGGCGCAACTTACCAAAATATGAGGAAAGAGTGTAGAAAAATTCCGCAATTCCAGAAAATAAAAAAGCGATAGGTTGCCCTATCGCTCTCAAAATTCCTTTTGTTTTTAGCGCTTTCCTTGCCAGAATTTTTTGTTTTTCATCTTCCTAATGAGTTTTACAGTCCCTAGCAATTTTCCGTTTGCGGTGGCGGTTCCTTTGCCATTCCTATCTGGGTTCTCGACCTGAGAAATCAAACCATCCGATGTTTTCCCACGATTCGCGCTTTGCGAAGCCACTCCCTAAATCGTCCTGATGAAGACACCAAGCCTTTAGTGCCATCGCTTCCTTTCGACACCGCCTACTCTACTCCTGCTGTAAAAATATGCAATCCGGTTACAAACCATCCAGATCACAGTTTTATCAATTGGTAATAAAAACCATAATTTTCAGTTATTTAAGTAATAATACAAATGCAAATTTGTAGGCTAGATAGCCAATCTCTCAACGCTTTGGAGGATAAAAGACACAAAAAAGCCCCGAGAAAACTCGAGGCTTGGTCATTCGATTGGCTCTACTAGTGAAGGCCGCCAACGTACTTAGATAGAACGTCCATCTCTTCTTCAGTCAGCTTCTTCGCAATGTCGTGCATCATACCATTCAGGTCATTGTTACGCTCTGCAGAGGCAAACTTCTGTAGTGAAGCCTTAATATAATCAGCATGCTGACCTGAGATCTTAGGGAAGCCCGACAGGCTAGTACCATTACCACGCGGACCATGACAAGCCACACAAGCTGTAATGCCACGCTCAGCGTCGCCAGCTAGATAAAGCTCGCGGCCCTGCTCAACAACGTTCTCAGGAGTCGTATTCTCTGAGATAGGAAGAGAGGCATAGTAAGCAGAGATATCCGCCATATCCTCTTCGCTTAGAGGTAGAGCCATTGCACTCATCGCAGGGTCCCAACGACCTTGCTTACCGCCACTGGTTGCACCTAGCTTAAGGTCTTTAAGCTGTTTCTCAAGGTACTTGGCGTGTTGACCAGCCAGCTTAGGATAGGTGGTGATCATGCTGTTACCATCAACACCGTGACAGGCAGCACACGTTTCTGATTTTGCTTTACCCGCTTCGATATTGCCGCTCGCCATAGCCGAACAACTGACCAAAACAGAGAAGATTAGCGCTAATTTTTTCATGACATTCCATTACTTGTTTGAGCTTCCGAAACTACAATTTGCTCAGAGTTATTTATTATCGGGTTTGAAAAAAGTACCTGAAATGGGCAACTAGCCCTAGGTGCCGCCTTTTGTCGTGTTAGAATAGGCGAACTGATGCCGAGCACGGTCATTTTACACAATTTCACAAAAAAGTAATCAACCGACTACACAAAGTCGCGATGGAGTTAACAGTGAGCGCAAAAATTCATTATCAAAACACGCATTTTATAACCAGTGCGCCAGATATCCGCCATATGCCAGCGGACGAAGGCATTGAAATCGCGTTTGCTGGCCGCTCAAATGCGGGCAAGTCGAGTGCTCTAAACCGCCTCACCAACCAAAGAAGCCTAGCTAAGACCAGTAAAACCCCTGGTCGTACACAATTAATTAACCTTTTTAAGGTGGATGAAAACTGTCATATAGTGGATTTGCCAGGATACGGCTTTGCTCAAGTTCCACTGGAAATGAAAAAGAAGTGGCAAAAGAGCCTAGGTGAGTATCTACAAAAGCGTGAGTGTCTAAAAGGCCTAGTGGTTCTGATGGATATCCGCCATCCGATGAAAGACCTCGACCAACAGATGATCTACTGGGCAGTAGATTCAGGCATCCCAGTTCAGGTGCTACTGACTAAAGCAGATAAACTGAAGAGTGGCGCACGTAAAGCGACCCTACTTAAGATCCGTGAATCGTCACTGGGTTTTGGTGGTGATGTTCAGGTAGATGTTTTCTCTTCTCTAAAAGGCATCGGTGTTGACCAACTTCGTGCCAAGCTAGATACCTGGTTTGCTCCTGCATTTGAAATGGCAGAGATAGATGAAGAAGCTGGAGATGAGCAAGAGTAATCATCTTGCCTATATAGATAGACAAAACGCGACCCTAGGGTCGCGTTTTTTGTTTGTAACTTTCATACCTAGCCTTAGACGCTAAGTCGGCTGGTAGAAGCATCAATTAGGCTCTAATTGCTACGGTGTAAAAAACAGCACCTTAGTAATTATCTTATTTAGAAAACTGGCTTTGGAGCTATTAAGCTGCGGATAATAACCTTAGTAAAGCCAACCAGAGCAGTGGCTAAAACTTTCTTTAGCACAATAAAAAACGCCTCAGCCAAATAAACGGCTGAGGCGTGTGAATTTAGTAAAATTCAAATAACGTGAAACAAAAGGTCTGAAAGATGGAACATCTTACCTCTGTACCCTACGCGATTAAATTTACCCGATCTGAGACCATTTGCAAACACTTTTTGTAGTTTTTTTTCAATCAGATTGAGTTTTACAACGTACGCCAATCGATTCACCAAACTGGTGCAACTGCACAAAAAAAGAGCCAACTCTGTGAGTTGGCTCTCTGTTTAGGCGAAATATGATGAAAAACTAGACTAGTGGGCTTGATCCCAGTTGTCACCATGACCTGCATCCGCAACCAGTGGAACATCCAGTTCGGCAGCCGATTCCATCAATTTCTGTATGTTACTTTCAACATCCTGTAAGGCATCTTCACGAACTTCAAACACCAATTCATCGTGTACCTGCATCAACATACGTACTTTTGGCTCACCGGTTTGTGCTTCGATCCACTCATCAACCAGCAACATTGCCTTCTTAATAATGTCTGCTGCCGTGCCCTGCATTGGTGCATTGATTGCCGCGCGCTCAGCCGCTTTTCGACGCATTCCGTTACGAGATTTAATCTCTGGAAGATGCAGGCGGCGACCATATAGGGTTTCCACGTACCCCTGCTCGCTCGCTTGAGAGCGGGTATCTTCCATATATTGCATCACACCAGGATAGCGCTCGAAGTAGGTATCCATATAGTGCTGTGCCTCACCGCGAGGAATACCCAGCTGTTTTGCCAAGCCAAACGCACTCATGCCGTAAATAAGACCGAAGTTAACCGCCTTAGCACGGCGACGTTGCTCGCTAGAAACGCTATCGATATCAACACCGATGATCTCTGCTGCAGTCGCAGCGTGGATATCTTTACCCTCACGGAAAGCATCCAGCAATGCTTGGTCACCACTCAGATGCGCCATGATGCGCAATTCAATCTGAGAGTAGTCCACTGCTAGAATTTTCCAGCCGTGTGGCGCAACAAAAGCCTGACGAATGCGACGCCCCTCTTCATTGCGGATCGGGATGTTTTGCAGGTTTGGATCGGTAGATGACAAACGACCTGTCGCCGTCACCCCCTGATGATATGAGGTGTGCACTCGACCTGTGGTCGGGTTGATCATCTTAGGTAGCTTATCTGTATAGGTAGACTTCAGCTTCGCCAGACCACGATACTCAAGGATCAGCTTGGGCAGAGGATAGTCTAGCGCTAGCTCTTGTAGCACTTCTTCATTGGTCGAAGGTGCACCCGATGGGGTCTTCTTGATAACCGGAAGCTTCATCTCATCAAACAAGATGGCCTGTAGCTGTTTTGGCGAGCTTAGGTTGAACTCTTTACCTGCCAACTCATATGCTTTGGCTTCTAGCTCATCCAAACGCTGAGCAATCTCTTGAGATTGCGCTGATAGCAACATGTCATCGATAAATACACCAGTACGCTCGATGCGAGATAGTACAGGCACCAATGGCATCTCGATCTCTTTGTAGACGCGGTTGAGCTTTTCATCCGCCTCAAGCAAAGCATTGATATGATTGTGCAGTCTTAGGGTGACATCTGCGTCTTCCGCCGCATAAGGAGAAGCCTGCTCTAGATCGATCTGGTTGAAGGTCAGCTGTTTTTTACCTTTACCTGCAATCTGTTCGAACGAGATGCATGGATGCTGTAGGAAGCGTAGTGCCAAGCTGTCCATGTCATGCTTGCCGCCAACGCTGTTGTAAACATAAGAAGCTAACATGGTATCAAAGGCGATACCGCGCATTTCAATACCATAGCGAGATAATACCGAAGCATCATACTTCAGGTTCTGACCCACCTTGGCTTGGTTCTCATCTTCTAAAAGGGGCTTGAGCTGCTCAACCACATAGTCGCGGTCTAGTTGCTCTGGAGCATCCAGATAATCGTGCGCCACTGGAACATAGGCAGCCTCACCCTCAGCAGTAGCAAAAGAAACACCCACTAGGTTAGCTACCATGTAATCTAGGCTGTCGGTCTCAGTATCGATAGCAAACACGTCTGCCTTGGCGAGTTTCTCAAGCCAAGCCTCAAACTGAGCCTTCTCTAGGATGGTTTCATACTTGCTACGGTCAATCTTAACCGCAGCGGCTTGCGCCGCCGTTGCAGCAGGTGAAGAAGAAGCAATTCGGCCTGATTTCTCATCGGCTTTGATTTCACCGGTGCCACCCTCAAGCAGTTCGTTAAGCCAAGACTTGAACGCAAGCTGGCCATACAGGCTGATAAGCTGGTCTTTATCTGGCTGAGCTTTTACCAGCTCTTCAAGGGTAACCTCAAGCTCAACATCGAGCTTGATAGTCGCTAGCTTATAAGAAAGATATGCCGCGTCTTTGTGCTCGGTAAGTTTCTTAGCCATGGTCTTAGAACCGCGGAAGCCAAGAGGTGCAATATCATCTAGGTTGTCATACAGCGCATCTAGACCACCGATACCTTGCAACAGTGCAGTTGCCGTCTTGTCACCCACACCCGGTACACCAGGAATGTTATCCACTTTGTCGCCCATAAGCGCCAGATAATCGATGATAAGCTCTGGCGGAATACCGAACTTCTCTACCACGCCCTCACGGCCCATAACCACATTGGTCATGGTATTGATAAGGGTAACGTTCTCATCCACCAGCTGAGCCATATCTTTATCACCGGTGCTGATCAGAACAGGCATGCCCTTTTTGGATGCCGCAGCAGCTAATGTGCCGATAACATCATCTGCCTCTACCCCAGGAATTGAGATAAGTGGCAAGCCCATAGCGCGAATAAGATTGTGCAGAGGTTCAATCTGACTGCGCAGATCATCTGGCATAGGTGGGCGATTCGCCTTGTACTCAGGGTACATATCGTCCCTGAAGGTCTTACCCTTAGCATCAAAGATAACCGCGATACGCTCGCTAGAGAATTGGCGCATCATGCTTCTAAGCATATTCGCTACACCGTAAACGGCGTTGGTTGGGTGTTCACCATTACTCATGGTGCCAGGGAAAGCATGAAATGCTCGATACAGATAAGAGGAGCCGTCGATAAGAATCAACGGATTTTCAGGAACAGTGGCCATGTAATGTTTAGTCCTAATAGATCACTTAGGTATAGGATGCCATGAGTAATATTGCTTATCTACGCTAGCCCTTTTAAAGCAAGGTCAAAAAGTTGTTCTCAACAGCCTTGGCCTGTGGATAACTTTGTGTGCAAATTCTTGTATGAATAAAAAACGTTGTAGATAAACTCTAAACAAAAGACAAAAATTAATTTAAAAACAATAAGTTAAATAAGATCAACCGATCGCACATTAGATCCTTGATCGATCGCCGTATGTGGAAAAAGATTTTGTTGCGCAACGAAAGCCTTGTTCGCATTCAGATACAGCTAGGAAAATATAGTCGTTGTGAAAGTGGTTTGGGTAAGCAAACGGCTTTTATATCCCAAATGAGAAAGAACCCCCAAAAATGGGGGCTCAAAATTGAGTTTTACTTATTTCTTTTCTGCTAACCACTCTGCGACGTCTTTCGCAAAATAGGTCAGGATGCCATCGGCACCGGCACGCTTAAAGCACAGCAGGGATTCAAGTACGGTTTCGCGCTCTTTTAGCCAACCATTTTGGATAGCCGCTTTGTGCATCGCGTACTCACCAGACACCTGATAAGCGAAAGTCGGAACCTGAAGTTCTGCCTTCACGCGACGAACAACATCAAGATACGGCATACCTGGCTTCACCATAACCATGTCAGCGCCCTCAGCAATGTCTAGAGCGACTTCATGCAGAGCTTCATCACTGTTGGCTGGGTCCATCTGGTAGTTTTTCTTGTCTGCGCCCTTAAGGTTACCCGCAGAGCCGACCGCATCTCGGAATGGGCCATAATAGTTAGACGCATACTTAGCCGAATAAGCCATGATCTGCGTATTCACATAACCCGCTCTCTCTAGTGCTTCACGTATCTTACCGATACGACCATCCATCATATCGGAAGGAGCAACCACATCGGCGCCTGCTTCAGCGTGAGAAAGAGCCTGCTTGACTAGTACAGCTGTGGTTTCGTCATTCAGTACATAACCATCTTCATCGATAATGCCGTCTTGACCATGAGTAGTGAAAGGATCAAGAGCAACGTCTGTGATAACACCTATCTGAGGCACGTGTTCTTTTAGAAGACGCACCGCGCGCTGAACCAAGCCTTCTGGATTGTGAGCCTCGGCTGCACAAAGGCTCTTCGCATCTTGGTTTACCACAGGGAACAGAGCAATAGCCGGAACCCCTAAGCTAGCAAGATATTCCGCCTCTTCAAGCATCAGGTCGATAGAAAGACGCTCGATACCCGGCATAGATTCCACCGCTTCACGGCGATTTTTACCCATAAGGATAAACATTGGGTAGATAAGGTCATCGGCAGAGATCTTGTTTTCAGCCATCAGACGGCGACTAAAGTCATGCTTACGCATACGGCGCATACGGCGCAATGGAAAAGAACTTTGAATAAGTGCGGACACAACACATTCCTTGTCTATCTAATACTGGGGTAAATCATACCACTTACAGAGGTAGTTAATTGTGTCGTATACAAAAAATTAGAACCGCTTAGCGGGTTAAATTAAGCCATTTAACTATCAAAACAGGCACCTCATCCCTATTTGATAGGTTTTGCCTACTAAATCAATAGAAACTATTGAATTTATCAATGCACGCTCCGAGGGCAATATAAACCCATCAGCGCAACGGACGCTAACAAACAATCAAATAGAGAGAATTAACTTATGATCAATACGGAAATCAAACCATTTAAAGCCACTGCATTCAAAAACGGTGATTTTGTAGAAATCACTGAACAAGACGTTAAAGGCAAATGGGCTGTATTCTTCTTTTACCCAGCAGACTTCACTTTCGTATGTCCAACTGAGCTAGGTGACCTAGCGGATCACTACGAAGAGCTACAAAGCCGTGGCGTTGAGGTTTACTCAGTATCTACTGACACACACTTCACTCACAAAGCATGGCACGACAGCTCAGATACTATCGGCAAGATCAACTACTACATGCTAGGTGACCAAACTGGGACTATCACCAACAACTTCGGTGTTATGCGTGAAGGCCAAGGTCTTGCAGACCGCGCTACATTCCTAATCGATCCAGAAGGCGTTATCCAAGCAATGGAAATCACTGCTGAAGGTATTGGTCGTGATGCTGAAGACCTGATGCGTAAGGTAAAAGCAGCTCAGTATGTTGCAGCTAACCCAGGCGAAGTTTGCCCAGCAAAATGGAAAGAAGGCGAAGAAACTCTAGCTCCTTCTCTTGACCTAGTAGGCAAGATCTAAACAAATCCGTGGGTACACCTTGCCCTCGCTCCTAGGGGGATTGGTGTACCATTTTAAGTCAAAGCCACCTACCAAACGGGTGGCTTTTTTTTATTCAATTAATAGATTTTGCCTACCAATTTAATAGAAACGTTCGATTTTATCTATCAAGAGATTCACGGCAATATAACCCCATCAGCGCAACAAAGCGCACCGAATCATAAATTAAAAAAGAAATAGGGCCGACCATGCTAGACCAAGCAATGAAGCAACAACTAAAAGCATACCTTGAGAATCTAAAAACAAATGTTCAGCTGGTGCTAAGTTTAGATAGCAGCGAGACCGCAACCAAGCTGCAAGCGCTAGCCAATGATATTGCATCACTTACCGATAAAATCGACGTCGTTCTAGACGACAAGGCTAGCTCGCGTAAACCTATCATGCAGGTGGTTAATCAGGAAAAACAAACCGCTATCGGTTTTGCCGGCCTGCCTATGGGGCACGAATTTACCTCGCTAGTGTTGGCACTGCTCCACAGTGGTGGTCACCCAATCAAGCTAGATGCTGAAACTATCCAACAGATAAAAGAACTTCAACAGCCGCTAGAGGTTGAGATCTTTATCTCTCTATCATGCCAGAACTGCCCAGAGGTGGTTCAAGCCTTCAACATGATGTCAGCTATCAATCCTCTGATCCGCACCACTATGATCGACGGCGCAGCCTTCCAAGACGAGGTGAAATCTCGCGACATTATGGCGGTACCTAGTGTATTTGTGAACGGTGAGTTATTTGGTCAAGGCCGCATGTCTCTGGCAGAGATCCTAAATAAGGTAGATTCAGGCGCAGCAGAGAAGAAAGCAGCTAGCCTTAGTCAGCAAGCACCTTTCGACGTACTGGTTGTGGGCGGAGGCCCAGCAGGTTCGTCAGCAGCCATCTATGCTGCGCGTAAAGGTATTCGCACCGGTGTAGTGGCTGAGCGCTTCGGCGGACAGGTAATGGACACTATGGCTATCGAAAACTTCATCTCAGTAAAAGCCACTACAGGTCCAAAGCTTGTCGCTAGCCTTGAAGAACACGTTAAAGAGTATGGTGTCGAGGTCATCACCGAACAGCGCGCCGCTAACATCATAGATGCTGAAAATACCGATGACGGTTACATCCATGTGAAGCTAGAAAGTGGCGCAACACTGCGTGCTCGCACTGTGATTACTAGCACGGGTGCACGTTGGAGAGAAATGAACGTACCGGGTGAGCAAGAGTATCGCAACAAAGGCGTGGCTTACTGCCCACACTGTGATGGCCCACTGTTTAAAGGCAAGAAGACTGCGGTTATCGGTGGTGGTAACTCAGGTATTGAAGCTGCTATCGACCTTTCTGGCATCGTTGAGCATGTTACGGTTCTGGAGTTTGCTGATACCCTTCGTGCCGATCAGGTGCTTATCGACAAGGCCAATTCAACACCAAACATTGAGATCATCAAGATGGCACAAACCACCCAAGTGCTAGGTGACGGCAATCGTGTAACAGGCCTAGAGTACAAAGACCGCAACACAGACGAGCTAAAACAGATTGAGCTATCAGGTATCTTTGTGCAAATCGGTCTAATGCCAAATAGCGAATGGTTAAAAGAGACTCAGGTAGAGCTGTCACCACGTGGCGAGATCGTGGTAGATGCTCACGGAGCTACAAGCATGAAGGGTGTGTTTGCTGCAGGTGACGTTACAACCGTGCCATACAAGCAGATCATCATCGCTATGGGTGAAGGGGCAAAAGCAAGCCTAGGTGCCTTTGACCACCTGATCCGCAACCCTGCTCCGACGAAGACCACTGAGCAGGCGTAATCCCTTAGGTCAACAAGCCCTAGGGTCACTTTAGACAAAACCCCAACAAGTAACACGCTTGCTGGGGTTTTATTGTTTTAGTCTCAAGCAAGATAAAGGTGCCCCTGTACTCAAGCCAGTACATCCAATAGCAACTGATATATACTTGGACTATCAAGTTTAAAATCTAGTTGTATTCATGATAGACACCCACGCCCATATATATGCAAGCGAGTTTGATCAAGACCGTGAAGAGGTTGTTCAACGAGCATTAGCACAAGGCATTCAACATATCTTACTGCCGAATATCGACCTCGACTCCATACAACCTATGCTGGAAACCGAAGCGCAGTTTCCTGATATCTGCCGCTCAATGATGGGCTTACACCCATGTTATGTGGACCAAGATGTCGACAAGACCCTAGAAACCATACACTCCTGGTACGACAAACACAACTTTATCGCAGTAGGTGAAATAGGTATCGACCTATACTGGGACAAAACCTATCGCGCAGAGCAAGAGCACGCCTTCATTACTCAACTAGGTTGGGCCAAAGAGATGAATCTACCTGTGGTGATTCATACCCGTGACTCCATCCAAGAGACGCTAGCCCTTCTAGAAAAAGAGCAAGATGGTAGCCTATCTGGCGTATTCCACTGCTTCGGTGGCAGTGTGGAAGAGGCTCAAGCAATCAATGCGTTAGGCTTTCATCTTGGCCTAGGCGGCGTTACTACCTTTAAAAACGGCGGTATGGATAAGGTGGTTCCTCATCTTGACCTAAGCAAGGTAATACTAGAAACAGACTGCCCATATCTGGCGCCAGTCCCGCACCGTGGTAAGCGTAACGAACCTGCCTACACGCAGCTAGTTGCAAAACGCATCTCTGATCTCACCGAGCGCCCTATCCAAGAGATAGAAGAGATCACCAACAACAATGCTAAGGCTTTGTTTAAGATATAAAAAAATCCCCATCTGGGGATTTTTTGTTATTCCTGTTCGGTTTCTTCTTTCTCTTCCGGCTTGGTATAGAAGCGCGCAAAGAACAGACCTACCTCAAACAGCAAACACATAGGGATAGCCAGTAGCGTCTGCGAGATGATGTCAGGTGGCGTTAGAAGCATACCGATAACAAACGCCGCCACTACGATATAGGGACGCTTTGCCTTTAGCGACTGTACATCCGTTGCTCCGGTCCAGCACAGCAAGATAATGGCTACCGGCACCTCAAAGGCGATACCGAATGCCAAGAACAGCGCCAGTACAAAGTCCAGATAGCTGGAGATGTCGGTCGCAAACTCTACCCCACCTAGCGAGATGGCGGTAAAGAAGCCAAACACCAGTGGGAACACCACATAATAAGCAAAGGCTACACCGAGATAGAACAGCAGTGAGCTTGAAAACATCAGCGGCATCACTAGACGCTTTTCATGCTTATACAGACCCGGCGCCACGAATGCCCATACCTGATACAAGATCATAGGCACAGCGATAAACACTGAGGTGATCAGGGTCAGCTTAAGTGGGGTGAAAAACGGCGACGCTACATCTGTCGCTATCATGGTTGCGCCCTCAGGCAGCCTATCAATCAAAGGCGCCGACACGAACTCATAGATGTGATTTGAAAAATAGATCAGGCCAATAAAGATAACCAACACCGCACTGATGGAGCGCAATAGGCGCGTGCGCAGTTCGATTAAATGACTGATCAAGGGTTGGTTGGAATCAACCGAAGACATACCTACCTCGATTTACGAAAAAGGGGCGTAGAGCCCCTCGAATGCTATGAAGCTGTATCTGAACTCTTGGCCTTAGGCGCCTCAGCGGGAGAGCTAACCGACTCAGAGCCTTTGCTAGCATCATCCTTCTTGTAAGGCTGTTGCACACTCTGCGCCGCTTGCTTCAACTCTTCTACCGACTGCTTGAGATCCGGTGCCAACTCTTCCATGCCCATTTTCTCGGCCTTGCGAAGGTTTTCTTGCAGCTCCTGAATCTTCAGCTCATGGTCCAACTCTTCTTTCACATTGTTGGCCATAGATTTTGCTGAGTTCACGAACCGCATCACACTGCGGATAGCAACCGGAAGACGCTCTGGGCCTAACACCACCAATCCCAATATTGAGATGAGTATCAGCTCCCAAAAACCGATGTCAAACACGGGTTACGCCTGCTCTTTTTCTTTCTGCTTTTCAGATTCAGGTTGAGACTCGCTCTTCTGAGCAATGTTTTTCTGCTCAAAGTCTGCGTCTTTGTCTTTCTTCTCGTCTTCATCTGACATGGCTTTCTTGAAGCCTTTCACTGCTGAACCTAGATCGCCCCCGATACCGCGAAGTTTCTTGGTACCAAAAAGCAGTACCACAATTACTGCGATGATCAACAGTTGCCAAATACTAATTCCACCCATGATTCTTTCCTAACTGTGAGTATTCAAAAATTATTTGCGGTAAGTGAACCAACTCATGAGCCAAGCTAAGGCTCCGAGGCCACCAATTCCCGCTGAAATCAACAAGTTATTGTTAACGAATAGGATTGACGAGCATACGATAAATGTCGCACCTATTCCAAACAAAAATTGTCCTGTTGCGTGCTGACGCTTTATTTGGCGGTACCCGTGGTACAGGTGATCCACCTTCTGCGTCAATTGCTTACCATGCTTTAAATTATCGTACAAAAGTTCAGGTAACTCAGGAAGTTTCTCAGCCCAGAACGGAGCACGCTCTTTTACCGAGTTAATCACCGCCTGAGGGCCTACTTGTTCACCCATCCATTTTTCTAGGAATGGCTTAGCCGTAGCCCATAGATCCAACTGTGGATAAAGCTGTCTACCTAACCCTTCTACGTAGAGAAGTGTCTTTTGCAACAATACTAGCTGTGGCTGCACTTCCATATTAAAACGTCTTGCTGTGTTAAAAAGATTAAGAAGTACGTGCCCAAATGAAATTTCACACAATGGTTTAGCAAAAATAGGCTCACACACCATGCGAATCGCAAATTCAAACTCCTGCACATTGGTATCAGCCGGTACCCAGCCCGAATCTACATGCAGTTGTGCAACCTTGTAATAGTCGCGATTAAAGAAGGCGAGGAAGTTCTCCGCCAGATAGCGCTTGTCGTCCGCATTTAGCGTGCCAACGATGCCGCAATCCAAGCCGATCCACTGAGGGTTCTCAGGATGATCGTATTGAACGAATACGTTGCCCGGGTGCATATCCGCATGGAAGAAGCTATCGCGGAACACCTGAGTAAAGAAAACGGTCACTCCACGCTCAGCCAGTAGCTTCATGTTAGTGCCGTTGCGCTCAAGGCCTTCGATATCGGATACCTGAATGCCATAGATACGCTCAGAGACCATCAGGTTCTTGCTGCTAAGGTCGCTGATTACTTCTGGAACATACAGCTCTTCACTGCCCTCAAAGTTGCGACGCAGTTGCATAGCATTAGCCGCTTCACGGCGCAGATCCAGCTCATCGAGCAGGGTTTTCTCATACTCGGAAACCACCTCGATAGGCTTAAGACGACGTGCTTCTGGCACCATCTTGGACACGATACGCGCCATGCGGTACATCAGCTTAATATCGGCATTGATAACCGGATAGATATCCGGACGGATCACCTTGAGCACTATCTCTCGACCAGACTCTTTTAGCTCTGCGGTGTGCACTTGCGCAATCGAGGCCGAAGCTAAAGGCTCGATATCAAAGTTGTTAAACCAGTTTTCCAGCGGACCACCGAGGGCTTTTTCCATCTGCTGTTTAGCTAGGGCACCATCGAAGGGTTCGACTCTGTCTTGCAGCAGAGCTAGCTGATCAGCGATATGTGGAGGAAAAAGGTCACGGCGCGTGGACATCATCTGTCCAAACTTGATCCATACTGGGCCAAGCTGCTGCAAGGCGAGGCGCATACGCTCACCCAAAGGCTTTTCGGGATGCTTGTTCTTGATCCAAAACAGCGCTTTTCTAGCCAGCTTTGGAAGCTTTGCTAGCTCGTGCTCTGGAATCAGCTCATCGAGGCCGTATTCCAGTTGCACTTTAGTGATGTAATAGAGGCGTTTTAGCTCGGTTGGGGTCATGCTTGCTCCACCAAGCGCGTCAGGCGCTGATCTAGTTGGCGAAGCTGTTTGTTAGCTTCTTCTACTTGATCGCAAAAGTCTGCCACTGCCAATGGAGACGGTGCTAGCTTCCACTCTTCAGTAATAGCACCCGCAATATGGGTACGGTGACGTTCAGCACGCCCCTTAGCAAAATCAAAGCCGTTCTTCAGCCCAGTAACTAGCGTATGAGCCGCCACGTCGCCGATGTATTGAGACAGTATCTCGGCAAAGTCTGGTTTGCTCAGCTGGATCAGGGTCGCAAACTGCTGACCTATCTGCATATCACCCGCCACCGACAGCTTATCTTGCTTAAACAGCTCGTTAATATTGGCTTGCTGCTGAAGATCTCTTAGGGCCGTAATGCTCAGGGTTAACTCACAATCGGCTTCACCCTCAAAGGCCGCCAGTACATCCACCTGCTGACTGCAGACGAAGATTAGGCTCTTATTCAGCTCTTTAAGATTAAGGCGAACGATGCGTCCTTTTAGGCGCGCTAACTGCTTTTGACTGGCAGGTTGCTGGGCAATCAGAGCATTGAATGAGGTCTCGATAGCCGCTGTCACTAAGGTATCAAAAGGCATTAAACGTCCCTAATTAGAATTTGTAGCCACGGTGCAAAGCAACAATGCCACCGGTCAGGTTGTAGTAGTTGGTGTTCTCAAAGCCTGCCTCTTGCATCATACCTTCCAAGGTGTCTTGGTCAGGGTGCATACGGATAGACTCTGCAAGATAACGATAGCTGTCACCATCATTCGCAATCAACTCGCCCATTTTAGGCAAGATATGGAAAGAGTAGTTATCGTAAATCTTAGATAGCGGATCTAGGATAGGTTTTGAGAATTCCAGAACCAACAAACGACCGCCCGGCTTAAGCACGCGGAACATAGAGCGCAATGCCTTGTCTTTGTCGGTTACGTTACGCAGACAGAAGCTGATAGTGATGCAATCGAAATAATCGTCTGGGAATGGCAGTTCTTCAGCGTTCGCCTGAACGTAGTTAACATTTCCAACCACGCCAATATCACGAAGCTTATCGCGACCCACATTCAGCATAGAGTTATTGATATCCGCAAGGATAACGTGACCCTTTTCACCGACGATGCGAGAAAACTTAGCGGTAAGGTCACCAGTACCACCACCTAGGTCTAGGATACGCTGACCAGGGCGTGCGCCACTGCAATCGATAGTAAAGCGCTTCCACAAACGATGGATGCCACCGGACATCAGGTCGTTCATCAAATCGTATTTACCTGCAACAGAGTGGAATACCTCTGCTACCTTAGCCACCTTTTCTTCTTTCTTTACCGTTTCGAAACCAAAGTGGGTAGTTTCAGTATCGATTTGATTGCCTTGCTCTTTACCGCTCATATCCATTGTTACATCTCTAAACTTAATCTTCAGACCCGGCGCGCGGCCTAGTATCTATCAAGAATGTTGCAGTTTACTTTATACATTGTGAATTGTCTTTGCTGACTTATATCACAGCTGTTTGAAAGGGGCATAACTGTGACATAAATACTGTTGGTGAAGCACATAAAAGTCGCTAGACTGATGCTCACTCTTTTCAAACATCCAGTTTCATGAACGAACGTAAAGCCCTTACCCTCGGACTTAGCGCCGTCCTACTATGGTCTACGGTAGCCACAGCCTTTAAGCTGACTTTGGCTGAATTCACCCCTATTCAAATGCTGACCATCGCCAGCCTAGTATCGGCCATTGCACTGTTTTTGGTGTGTCATTTCCAAGGTAAGACAAGCTCTATTATGAGCACCTTCACCTCTAACCCTATGTATTACTTAGCGTTAGGCTTGATTAATCCCCTCGCCTATTACCTGATACTGTTTAAAGCCTATGATCTATTGCCAGCTTCTCAGGCGCAGCCAATCAACTACAGCTGGGCAATCACTCTAACCCTGATGGCGGCGGTTTTCCTAGGGCAAAAGATTCGAGTTCAGGACTGGATAGCCTGTGCGCTCGGTTACTTTGGGGTTGTGGTAATCGCCACTCAGGGCAATATTCTTGGATTGGAGTTTGAAAGCCCACTCGGGGTTGGTCTGGCTCTGTTATCCACCTTGCTATGGGCGGGATATTGGATATTGAACACCAAAAACAAGGCAGATCCGGTAATTGGTGTACTGCTTGGCTTCTTAGTTGCACTGCCGTTTGCCGTAGCACTGTGTATCTGGGAAGGAAGTTCGTGGGATATCTCAGGCAAGGGTTGGCTTGCGGTAACCTATGTTGGCCTATTTGAGATGGGGATTACCTTTGTGCTCTGGTTGGGCGCGCTAAAGGCTACTCAGAATACGGCGAGAATAAGCAACCTTATCTTTATCTCACCGTTTATCTCATTGGTATTACTGTGGCAGATCTTGGGGGAGACCATTCATGTCTCCACCCTATTTGGCCTAGTGCTGATTGTCAGCGGCCTAGTGATCCAGCAGCTTAAAAGAAAGAGCTAACTATTTGCGAGCAAGTTTGTGGTGGGCACGAGAAAAGTGCCCAGCACAGAAGGCACCCACAATAGACAACTCACCCGCCAAACACAAAGAAGCGGCTACTTCGGCCAAGGCCTGAGACTTACCCGCGCCATGCAGACCCATGAGGTCCAAACACGCTTTTTGGCTAGGAAGGCCAGTACCACCACCGACTGTACCTACCATAAGGTTAGGCAGGGTCACGCTAGCGTACAGATCACCAGTTTTACTTACTTCAAGGCGAGTCATACCCACCGCAGATTCCGCTACGCACGCCGCATCCTGACCACAAGCGATATACAAAGCCGCTAGCGCATTCGCATAGTGTGCATTGATACCGATAGTGCCGCTTAGGGTGCCACCTACTGTGCTCATCTGAGCAAACTGCATCATCTTCTCTGGGGTAGTGTGTAGGTATTTCTCAACCAGTTCCGCTGGGATATGCGCTTCGGCAGTCACCTTCTTACCACGCACACCGCGCAGGGTATGAGCATTGGCCTTTTTGTCACCAGAGAGGTTGCCATCAAGGAAGGCATATTCAGGCTCTATCGGCGAGTTTTGCATTATGTACTCAAACACGGCATTGGTAGCGATAGTCACCATGTTCTGTCCCGAGGCATCGCCAGTCAGAAATTCAAACACCAAGTAAACATGGTTACCCTCGATGTTTACGCTGATATCTTTCAGCTTACCGTGGGAGGTTGTAGATTCTGCGACTTCTCTAAAATGCGAATACTGAGTTACCGCCCAAGCAACGAACTGACCCGCGAGGATCAAGCTGTTAAAGGCAAAAACCGGCGTTCGAGTCACACCCTCGTTAAGCAGCATGGCAGATGCACCGCCGCTAGCAGTTAAAAGCTGTGAGCCACGGTTATAAGAAGCCACCAGCGCAGCCTCTGAGGTAGCCAGTGGGATTAAGAAATCGTCTTTAGCGAATAAACCATTAATACGCAGCGGTCCGGCAACGCCTACAGGCACCTTCACCGTACCGATAAAGTGTTCGATGTTCTTGCTGTATGCATCCATCTGCGACTGGGTATGAGAATCTAGAAGTTGACTCTGCACCTCTGGCTGATTTAGCTCTTTCCAGCGCTTAGAGACATTCTTATCCGTTAGGTAAGGGCTCTTGGTGATCTTACGGCTTGGCTTCTCGAAATGCGGACGTAACAATTCATTATCAATTGCGTCATCAAGGTGGTCACGCAAGGTAGAAGGATGTTCGTTCTGATGTAGATTTAACTTGGGCATAACTCAAACTGCGATACTAGGTTAAGAAATCACTGCCCCATAAATCCCTCTATTTCGGTGACAGAATCCCCCCTTGTGCTTGTCTGGCTCAAGATAAGGGATGCCGCAGAATACGCATAATCTATGGCAAATTCAACGCCAACCACTTGTATAGACTGAGATCTTGTCGCTCAAACCCCACAAAACCCAATACCGATATAGCTGACATTTATGTATAAAAATCAACCAAGTTATCCCGCTTTTATTTATAACTGAGTGAGCTCTGTTCTCGGAAACGCAACATTTAACCAGAAATGTAACTCAATGTTACAAGTGCAATCAGACACTTATCCAAACTATTACCAATCACAGAATGAACGGCCAATATTGGTCGAATCAAACACTGCGGTGATATAGTGCGCGGATTGCTAACATGGAAACATTATTACTATGCACTCTTCAGACGTAATCAAATTGGCTCAACTTGGTGTAAACATCGAGATCGCCAAAGACTCATCACTTCACCCTAAGGACGTTCTTGAGATCGTAAAACTGGTCACTTCAAACGGCCACACCATCACTATTCGCAAGAAATATCATATGGATACCCTGCTAGAGATCGCCGAAGTCGGCGGCGATAAAGTCACCATTGCCGTTTAGTCAGTACTAGCTCGCAAGCTCTGTTCTCATCACGTCGATAGTCGTTCGATAATCCGTGCTATCGAAGATTGCAGAGCCTGCCACAAATACGTCCGCACCAGCCTCGGCTATCTGCCTGATATTGTTAATCTTTACCCCACCATCTACCTGCAGCAGTATCTTCCTGCCCGAAGCATCTATGCGCTTTCGGATCTCTGTGAGCTTATCCAGAGAGCTTGGAATAAATGCCTGACCACCAAAGCCTGGGTTTACTGACATCACCAAGATAAGGTCAAGCTTATCAATCACATAGTCCAATACACTCAAAGGGGTAGCTGGATTCAACACCAGACCAGCCTTGCATCCATGCTGTTTGATCAGCTGTATGGAGCGGTCGATATGTTCGCTCGCCTCGGCATGAAACGAGATATAACTGGCTCCAGCATTGGCAAACTGCTCAATCAGGGCATCTACAGGTTTTGCCATCAAATGAACATCGATGGGAGCGGTAATGCCGTAATCTCGAAGCGCTTGGCACACGGGTGCACCAAAGGTCAGATTAGGAACATAGTGATTGTCCATTACATCGAAATGAATAAGGTCAGCACCCGCATCTAAAGCCTTTTGTACATCGGCACCAAGGTTTGCAAGATCTGCGGAGAGTATAGATGGAGCAATTAAAAAGTTTTTCATATTGTCACGGCCATAGAATGAAAAAAGTGCAACACAGGGGGGATGCATTGCACTTAGGTTTGCCAACTTAGGAGCGGCGTTTAATCAAAGAGTTGTGGCAATCCAGCATGGTCGCATGCCTGATTCAAACGAGTCTGAGCGATACGAATGTTCTGCTTCCAGTTTTCATCCTGCGCCCACATCTCAATCACCAAGGGCACCACACATTCGGTCTGCTTCAGGGTGTCGAAGATGGCATTGAAGTCCACTTCACCCTCACCGATCACTAGGTCTCTAAACTGCCCTTTGTAATCAGCGGTCACCTTGTAGGTATCCTTCAGATGGATCTGCGTAATGTGTGGTTTACTTAGCTTTAGCTCAGTCACTATGTCGTAATTCCAGCCTGAGATATTGCCCACATCTGGATAGGCGGTGAAAAACGGAGAATTTACCTCACGATTCAGCACCTCAAACTTACTCAAGGAATTGAGATAGTCGGTATCCATGATCTCAACCGAGAGCATGATGCCGGCACGCTCTGCCATCTTGGCCGCATCTTTCATGCCTTGGATAAAGCGTTGATGGGTCTCCTCGCTCTTTGGCTCATAGTAGACGTCGTAGCCCGCTAATTGGATATTGCGAATACCCAGCTTATAGGCCAATGCAATCGCCTTCTCCATATGGATATAGGCTTGCTTATGAGTCTCAGGGTTTAGTGAACCAAATGGGAATTTACGGTGTGCGCTCAGGCACATGGACTGCAATGGCAGTTCGTACTTCTCACACAGCCTGCGCAATGAATAGATTGTTTCATCATCCCAATCCAATCGGCTGCGGCGCTCATCGGATTCATCAACAGAGATCTCTAGAAAATCGAAGCCAAGCTCTTTAGCGGTCTCAAACTTCTCTTCCCAACTCAGCTCATTGGGGAGGGCCTTTTCATACAGGCCCACTCGATGTCTTTGTAGGTTTTGATACATACAGACTCCAATCAGTTCCAGAAGCGATCGATCTGCGCTTTAAGAGCCTCTGCAGTCTGCTTACCCTTCTCACCTGCCAATGCACGGCCAGCGATAAAGGTCTTGGCATTAATGCCCTCAAACAAGTAGATGTCTTCCGGCACTATGCCACCTGTGATTGATAGCTCGATACCCAACTCAGACAGAGCGCGCATCTTATGAAGGTCAGCCTGGGTCCAACCCACGCCCGCCAGTTCCGCGTCACGAGATCTGTGGTAGATAGCCTGCTTAACTCCCAGATCAACCCAAGCCTGAGCGTCTTCTAGTGTCCAGTTGCCATAGATCTCAATCTGGATTTCACCACCAAACTCGTCTGCTACCTTCTTACACGCCTCGATAGTGGCGATATGCGCAGCGGCTGAAACCGTAATCCAGTTTGCGCCGGCCTCGAACGCCATGCGCGACAAGATTGCGCCACCATCTGTGGTCTTCATATCACACACTAGGATATGGTCAGGGTGGTTCTTGCGCAGGGTAGATACCGCATTCATGCCGTCGGCAAACGCCAGAATCGTGCCCACCTCGATTACATCAACAAAGCTCTCTACATTTTTCGCTACTTCAATCGCCGCAGGTAGGTTGGTTTGGTCTAGAGCGATTTGGATCATAGGTTTAGTCATGGAATTATCCTTTAAAATTTTCACGTATTAGATGGGCTAAGCCATCCTTGTTGTTATCTGTTTTACATACCGCTTGGGCGTGGGATTTCACTAGGTCATCGGCGTTTTTCATTGCCACGCCTAGGCCGGCAAACTTGAGCATTGAGATATCGTTGTGGTTATCGCCCACAGCGATGACTTGTTCCGCATCTAGGCCAAGCTCAGAGATATACTCGGCAAGACGAAGCCCTTTGCTGTTGCCTTTGGCGGCGAAGTCCACACGGTTTGACCATGAGCGCTCGCCATTAAACGCCTCTTGCACCCAAGGGTGTTTTACTAATTTATCTACCGACTCAGGCTCTCCCTCGACCACGAATTTCCAAACGTGCTCGCTGTTTTTCACCATCTCGGCGAAGGAGTCGATCTTGAATATCTTGGGCCTATGCTGCTCAGGCGCCGTCAGAGCCCATTCCTCCAACACCTCCATATAGGTGATAGGGTTGTAGTTGGAATAGGTCATGGCATCGGTAACGTACATCACCATCTTGACTCCAAACTCTTGGGTCAACTCGATAAACTTAAGAGCACTCTCTTTTTCTATCGCCTGATGCTTGAGTACCGACTCGGTGGCATAGTCGTAGATGTAGGTGCCATTGCAACAGATGATCGGCGTATCAAGGCCCAACTCGTAGTAGTAGGGTCTCGCGGCAGTATGGTGTCTGCCGGTGACGATCAGCACATGCCACTGTTTTTGAGCCTCTGTAATGGCCTGTTTTACTTCAGGATGGATACCGTGCTCATCATTAAGCACAGTGCCATCTAGGTCCAACGCTAAGACTTTGTACATAGGGAAACCTCAAACTTGGATTAGTTCTGGCCGTAGTAAGCATTCTCACCGTGTTTGCGCAGGTAGTGCTTATCCGATAGCTCCGGCTGGATCTTGATGTTCTGATTCAGTGAGCGCGTAGCCAGTGCCATAGCCGACACTTCTTCGAGGACCACGGCGTTGTGCACCGCATCAAAGGCATCTTTACCCCAAGAGAATGGCGCATGCCCACTCACTACTACACTCGGTACCGCCGCAGGGTCTAGGTCGCGCTTACTAAACTCTTCGATGATTACTGTGCCTGTGTGTCGCTCGTATTCATCCTTGATTTCTTCCGCTGTTAGGGGACGAGTACATGGGACGTCTCCGTAGAAGTAATCCGCATGAGTGGTGCCAAGTGCTGGGATATCCAGACCGGCTTGAGCCCAAATAGTGGCATTTCGAGAGTGGGTATGAACTATGCCTCCCACACCAGGAAACGCCTTATAGATTTCAATATGGGTCTGGGTGTCGCTAGATGGATTGAGCGTACCTTCGATGCGATTGCCTTCAAGGTCTAGGATCACTATGTCCTCAGAGGTCATAGCGTCGTACTCCACGCCCGATGGTTTGATGGCAATCACGCCTGCTTCGCGATCAATCTCAGAGACGTTGCCCCAGGTGAAAGTCACCAAGCCATATTTAGGAAGCTTGAGGTTTGCCTCTAGCACCCTCTTTTTCAGTTCCTGATACATATCTGCCCCCTTAAGCGAACTCTTCTGCCGCCATCAAGGCTTCTTCAATCAGGTTCGCTACCTGCGCTGGAGTCTTACACGCACGCAACTTAGAGAAGTCTTCATCAAACTCAATTAGATTAGCCACCTGCATAGTGCCCTCGATATGCTCATCAGAGTCTTTACCCGCAAGGGTTACTAGCACATCAACAGGCTCATCCACACCCTCGAAATAGATAGGCGTCTCAAGCACAGTCAGGGCAAAACCTGTTTTGATAACTCCGTCCTCTGGGCGGCAATGAGGCAGAGCAAAAGCGTCATGGATACAGATGTAAGGGCCTTGCTCTTCGATAGCTGTGATGATTGCGTCATAGTAGCGAGGCTCTACTACGCCAGCCTTAACCAAGGCATCTGTGCCCAGCTTGATTGCCGATTTCCAATCGCTCGCTTGAGCGTTAAGTAGGATAGAGTTGTTTGAAGTTAGGGAATCTTTCAGTTGCATAATCTTACTCACTTATAATCTGTTTTATGGTGCGCTCAGCAATCTTACTGAGCGCTATTGTTGTTATTTGTGGAAGTTGTTCTTGATGATTGAAACTAGGTCATCAGCAAAGGTCTTAGGCATAATCATGTTCTTCACGCCTAGCTTGAACTTGCCCTCTGGCAGTTCAATAACCTGCTCAGCCAGCGCTACCGAGGTGACTATGATGTCGAAGCTATCGACACGAGACTTGTGGTCTGTAATGGCACAGTTGCTGGTTGTGCTTGGGATACCTTGCTTATCTAGATAAGACTTAATCTTCTTAGAGCACATCATTGATGAGCCTTGCCCAGAGCCGCAACACACTAGGATGCGCACTGGTTTTTGTTCTACTGCTTGGCCTGAAGTCACTTGAGTTGCTTCACGTTCCGCTTTTACCTCAACCTCGAAGCCTTCTGGGGTTACTGCTGTCATGGTTGCGGCTTTCTCTGCATCCTCTTCAGCGCGTAGCTTGGCTGATGCGAAGTACATATACACACCTGCTAGCGCCACGACTACGAAGAAGAACATGCTCGATACAGACAGGCCTTGCATAATAGGTGGGAATACCAGAGCCCAGTCCGCCATACCCATCCAGCCATTAAATTCAGTGCCTGATTGAGCGAAGATATGGATAGCCCATGCAGAACCAACAACTTCGATGATGCCCATCACGAAACAGATCTTCATAACCGCTTTCCAGCCACCGAAGTGGTTAGCGAATACGCCAATGGTTGCGTTGGAGAAGAACATAGGGATGAAGCCAGGGATGATCATAATTGGCGCATCGAACGCTAGCAGAGCCAGAACCGCGACGAATTGACCTACCGCACCCCACATGAAGCCGAATACCATAGCGTTAGGCGAGTATGCGTAGATAGCCGCACAGTCGATAGCCAGGACCGCATTAGGGATAAGACGCTCAGAGATACCGTTGAATGCCTCAGACAGTTCAGCAACGAACATACGCACACCGGTTACGATAACCTGGATAGCTACGGCAAATTTAAGACCAGTTTCAAAGATATAGATAAGCCAGTGAGTGCCACCTGCCATCTCTTGCAGGTTATCAAGGCCGAATGACAGCATGATGATGCCGAAGAACACCGTCATTACGATAGTGGTCGCCGCTATGCTGTCGTGGAATATGTGCAGCCATTTAGGCAGGTTGATGTGGTCTACGCTGTCATTCTTGTCACCAAGTTTTGGGGCAACCTTAGTAGCAATCCATGATGCGAACTGTTGTTGGTGACCGATAGAGAAGCCAGCACCGCCAGTAACCTCTTCTGTCGCCTTGAACATAATGTTTGAGGAGATACCCCAGTATAGCGCCATCAAAATCGCAGAATAGATGATGGTCTCCCACATGCTTGCACCAAGCACGAAGTAGAACACCGCGATCAAACCTGCTTGCTGGAACATGATGTGTCCAGTCAACATAATGGTTCGGATACCGGTAAAGCGGCGGAAAGCCACCAGAAGAATGTTAAGGCCCAGGGCTAACAATACTGCATAGCCTACCCATGAGTAGTTCTCACCCATGGTTTCCATGGTGGCCATCATCGAGGTGTAGGGGTCGATAACCGAGCCGGTTAAACCGTGGATTTCACTTAGCTTTTCTATAACAGGTTTGAAGCCAGCTACCAGAGTGCCTGCACCCACCTGAACAATCATAAAGCCTACGATAGTCTTGATGGAGCCGGAGATGATGGTAGTAGCGTCACGCTTGAGAAGAATATAACCGAGACAGGTAACTAAGCCGAGCAGGAGCGGGGCTTTGGTCATGACTTGGCTGTAAAATATATAGAAGATATCGTACAAGAACTCCATATCTTTACCCTTTTGATTAATTTTTTAATTCTATTTAGTTGTAGGTTCGAGTGATTCCTTCTTTGAGAAATCTACCCTCTGTTTGCTCACGTAAAGATAATTAACAATCACAAATAATCATTCAATGCACATTTGTGATTAGATTGATTTCGGTCAATTTTCACCCCATAAAACTCCTACTATTGAGCACTAGATCACGACAATTTAAATTAAACCAATAAAATCAATCACTTATAAATATACACATTCTAGGTCACATTTTTACCGATGCAAAGTTTGACAATCAAATTGGTGAGCAATATAATCAAAACAAATCAAAAGTAATCATAAAGCAATCACACACTAGTATTGCGAAACGCTCAGAAATGAGCACAAGGTGATGGCATGAACGAAACGCAAAGACATAACGGGATTCTGTCTCTATTAGAAGAGAACAAATCCATTAATGTCTCCAACATAACCGAGAACTTTAATGTCTCTCCTGCGACAGCTCGCCGAGACATCTCCAAGCTGGACGAACTGGGCAAGCTACGTAAGGTTCGCAATGGTGCAGAGCGCGTTCAATCGAACAAAAGCAACTGGTCACCGCTGACGATCAACAGTACAGAGTACTATGAAGAGAAGACGTTGATCGCAATCAAGGCCGCAGAACTTTGTCAGGCGGGAGACAGCGTAGTTGTGAACTGTGGCTCAACTGCTTTTCTATTGGGACAGCAATTATGCGGACGTGATGTACAGATCATCACCAACTACTTCCCACTAGCCAGCTATCTAATTAATGAAGACCACCAAGATGTGATCATCATTGGGGGTCAGTACAACAAGTCTAAGAATATTTTCCTTAACCCTACCCCGGATGTGCTAAACGGGTACGCAGGCAACTGGATGTTCACCTCAGGCAAAGGTTTAACTGAAACTGGCCTATATAAGGCGGACATGCTAACTGCAGTAGCGGAGCAGCAGATGCTAGAACAGATAGACAAGCTCGTGGTGGTGGTGGACAGCTCTAAGGTAGGACAGAGAACCGGAATGCTTTTCTGCCCTGCTCAAAAGATAGATGTGGTGATCACAGGCAAAGATGCCAACCCAGAGGTCATCGAAGCTATCAAGCGGCAAGGAACTGAGGTCATCCTAGTGTGACCCTAGCCTAACCCTCTAAACCCAATAACAACAAAATACGCTAAGTGCCTTAAATTTTAAGGTGCTCGGCCCCCTACATCCTGAATATATAAAATCGTGAATAAAAAGGTGCTGAAATGAGCAACGTAAATGAAATTACTCGTGAGTCTTGGATTCTTAATACTTTCCCTGAGTGGGGTACCTGGCTGAACGAAGAAATTGAAAACACTAAGGTTGAGCCAAACACTTTCTCTATGTGGTGGCTAGGTTGCACAGGTATCTGGCTAAAGAGTGAAGGCAACACTAACATCTCTATCGACTTCTGGTGTGGTACTGGTAAGAAGACGCAAAAGAACCAGTTCATGAAGAACCAACACCAGATGATGCGTATGGGTGGTGTTGAAGCGCTACAACCAAACCTACGTACCGCTATCTTCCCGCTAGACCCGTTTGCAATCAAAGAGATCGATGCAGTTCTAGCCTCTCACGACCATGCTGACCATATCGACGTAAACGTAGCAGCAGCGGTACTGCAAAACTGCGGTAGCCATGTGAAGTTTATCGGTCCACAAGCCTGTGTTGACCTATGGACTGGTTGGGGTGTGCCAGAAGAGCGCTGTGTTGTGGCTAAGGTTGGCGATGTGCTTGAAGTGGGCGATATGAAGATCCGCGTTCTAGATTCATTCGACCGTACTGCTCTAGTTACTCTACCTGAGGGCACCTCTTCTCATGATAAAGAGATCCTAGACGGTATGGACAAGCGTGCAGTGAACTACCTAGTCGAAACCACTGGTGGCTCTGTATACCACTCAGGTGACTCTCACTACTCAAACTACTATGCGGCGCACGGCAACGAGTATCAAATTGACGTGGCACTGCTTTCTTTCGGCGAAAACCCACGCGGTGTAACCGACAAGATGACCTCATCAGACATCCTACGTGCTGCTGAATCTCTAGACTGTGACGTAGTGATGCCGTTCCACCACGATATCTGGGCGAACTTCCAGAACGACCCTCGCGAAATCGAGGTGCTGTGGAATATGAAGAAAGACAGACTGCAATACAACTTTGCCCCATTCTTCTGGCAAGTAGGCGGTAAATACACCTACCCAACGGACAAGGGTCGCATGCACTATCAGCACTTCCGTGGCTTCAAGGATATCTTCCTGAACGAGCCAGAACTGCCATACAAAGCGTTCCTATAACCCCTCAAAGTGGAAGCTCAGGCTTCCACTTTTGCCTTTAGCCAACCGAACTAGGTAGAAGAATGACAAATATACTGGCTCAACTGAGTGAGCTCACCACCATAGTGGCAGATACAGGCGAGATTGAGGCGATAAAAAAATACCAACCTCAAGACGCCACCACCAACCCATCTCTTATTCTAAAAGCGGCCCAAATCGATGAGTACCAAGGGCTTATCCAACAGGCCATCGAATACGCCAAGAATCAAAGCCAAGATAAAGATGAGCAGGTTCAATTTGCCTGTGACATGCTGGCGGTCAACATAGGCAAAGAGATCCTAAAGACCATTCCTGGACGCATCTCCACCGAGGTGGATGCGCGTCTCTCCTATGACACAGAAAAGAGTGTGGCCAAGGCTCGTCAACTGATCGCTATGTATAACCAAGCGGGGATTTCCAATGAGCGTATCCTGATCAAGCTAGCCTCTACTTGGGAAGGTATCCGCGCCGCAGAAATCTTGGAAAAAGAGGGCATTAACTGCAACCTGACCTTACTGTTCTCTTTTGCTCAAGCCCGCGCCTGTGCTGAGGCAGATGTCTATCTGATCTCCCCATTTGTTGGTCGTATCATGGATTGGTACAAGGCCAAAGAAGGTCGCGATTTTGAACCTAGCGAAGACCCAGGAGTGATCTCCGTTACCCAGATATACAACCACTACAAACAGCACGGCTACAGCACAGTAGTTATGGGTGCAAGCTTTAGAAACATCGATGAGATTCTCGAGCTTGCGGGCTGTGATCGCCTGACTATCGCACCACCTCTTCTAGCAGAGCTTGAAGCAAGCCAAGGCAAAGTTGAGACTAAACTTGTGGACTCGAAAGGCACTACTGAGCACCCTGTCCCTATGACCCAAGCCGAATTCCTATGGCAGCACAATCAAGACCCAATGGCGGTAGAAAAGCTGGCGGAAGGCATCCGTAACTTCGCTGTTGACCAAGGTAAGCTTGAGTCGATGATCGCTGAAAAGCTGTAAACCACACAAATAACCAAAGGGAGCCCGGAGCTCCCTTTTGTATCTAAATACTGGAAACAAATATGGACAGAAAAAACCTCGCCAATGCAATCCGCGCGCTAAGTATGGATGGTGTACAAAAAGCTAACTCTGGTCACCCAGGCGCCCCAATGGGGATGGCTGATATTGCCGAAGTATTATGGCGTGGTCACTTGAACCACAACCCTTCAAACCCAGAGTGGGCTGACCGCGACCGTTTTGTACTTTCAAACGGCCACGGCTCTATGCTGATCTACTCTCTGCTTCACCTATCAGGTTACGAGCTATCTATCGATGACCTGAAAAACTTCCGTCAGCTTCACTCTAAGACTCCTGGTCACCCAGAGTATGGCTATGCACCGGGTATCGAGACTACAACTGGTCCACTAGGTCAGGGCGTGACTAACGCAGTAGGTATGGCAATTGCTGAGAAAGCGCTAGCTGCTCAGTTCAACAAGCCAGGCTTTGATATCGTTGACCACTTCACTTATGTATTCATGGGTGATGGCTGTCTAATGGAAGGTATCTCTCACGAAGCGTGTTCTCTTGCAGGTACTCTAGGCCTAGGCAAGCTGATCGCATTCTGGGATGACAACGGCATCTCTATCGACGGTGAGGTTGAAGGCTGGTTCTCTGACGATACTCCTAAGCGTTTTGAAGCGTACGGCTGGCACGTAATCCCAGCAGTAGACGGTCACGATGCTGAAGCTATCAATGCAGCAATTGAGGCGGCTAAGGCGGACCCACATCCTACTCTTATCTGTACTAAGACCATCATCGGCTTCGGTTCTCCAAACAAAGCAGGTTCTCACGACTGCCACGGCGCACCACTAGGTGAAGCAGAAATCGCAGCGGCACGTGAATTCCTAGGTTGGGAGCACGCACCATTTGAAATCCCTGCTGACATCTACGCTGAGTGGGATGCTAACGAAGCGGGTAAAGCGAAAGAAGCGGCTTGGAACGACAAGTTTGACGCCTACGCAAAAGAGTTCCCAGCGGAAGCCGCTGAGCTTAAGCGTCGTGTAAACGGCGACCTTCCTGCTGAGTGGGAAGCGAAGACAGCAGAAATCATTGCTGACCTTCAAGCAAATCCTGCGAACATCGCATCACGTAAAGCATCTCAAAACGCGCTAGAAGCGTTCGGCAAGATGCTACCTGAATTCATGGGCGGCTCTGCGGACCTTGCACCATCAAACCTAACCATGTGGTCTGGCTCTAAGTCTCTTGAAGCTCAAGACTTCTCAGGCAACTACATCCACTACGGTGTGCGTGAGTTCGGTATGACAGCGATCATCAACGGTATCACACTGCACGGTGGCTTCGTACCTTACGGTGCAACCTTCCTAATGTTCATGGAGTACGCGCGTAACGCTATGCGTATGGCAGCTCTGATGAAGGTTCAGAATATTCAGGTTTACACTCACGACTCAATCGGTTTGGGTGAAGATGGCCCAACGCACCAACCTGTAGAGCAACTGGCTTCTCTACGTGTAACTCCAAACATGAGCACATGGCGTCCATGTGACCAGGTTGAGTCTGCAGTGGCTTGGAAATTGGCTATCGAGCGTAAAGATGGTCCTACATCTCTGATCTTCTCTCGTCAAAACCTTGCACAGCAAGAGCGTGACGCTGAGACTCTAGCAAATATCGCTAAGGGTGGTTACATCCTGAAAGATTGTGAAGGTACGCCTGAGCTAATCATCATTGCAACCGGTTCTGAGGTTGAGCTAGCAGTAGCAGCCCAAGCTGAACTAGCAGCCCTTGGTAAAGCAGTACGCGTAGTGTCTATGCCTGCAACTGACGTGTTCGACAAGCAAGACGAAGCATATCGTGAAGCGGTTCTACCATCTTCAGTAACTAAGCGCATCGCAGTTGAAGCGGGCATCGCTGACTACTGGTACAAGTATGTTGGCTTCGGTGGCAAGATCATCGGCATGACCACCTTCGGTGAGTCTGCACCAGCAGATGAGCTATTCAAGATGTTTGGCTTTACTACAGAGAATGTGGTGAAAAGTGCACAGGAACTTTTAGGCTGAACAGCCGTGAATTGAGGAAAACCGAGTCACATGACTCGGTTTTTTAAAATTATTTTCCTGAATAGAAAATAGCCAACTCATTGATATGAATGAAGATCACACTTTCGTGCAATATTTAGACACTCATTTTTCATTTTTGGGACTTGATTAAAGTTTGTACAAGTGCAAAATACGCGCACCTGAATAGTCTTCCGAGGGTGTGAGCTAAAGATGTTGTTTTTCTACGCTGTTGCGACCGCTTCTGCGACCGCATTGAGTCTACTGAGCATTAAACGATTCACCGAAACAAGAAAGAAACAAAGTGTAGAAAGTGAAATCCAGCAACAACTAAGCCAATACCTCAACATCTATATCGATGCTGAGCGCAAATACGATGCTATCAAGAGTGAATTTGCAGTGAAGTCTCGCTTCTATCAGCAAACCCCGGTTACAGTTCGTGGCGAGTATTCAGATGAGATGATGGTGCTACAAGCACAACTTGAAGCACACAAACACCGCTACTTTGAAGCGAAGCGCAATTACCTAAGCCTAGGTAAAGCTCTAGTTTGATAAGCAGGCCTTTCGGCCTGTTTTTTATGCGTTCTGCCCAGCTACGAAGCCTGAACTCCAGCACCAACAGAAGTTGTAGCCACCAAGCCAACCGGTAACATCCATCACCTCACCGATGAAATACAGACCTGAGATAGTCTTACACTCCATAGTCTTCGAGGAGAGATGATCGGTATCTACACCACCCAAAGTGACCTCAGCAGTTCGATACCCTTCTGTACCATTTGGCACGATCTGCCAACCCTCTAACAGCTCTACAATCTGATCGTACTCTTTATGATTCAACTGCTTAAGTGGTTTGTCGGTCAGCTGTTTACGCTCAATCAGCACCTCAACCAAGCGCTTTGGCAGTACTTTGCTTAGGGTGTTCTTAGTGGTCTGGTTTGGGTGTTTTTCGCGACTCTGCACTAGCAGTTCTTTAACATCAGCTTCTGGCACCAGGTTGATAGTCACCTTCTGTCCCGCTTGCCAATACGATGAGATCTGCAATACCGATGGCCCAGACAAGCCTCTGTGAGTAAACAGCAAAGCTTCTTTAAACATGGTGCCATCTTCAGCGTAGATCTCAGCTGGAATCGCAATACCCGATAGCTCGCTAAAATCGATCTTGTCTTGTTTGTGCAAAGTGAATGGCACTAGGCCCGCCGTGGTTGGTACCACACTTAAGCCAAACTGCTCAGCCAATTGATAACCAAATGGAGTCGCTCCCAGCTTAGGCATAGAAAGACCACCGGTGGCAACCACCAGCGATTCACATTCGATACGATGACCATTAGCAAGCAAGGTAAAACCAGAGCCGATCTTTTCGATATCGGTAACAGCTATCTGATAGCGGAACTGAACGAAGTTACTGTCGCACTCATCCAGAAGCATCTGCACGATTTGCTTGGCAGAATCGACACAAAACAACTGCCCATGGTCGCGCTCTTCAAACTCAATACCATGCTTGCTCACCATAGAGATAAAATCCCAATTGGTATACTGAGATAGAGCCGATTTTACAAAGTGCGGGTTGCTACAGATGAAGTTTGCCGCAGACACGTCGTAGTTACTGAAATTACAGCGACCACCACCAGAGATAAGGATTTTTCGACCCGGTTTCTTAGCATGATCCAGCACCAAAACCTTACGTCCACGCTTCCCTGCTTCGGCGGCACACATCATTCCTGATGCGCCAGCACCAATTACCACAACATCAAAGCGTTCACTCATCTCTCTACTCTCTGCGACCAAAAAACAAAAAAGGACATGCGCAATACGCATGCCCTTCGCGGGTGTATTGTACTCACTTGCTTGTGACTTGCAATCTAGACGCTAAATGCAGCAATCAGGGTTACGAACAGTAAGGCACAACTCAGTATGAAGAGCTCTCGGACCTTATCGCATTTCTCAACGAATACAGGGTCATGATGTTCTTTGTATTCGCGACCGCGAAGATAGTGGAAGAGTCGGAACTGTTTGACCACGTTTCCTTGAGTAGTAAAGAAACCGCGCCCGTCTACCTGTTGATATAGTAAAGGGTGAGCTTCTCGCATTACGAATATGAGCGTTCGCAACGTGCTGATATAACGGACAAAATTGACTGTTGTTACAGTCAAAAGCGCAAAAATAATCAAATCCCCACTGATCATCTCTCTTCCTCCCTAAGCCTCAAGGAGTAGCCAGACGATCAGTGCAAGATCGTTAGAGTCGAGTAGCTGAAGCCTACTCTGCGGCTACATCCATTATTGAGGTTGAACCTTCTTTCGCCATGGTCGCTAGGTCTTTGTCGATGAAGAACAGAGCTTGGCCGTTCTCACCTACTAGTTCTAGCTTGTCTAAAATCCCTTTAAACAATTTCTCTTCTTCGTGTTGTTCTGCCACATACCACTGCAAGAAATTGAACGTTGAGTAATCTTGACTAACAAAGGCAGCATGCGCGAGTTTGTTGATTTTTTCCGTAATCATACACTCGTGCTCATATGTCTCGCGGAACACTTCACCTAAAGTAGCGAACTCAGAGCGCGGAGCTTCTATCGTACCTAAAATAGGCATTGACCCTGTCTCGCTAACGTAAGTGAAAAGTCGCTGCATGTGCTCCATTTCTTCGGTGGCATGTTTGCGCATGAACTCAGCCGCGCCCTCGAAACCTTTGTCTTCGCACCAAGCACTCATTTGTAAGTATAGATTGGATGAGAAAAATTCTAGGTTAATTTGCTCATTTAGTTTATCTACCATTTCTTGTGCCAGCATAAGACGTTCCTCTTGTTCTCTAAATACCGCTGATTAGCAATAAATATAACACGCTCACCGTTGCCGATTGCTAATAAAAATTGCTCCAAATCAAAAATCCCGTCCATTAAGTAGTGAAATCTTGCAACTTTGGATCACTCTAGCAGAATCAATTTTACGGACTGCTAAACTGAAAATAGAGAATAAAAACAACAAGGAGACCGTCATGAGCTATCAACACATAGTAGTCGCTGTAGACCTAGGCGATCACAGTGAATATCTAGTAAAGAGAGCAGCCAACCTAGCCAAAGCGGTGGGTGCTGAACTTTCTCTGATCCATATCGATGTAAATTACAACAACATCTACGCTGGACTTATCGATGTAAACCTTGTAGATAATCAGGCTGCAGTGACCAAGCACTCGACCGATAAACTACAGACCTTGGCTGAGCATGTAGATTATCCAATCGCTAACGTTATGGTTGGACGAGGAGACTTAGCAGAAGAGTTGTCAGATGCTATTAAGAAGCAGGGCTTCGACCTAGTTGTATGTGGTCACCACCACGACTTCTGGGGCAAGTTGCTGTCGAACACTAGGCATTTGGTACACGATATGCCAATCGATCTTTTGGTTGTACCGCTCGATTAACACAGAAAGTAAAAAGGCCCTCACTGAGGGCCTTTTTTAATGTAGATGTTTGCTGCTGGCTTGTACATTTGAGGCTTCGAAGACCTCGTTTAGATGAGCATCCAGTTTTGCTCGCTTCTGAGTCAGTTTCTGCTCTTTTTTTAGGAGCTTCTTAAGTTTCTTATACAGCTTTTTCTGTTGCTTTAACGCTTTACGCTGTTTCTTCAGCGCTTTCTCGTTGATACGCGGTTCAAGCTCTACCACCTCGGCAGTTTCCGTTCGCTTCATTTTTGCCTTAGCAACCGCTCGCTCTGCACGCTTGATCTGCGGCTTGCTTGGTTTGACCTCAACAACGGTTTTTTCTGGCTTCTTAACCTCAGAAATCGTCTGAGTCTGCTTAGCTTCTGCTACCAGTGCGCACTCTTCTACTATCTCTAGAGATGGATTCGCACTGCGACATGCCTTGGGAGGTATCGGAGTAGGCTTGCACAAATTGGCACTTTTATCCGCAGAGCGGGCACAAGAGCGACACACAAACTTAGGTTCAGCCACGATGGAATAGACTGCCCCCATACTCGCTGCAATAGTGCGTCGGTTTAATTTGCACATTTTCTTAGCCATAACACCTCACTAGCCAAAGAAGAAATAAGAATGATTATTACTTAGATATAGTGGCGAGGTAAAGGCAATTCAAGTTTTAATTTTGGCTATCCATGGCCGACTTCACATACACGTCAAAGCGGTTCTTTTTAGTCTCTATAGCCATGCTAGGTTTTTTCTCATCGAGCCAGTTCGCATAATCGGGACGCTTAACCACAACCCGCTTGGTTGCAAGCTCAAGGGCTGGTGTTAGCAAACCATCAGCATCGAGATCAGCGCCCACTAAGTGCTGGAATACGCGCATCTCTTTCTTTACCAGAGCACTTTTCTTTTTGTTCTCTGGGTGAGGATACATAGGGTCGAGATAGACCACATCAGGCTTCACGAACCCTAAATCTTCTGCCAGTTTAGATAGCGCATCTAGGCTTGAGGCGTGCAGAAGGCTCATTCGTTCGCTCACCCAAGTACCAATCTCAGGATCTGACTTGGCGCGCTTAAGGCCATCATCAAGAAGAGCGGCAACCACAGGGTGGCGCTCCACCATCTGCACCTTGCATCCAAGAGAAGCGAGAACAAAAGCATCACGGCCAAGGCCTGCGGTGCCGTCTAGCACATTCGGAGTCACACCCTTGTTAAGGCCAGCGGCCTTGGCAATAGCCTGACCTTTACCGCCACCGAATTTACGACGGTGAGCCACAGCGCCACCAGCGAAATCAACAAAGATAGAACCCAGCTTAGGTTCATCCAGCTTCTTCAGCTCAAGCTTATCTTCTAGAACCAAGGCAAAAACGCTCTCTGGGTCGTGCTTCAATCCCCAGCGCTCAGCCAATTCATTCAGCTCAGATTGACGCTCTTGGGATGCCAACAGTTGAATCTGCAAGCTCTTCTCTCTTCAGTAATTTTTCAAACAGGATATAGTTTATCTTATTCCACTATAAGTTTCGGGGAAATCTAATGAATCCAACACCTCTGCTCGATCAGTTGGACAAAGACATTCTAAAAACCTTGATGATAGATGCTCGCACTCCCTATGCAGAGATGGCGAAGCAGTTTCATGTCAGCCCAGCAACTGTGCATGTGCGCATTGAGAAGATGAAAGGAGCTGGAGTCATTGAAGGGACTGAGGTGGTCGTGAATACCAAGATGCTTGGCTACGACGTGTGTTGCTTTATCGGCATCAACCTCAACGCGGCTAAAGATTATCACTCGGCTCTAGAGAAGCTTAATGCCCTAGACGAAGTGGTTGAAGCTTATTACACCACAGGTGCCTACAGCATTTTCGTTAAGCTGATGTGCCGCAGTATTGAAGAGCTGCAACACGTGCTGATCAACAAACTTCAGGCTATCGATGAGGTGCAATCTACTGAAACCCTTATCTCGCTACAGAACCCAATCAACAGAAATGTGAACCCATAAAAAACGCCAGCTGATGCTGGCGTTTTTAGTTCTGTTAGGCGCTGATGCCTGAGTGTCGAAGCAAGGCATCGATCTCTGGCTCACGGCCACGGAAGCGTTTGAATAGCTCCATAGGCTCCTCACTGCCACCCATCTCAAGGATGTTGTTGAGGAAACTCTTACCTGTAGTCTCGTTGAAGATGCCCTCTTCCTCAAAGCGAGAGAACGCATCTGAAGACAGCACCTCAGCCCAAAGATAACTGTAGTAACCCGCGCTGTAGCCACCAGCAAAAATATGGCTAAATGCGTGGGAGAAACGGTTCCACTCTAGGCTAGGAAGAACGGCTACCTTCTCTTTCACCTCAGCCAGTGTCTCAAGAACGCGAGCACCTATCTCTGGATCGAATTCGGTATGCAGAGTGAAGTCAAACAATCCGAATTCTAGCTGACGCAGGATAAACATCGCCGACTGGAAGTTTTTCGCTGCTAGCATTTTCTCGAGCATTTCTTTCGGAAGTGGCTCACCGGTTTCGAAGTGACCCGAAATAAAGGCTAGCGCCTCTTCTTCCCAACACCAGTTTTCTAGGAACTGACTTGGCAATTCAACCGCATCCCACGGCACGCCATTGATACCAGACACTGAAGACACATCGATCTGGGTCAGCATGTGGTGGATACCATGGCCAAATTCATGGAACAGAGTGGTTACTTCGTTGTGAGTAAACAGCGCAGGCTTGTCACCCACTGGCTTGTTGAAGTTACAGGTTAGATACGCCACTGGCGTTTCTAGCGTGCCATCGATGGTGGTACGACGTACTCGGCACTCATCCATCCATGCACCACCACGCTTGTGTTCACGGGCATACAAATCAAGATAGAAGCTACCACGAACTTCTCCCTGCGGGTTGTAGATATCAAAGAAGCGCACAGATTCGTGCCATACATCCACACCCTTGCGCTCTTGTACTGTCATACCAAAGACGCGCTTAAGCACCTCGAATAGACCAGAAATCACTTTATCTTCAGGGAAGTATGGGCGCAGGTCTTCGTCAGAGATGCTGAATAGACTCTGCTTCTGCTTTTCACTGTAGTAAGCAATGTCCCATAGGTTTAATTCATGAACGTCATACTCCGCATGGGCAAACAGTGCTAGCTCTTCAACCTCGCGCTCACCTTGTGCTTTGGCCTTGGTTGCTAGGTCATTTAGGAAACCAAGTACCTGCTCGGTAGACTCTGCCATCTTAGTGGCAATGGAACGTTCACTGTAGTTAGAGAAGCCCAACATACGCGCAATCTCATGACGAAGCTTAAGCTGCTCAGCCATGATCTCTGAGTTATCCCACTGACCAGCATTTGGACCACGATCAGACGCACGGGTGTTGTACGCTTCATACATCTCACGGCGCAGTTCTTGATTGTCACAGTAAGTTAATACTGGAATATACGAAGGCATCTCTAGTGTTAGTAGATAACCCTCAAGCTCTTTCGCCTCAGCCGCCGCTTTAGCTGCCTCTAGTGCAGACTCTGGCATACCTGAAAGCTCAGATACATCTGTGATGTGCTTTGACCAACCCATGGTGGCATCAAGAACGTTGTTTGAGAACTTAGACGCAAGCTCGGAGAGTCGCTTACTGATCTCACCGTATCTGTGCTGTTCATCTGCAGGTAGACCAATACCAGATAGCTCGAAATCACGCAGTGCATCGGTAATAGATTTTTGCTTAGCCTGAGACAGACGCTCAAACTCACCAGAGTTCTTGATGGTCTTATAGGCTTCGTACAATCCCTTGTGCTGACCAACCCAAGTGCTGAACTCAGACAGTAGTGGCAAGCAGCTCTCGTACGCTTCACGAAGTTCTTCACTGTTAGCAACCGAGTTCAAATGGCTCACAGGAGACCAAAGGCGAGAAAGAACCGAATCGGTTTCATCGATAGGCAAGCAGATGTTGTCCCAAGTTGGATTTTCATTCCCTTCTAGAACCAGGTCAATCTTATGACGGCAGTCTGCGATTGCCTTTTCCACGGCAGGCTTAACATGCTCAGGCTTAATGTCCGAAAACGGAGGTAAATCAGTAAAATCAAGCAACGGGTTAGGCATTGGAAGTTCCCTTTTGTTTTATCTTATAGATACTTAGATTGCGACAGCTTAGGCGTTTTTCAAGTATACTGGCGTGAGACTCTATATCGATCATTCCTAGGAGATACTGTGCTCAGTTATCGCCACAGCTTTCATGCTGGCAACCATGCAGACGTTGTTAAACACATAGTTCAAAGTCTAATCCTAGATGCGCTAAAGCAAAAGGATAAGCCCTTTGTATATCACGATACCCATTCGGGTGTGGGTCGCTATGACCTAACCCATGAATGGTCTGAAAAAACCGGTGAATACAAGCAAGGTATCGCTAAGATCTGGCAACAAGCTATGCCAGAAGAGCTAACCAGCTATCTAGACTCTATTCGCACCCTAAACCAAGGCGAAGACCTAAGATACTATCCTGGCTCTCCACGCGTTGCGCGTGCACAGCTACGCAAGCAAGACCGCATGGTTTTAACTGAGCTGCACCCGAGTGATTTCCCACTTCTTGAGCAAGAGTTCCACCGTGACCGTCAGGTACGCATCTACAAAGAAGATGGCTTTAAGCGCCTAAAGGCGAGCCTTCCACCTCAAGAGCGTCGAGGCCTGGTACTTATCGACCCACCGTATGAGCTAGCCAAAGAATACCGCGATGTTGTAAATGCCATTGCACAAAGTTACAAACGCTGGGCTACGGGCATCTATGCGATTTGGTATCCTGTGGTGAATCGCTACGATATCGATGACATGCTTGAGGGCCTCGAAGGCCTTGGCATTAAGAAGATTTTGCAGATTGAACTAGGGGTGTCCCCAGACACAAACGAACGCGGCATGACGGCATCTGGCATGATCGTCATCAACCCGCCATGGAAGCTAGAAAGCCAAATGAAAGAGATTCTGCCATTGCTTAAGCAAGCAATCGCACCTTCAACTGGTCACTTCAAGGTTGAATGGGTTGTACCTGAGTAAAAGGCACCCCATATAAAAAATACACAAGGAATTTGGAGAAAATAATGGCAACTCATTTTGATTACATCTGTATTGGTGGCGGCAGTGGCGGCATCGCTTCTGCAAACCGAGCGGCTATGTATGGTGCTAAGGTAGCTTTGATTGAAGCGAAAGACCTTGGCGGTACCTGTGTGAACGTTGGCTGTGTGCCTAAAAAGGTAATGTGGCACGGCGCTCAGGTAGCTGAGGCGATGAACCTATACGCTGAAGACTACGGCTTTGATGTGGATGTAAAAGGCTTCAACTGGTCTACCCTAGTGGAAAGCCGTCAGGCTTATATCGGCCGTATCCACCAGTCTTATGACCGTGTGCTAGGCAACAACAAGGTTGAGGTAATCAAGGGCTTTGCTAAATTCGTTGACGCGAAAACCGTTGAAGTAAATGGCGAGCATTACACCGCTGACCATATCCTTATCGCCGTTGGCGGTCGCCCAACTATCCCAAATATCCCTGGTGCTGAACACGGTATCGATTCGAACGGTTTCTTCGACCTAACCGAGCAACCTAAGCGTGTTGCGGTTGTTGGTGCGGGCTACATCGCGGTTGAGATCGCCGGCGTTCTAAGTGCACTTGGTACTCAAACCGACCTATTCGTGCGTAAAGAGTCTCCACTTCGTAGCTTTGACCCTATGATCATCGAGACCCTTACTGAAGTAATGACGGCTGAAGGTCCAACCCTTCACACTCACTCCGTACCAAAAGAGGTAGTGAAAGAGGAAGATGGCAGCCTAACTCTGCACCTTGAGAACGGCAACAGCCACAACGTTGATACCCTAATCTGGGCTATCGGTCGTCACCCAACCACAGACGCGATCAACCTAAATGCGACAGGTGTAGAAACCACTGACCGTGGCTACATCAAGGTAGACGAGTATCAACAAACTAACGTTGACGGTATCTACTGCGTAGGTGACATCATGGAAGGCGGCATCGAACTAACGCCAGTTGCAGTTAAAGCGGGTCGTCAGCTTTCTGAGCGTCTATTCAACAACAAACCAGACGCTAAGATGGACTACAAGCTAGTCCCGACTGTGGTATTCAGCCACCCACCAATCGGCACTATCGGTCTGACTGAACAAGAAGCAATTGCAGAGTTTGGCGAAGAAAACGTTAAGGTGTACACCTCTAGCTTCACTGCCATGTACACTGCAGTAACTAAGCACCGTCAACCTTGTAAGATGAAGCTAGTATGTGCCGGCGACGACGAGAAGGTTGTTGGCCTACACGGTATCGGCTACACAGTTGATGAGATGATCCAAGGCTTTGGTGTTGCTATGAAGATGGGCGCAACTAAAGCTGACTTCGACTCTGTTGTGGCTATCCACCCAACGGGCTCAGAAGAGTTTGTTACCATGCGTTAATCGCAGGTTTTGAAACGAAAAAATGCCAGCAGTGTTGCTGGCATTTTTTTATATCTCGAACCTAGTTGGTTGATACCGATGCTGTATCTGTAACTAAAGGAGGTTCATACTGATGAACGTTAAGAAGTTCATTCACACCCGCTACTTCTACGCTAGTGATAGTAAGAGCAACATCTTCATTAGAAACCTTAAAGTTAATCGTACCTAGCGTCAGTTCCTCTTGCGCTGGAACTCCGTAGAATAGGTCTCCTAACTCTTCACTAACCGCGTAAAGGATCACATAGCCCTGTTGCTTATCACCATCAGAGCCGGTCCAGACAATCTGCTCACCAAGGTCATTTTCCAATGCTTGGAACATCCCATGACCCGTTACGGTTGAATTTGCAGTGTCGAGGGAACTCGCCTCTACCTCAAAAGCCACCTTGGCATTTAATACACCACTGCTGTGAGGCATAGTAAGGGCAAAACTAGCGAAACTGTCTCCTTCAGCAGACTGAGTTGATTGAGCAGTTGATGATGGTTTCACCGCAAATACGTTCTCAGATAAGCCCTCGACAGTAACTACCGACTCTATGGTATTTCCATTGCTAATACTCGCCGTAATGGTTGCGCTGCCATAGTCGAGTGCTTTCACTCTGATTGCTGAACCGCCTTGCTCGATCGAGCTTATCTCTAGCACAGAGGTATCGCTAACAGACCAATTTATCTTACCTGGGTCTCCCGCATTGCTCGCAATGACATCATAGGTCACGTTTTTCTCAGCATCCCAAGCCTCTTCAACATTTAAAGAGATATTCCCCTGTGAAACCTCAGCAGCAGATTCATCATCACAGCCCGCTAGAGCAAAACACGTAGCAAGCAGAGCAAACAGCAGTTTATTTTTAGTCAACATATCAATCATGGCTCCCTTGTTATTTGTGCATGTCTAGTTCTTGATAAATGGTATAGAAATCTTTCATATCGATAACTTCATCCCCATTAACATCAGCTCGAGAAGAACCCCAGCGGATATGGCGCCAGTAGTCATCCCCAAGGCTTGAGTTTGAACCCATAAATCTTTGCACCATAGCTAGGTCAGCAAGGTCAATTTTGGTATCGCTAATAAACTCGCCAGCAGTCGCTCCACCAGCCACATCTCCAAATGGGTAGACTGATTTAAACGCCACTCTATCTTTGATTTCCATGGCATAGGTAGGCGTTTGCTCTAGAGTCTGCTGATTGTTTACTGACAGGCTAGTAATTTCGATCTCGGTGTAAGAGTCATCTTTACTCGCTTTACCGGTTGATACCTCTGGGTTGGTTTCAAAGCTGATGCTTGCAATGGATTCTTTAGTCATATCTGATGTACAAGAACCCTCCACACACTGAAGATTCACAGTCATCTCTACTCTTGCCCCTAGCTCAGGGTCTTCAGCATCAACAATAGGCTCATAAGAGTAATCCAATACACTGAAGCCATTCAGTCCTTCGATAAATGCAGTATCTGCATAAACGCTGTCTGTCACCTCAACCTTATCGTCCTCGATGGTTTTGGTATGAATGGTAAATTTCAGTTCCACATCTTGAACTTGCTGTAGCGATGACATTTCTAGATCAAATGAGACTGTCTCTCCTGGCTCTGCAAAAGCCTGATTGTTCTCATTTAGAACTTTAAGCGCATAGATGTTGTTTACTGGCTCAGTAACCGTAACCTTTATCGGTTCAGATTCAGAACCTTGAGCTTCAGCCGTAATAAGAGCAACACCAGGATTAAGAGCCTTAATCTGTACCTCGTTGCTAGATGGGCTCTCAATCAGTTCTACAACATTCTCATTTGCACGGCTTAAATTTTCGATATTCCACTCAAGCTCAACACCTTTAAGAGAATTCACCTCAGGGGAAGCCTTAGCGGTGATGGTTTCGTAAGTGCCTGCAGGCAAAGTTGTCTCAGTCTTAGTCAGCCATTTGTTACCGCCAAACTCTTCTGGATCATCGTATTCAATTTGAATGTCTACCTGCTCTATCTCGGTTGGTTCAGTCTCTCCAAATCTTTGAGCGAAATTGATGTAATCATCGAAGTGATTCCACTTATCGAGGAAGAAGCCTTCCTCACCAGTAGTGTAATCACCATCACCTTCTAGTTCATCGATATGGGGTGAGTAAGACCTGTGAGAGATGGTGTTGTTCGCCATATCAATATTCATGATACGCAGATAGCCTTTGCCACTTTTCTCTCCACAGTTTTCTGGGTAGACATCACTGCAGGTCTCGTCGTCTTCATAGAGATTTTGGTAGTCGACTAGAATCTGATTTACCGGGAGGCCATTGGCATTGGTTCTCACTATGTTGTACGCACCATTGGATGGCGCTGGAGAGGAGTGACCATTGATAGTCATAAAGATCTGGTCTTCGTGTTTAATAAACTCTTCCCACATCTGGATAGGGTCTTTGGTTTCAAAGCCAGAGAAAACATTGTTGGTAAAGCCTAGGTCGCCATTCTCGCCCACTAATCGATGAGTCACGAGAATGGTAGGCAAGTTCGGATAGCTGCGCAGGATAGCCCGCCCCCAATCCAAGTGCTCTTCGGTTGGGTCGATAGACATATTCAAAATAAGGAAGTCACGACCCGTAGCAGAAAACCTAAATGCCGTTACCAGTCCATCTTCTGAAGCACCCAAGAAATCATCACGACCCTCGAAGCGGTGTGGTCCGTAGTGCTTTATAAAATTATCGGCATTGACCAACTCCCAAGAAGAAGCCGTTTTATCAATGTCGTGGTTACCAATCGTGGTGCTGTAAGGGATACCAGCATCATCCAACACTTTCATCGACTCGTTGGCGTGCTCCCACTCCCACTCGTTCTGGCCTTTCTGGACGATATCGCCCACATGAATAACAAACTGAATATCCTCTTTGGCTGCATTGGCGGCCAACCACTCAGTCTGCTTAGTAAATATCTCTGGGTAGTTAAAGGTGAGGTATTGCGTGTCCGGTAGGATCGCAATCTTAAAGTTATCACCAAGGTCCACGTCCGCTCTTTCTATTCCCGGAGCCTCAGCAAAAACAGCCTGAGAGGCAAGTCCAGCAATCGAAAGCGCCAGTGCCTGTTTCTTAAGTTTTTGTATGCCCATTACTTCCTTTCAACTCCTTGTCAGTTAATGGAATAATCTGGCGGAAGTTTATAAACAGGCTTTATTACATTTTGTTACAGGCGAGGTTTCAGTAATATTACTGGGAGTCTAAAACCATTGAGGAAAGTAATATCTAGCGATGAAAGAATAAGTCTTTGATTATGACTTTGAATCAAGCAAGAGTGTACAAGCGTCTGATAAATATGAATTTATACGCATAGAGGTTAGATGGCTCGGTTTACGTAAATATCAAGGCCCGTGAAAGCACATTTACTATCTGGCGTACCAAATGTTTTGGGCTATTTTTTATTTTTTGAGGCTCACAAAAGTGTCAGTAGAGCAGTTATTTGCGCACTTCCCTAATAAACGCACTCTCAAAACCAGTCACTGTTTTTAGTTGGGTTAACTCAAGACGAACTTGGGAGAAGTCATCGTAGGGACCGATAAGGCATCGCATGCCCTTTTTCTCCTGCTTGTTCCAGATCGATGCTGACACATTAGGATAAAGGGTTTCGACCTGCCCCATGGTGAGACCTTCAGGGAATAGACCACACTGGATCCAGAAGGTAGAATTTTTATGCTTGGGTTTGCTATTGCCCCATAGTGCATTCCCTACTGGGCACTCTTCACCAAGTTCTGCGGGCTTCTCATAGGAAGATTGAGTGGCCGAGCAAAGATATTGACCAGCCTGAGCCCCAAAACTCAAGATGCTTGCTACCAAGACTGCTAGAACACCAATACCCTTTGCCATTCGTTAACCCCTTCAATCCATTGAAAGAAATACTGTTCTGAATAGTGTAAGCGGTGTGCAATCTTTTTCAAACCGCTCGCATAATATTAGAGCTTGCTTGAATCATTGGTAGCTGACTTAAATATGCATCACACCTTTCTTCACCCAGCTCATGTCTAAATTCACGTACCAACATATCAAGCAAAGAAATCAGTATCATCACCTCTCGATAGGCTTGTGCCAGGCAGGCTTCAGGGGAGTTGAACAAGGTATTGTCAGCATTTACGCCAATGCGGGTCATGATCTGATGCAACGAATAACGCACCTGACGCACACGATACTCGCTGACGCTCCCACCTTGTCTTTCTAGACTTGATAGCACCAGATAGTCCTGCTTAGCCTCATCGAACTGCTTGAGTTGTTTTTCAAAGAAACAACTTGAGATGGGTGCGACACCATTTTGAATACTGGCACCACGGAAGATGTTCATGTAGGCATCTTTCTTGCTGAAATAAACCAGCTTCAGGCTGCGATCTTCATCGAAAACCTTCTCTATCACCTCTTTTATCGCCTTGGTGTAGAAATCGTAATGAGAAAGAAATAGCTCCGCATTATTCTTCACCTCAGACATCTGTATCTGCTTTTCGACCTTAGAGATCTGTTTTTCCGTCTGCTTGGCTCTATGAATCGAGGCCACCAGCGCCATCATGGGAATAGACGCCCACATGATCATAAAAGGGAAGCGTGAGGTCTCGTACAGCGCCTGCATGCCTTCGGCATCAAAGGTAATAGCAACATCTTTAAAAGAGATCAGAAATACCACCATGGCCCAGAAGAAGGGCACGGTCAGGGCAAGATAGAACACCGGCTGAGACAAGATAGACTCGTCGGTAATGGTCAGCAAACCTAGGGATGGGGACTTGTTCTTACGCTTGCAGTAGATGCTGTAGATAAGACGGATACAAAAGGCGTTAACTCCGGCGAAAATGAACAAGATCACCGGGAAATAGTTCAGTGTGGAGACTTCCACCAATAGCAAGATCAACACAATAAGTGCGATGAGTTTATATCTGTATTCAACGATTAACTGATTTGCCGACACTGCGTGACCTAGATCTCAATTTGCAACCCAGCAAAGACTAGCAATACAGCAACGAACATTGTTAAAAGTACGTCAAAACAGAGGCTTACGGACAAAAAAATGACCGTCACTTGGACGGCCATTTTTACAACAAATGGATATTAACCCTTATAGATTTTCGGGTTGAATACATCACGTAACCAGTCACCTAGAAGGTTGATTACCAGAACTAGGGTTACTAGTACGATACCTGGGAAGGCAGTAATCCACCAAGCACCAGAGAAGATGTAGTTAAAGCCAGTACTGATAAGTGCGCCCAGAGACGGTTGGTCTACCGGTAGGCCAAGACCTAGGAAAGAAAGCGCAGCCTCTGACATAATGGCGTTTGCAATCTGTACCGTAGAGATAACCAAGATTGGTGACAAGCAGTTTGGCAGGATATGGCGGAACATGATGCGCGGTGCTTTAAAGCCCATTACACGCGCCGCTTCTACATACTCTTTCTTCTTCTCTGCCAACACAGATGCACGGATAGTACGCGCATACTGAGGCCATTCCGCGATACCGATTATCACCACCAGCATGACCACGGCGTATTGGCTATAGAACTCACCACCGAAGCTGGCCTTGAAGATAGCCGATACGATGATCGCAACCATCATGGTTGAGAATGACAGCTGGATATCCGCAAAACGCATCAGGAAGCTATCGATACGGCCACCGAAGTAACCTGCTGATAGACCGATCACGATACCTAGAACCATCTGCAGACCCACCGCAAGGAAGCCGATAGTCAGAGATAGACGCGCACCGTATAGGATGGTCGAAAAGATATCACGGCCTTGCTCATCGGTACCCAGTACAAAGTTTGCATCGCCGTATTCCATCCATGATGGAGGAAGCTCGGCATCCATGATATCGATAGAGGTCAGGTCATACGGGTCTGTCGGCGCGATGATAGGTGCAGCGAGTGCAGCTACTAAGAAGCAGGCAAACACGAATGCACTGAACATCGCGACCTTATCGCGCAAGAAATAGTAAAGAATGTCAGAGTTTTTAATACGCTCCCAACGACTTGGAGCTGCTGCTACTTGTTCCATGATTATGCTCCTTTGCCAGTTAGGTTAACGGTTGGGTTGATCAATCCGTACAACAGGTCAACGATGGTGTTGGTTACCACGAAGATAAGACCTACGAAGATTACATACGCTGTGATTAATGGGGTATCTACACGGTTGATTGCCTCAAGGAACAAGAAGCCCATGCCTGGCCACTGGAATACGGTCTCAGTCAATATGGTGTATGCCACCATAGTACCTATCTGTACACCACCTACGGTCAGTACAGGAAGCATGGTGTTCTTCAGCGCGTGCTGATAGTGGATCTTCTTAAGTGGTAGGCCTTTCGCCTTGCCGAACTTAATGTACTCAGAACCTAGCACCTCAAGCATCTCTGCACGTACTAGACGGATAAACAGAGGTAGCATGATAGAGGCCAGTGATACACAAGGAAGTATCAGATGCTTTAGACCATCTACGGTGAAGAAGCCTGATTCCCAGCCCAATAGGCTTGAGGTCTCGCCACGCCCATAGGAAGGTAGCCAACCTAATGTGATAGAGAAGATGTACATCAACATGATCGCGGTCAGGAATACCGGTATCGAGATACCTATCGAACTCATCGCCATCACGAATTTAGTAAATATGCTTTTCGGGTTAATTGCCGAATAGACGCCTAGCGGGATCGATAGCACTATGATGATCACAGTCGCACCGAACACTAGCTCCAGTGTCGGGATCAACTTATCTAAGATCACCTCTGCCGCTGGACGTTTGAAGAAGTATGAGTTGCCTAAATCACCCTGCACTGCAGCGGAAATAAAGCGAGTATATTTGGTAATGAACGGGTCGTTTAATCCCATTTCATCACGAAGTGCTTGTCGCTCAGCGTCAGAAACAGACTGACCAACCAGTTCACGCAAAGGATCCCCAAGGTTATCTTGGATAGCAAACGCCACCAAACTGATCACAAACATCACTACCAGTGCCTGATACAGGCGCTTGACTAGAAACGAAAACATTCCTTTGCCCCTTTATCCAATCTAATAAAGTTTTCAGTCTCAAAAATGGCACCCAACCCGACTGAAAAAAGGTTAGGCACCGAAAGTGGCACTGACACCAAGGGCGCAGGCCTTATTTATTTAATCTAGATTTAGCTAGATGGTGAGTGCGCACCCTGTGCGCACTCTAAGACACATGACTGCCTCTTACTTCTCGTTAACCACTAGGTCGCCGAAGTATGGGAAGTTCATTGCGTTTACGATAGGAGCGATATCAACGTTAGATTTCGCGCCCCACGCTAGGTTTTGCCAGTGCAGAGGAACGTAAGCAGCATCATCGTATAGCGTCTTCTCTACTTGCTGTAGCATTGCAGAGCGTTTCGCTGGATCTGTCTCAACGTTTGCTTCTTCAACTAGCTTGTCTAGCTCTGGGTTAGAGTAGTGACCACAGTTGTACTGACCTTTACCTGTCTCTTCGTTACGAGTCATAGTTAGGAATTCAGAGAAGTTCGCTGAATCTTCAGTATCTGCGTGCCAACCGATCATTAGCATATCTGCCGCACACTTATCGAACTCAGGCCAGTATTGCGCTTTAGGCATAGTCTTCAGATCAACCTTGATGCCGATCTTAGCTAGCATAGCTGCCGCCGCTTGAGCGATTTTCGCATCGTTCACATAACGGTTGTTTGGCGCCATCATGCTTAGAGTAAAGCCATCCTCGTAACCCGCTTCCTTCATCAGCTCTTTCGCTTTCTTCAGGTCGTAGCGTGGCACTAGGTCCGCGTCATAACCAGCGTAGCCTTCAGGGCCTTGCTGACCAGCTGTTGTAGCGAAGCCTTTCATGATCTTCTTCGCGATACCGTCGTTGTTGATCGCATACACGATAGCCTGACGAACACGAACATCTTTAAGTGCTTCGTTGCTGTTCTGGTTCATTTGGAACGAGATCAGACGAGTACCAGGTAAAGTTACTAGGTCAACGCCAGATGCAGACTTAACACGCTGATGGTCGTTTGGAGCAACAGGTGCAATCATGTCTACGCCGCCAGATAGAAGTGCAGCAACACGAGTCGCGTCTTCTTTGATTGGCACTAGAGTTAGGTTATCAACGTTACCTTTAGACTCAGTGTCCCAGTAACCGTCAAAGCGCTTGAAATCAACCTTAACGCCCTGCTCACGAGCAGTAACGATGAATGGACCAGTACCTGAAACGTGCGTAGATGCGAAAGAGTTACCGTGCTTAACTAGCTCAGCCTTGTCTTTACCATCTTCAGTTTTACCTGTGTAGAACTTGCTATCCATTGGGAAGATGTAAGTTGCAGTTTGCAGTACTAGAGGGAAAGCGCCCTTAGATACAAGGTCTACAGTGTAGTCGTCTACTTTTACAATCTTTTCAAACGGGTTAAAGATTGCTTTGAAGTCTGGAGAGTCTTTCAAACGGTTGAAAGTCCAAACAACATCGTCAGCAGTCATGGTGTTGCCAGAGTGGAATTTAACGCCTTGGCGCAGTGTGAAACGCATAGTTGTGTCGTTAACACGCTCCCACTTAGTTGCCAAGCGAGGCTCAAACGAAAGGTCCTGCTTGTAACGTACCAATGGATCAAAAACCATGTGAGATAGTTGAAGCGTACCGCCCGATAGCTGCTCATGTGGATCTAGAGATACTGGGTCAGCATCGTAAGCAACTTTGATGTCGGCAGCGGCAGCGCCAAAAGTAAGGCCAGCGGCTGCAAGCGCTACAGCCAGTTTGGTCTTAATGGTTTTCATTGCATATCTCCTTCATGCGGGATGGAATCCCTATGTTGTGTTTGCTAAGTTTTTGCTCAAAGAGCTGTTGGCTCAGATTCCTATCTAAGCCGATACTGGTAATTCCTCTGTGCCTTCGCGTAAACCTTTAAACTCAGGCATCAGTGAAATTAGATGTTTGCTGTAGTCGTGCTGAGGTGCTTTAAATAGTTGTTCTGTAGGTGCTACCTCTAGCAGGGTACCCATCTGCATTACGCCGATGCGGTCACACATCTGACGGATTACAGGAAGATCATGACTGATAAACAGCATGGTCAGATTCAGCTCATCTTGAAGGTCTTTCAACAGGTTCAGAATCTGAGCCTGCACCGAAACGTCCAGTGCAGAAGTTGGCTCGTCACAGATAAGTAGACGAGGACGAGTTGCCAAAGCGCGCGCGATAGAGATACGCTGGCGCTGACCACCCGAGAACTCATGAGGGTATTTCACCGCCGCCATACGACCTAGACCAACGTGGTCTAGCAGGTCATTAACGATCTGACGGGTTTCACTCTCATTTCGAGTCAGTTTATGGAAGCGAATCGGCTCAGCGATGATATCCATGATCTTCATACGCGGGTTCATCGACGTATAAGGGTTCTGGAATACCATCTGCATCTGGCGACGCAACGGACGACGCTCTTTTTCGCTCTTAAGACTAGTTAGGTCGATACCCTCGAAGGTCACCTTGCCTGAGTTTGGTGCGTAAAGGCCGGCAATCACACGTGCAATCGTAGACTTACCTGAGCCTGACTCACCCACTAGGCCGAAGGTCTCACCCTCGAATACCTCGAAGCTAACGTTGTTTGAAGCCTGAACATATTCACGGCGGCTTTCAAACAGAGAATCCTTGGTTACAAAGCGCAGGTTAACGTTCTCAACGTTAAGTAGCGGACCTGTGTAATCCCTATGGTCTTGACTTTGACCAAGCCAGTGACTCTTAACATCCAATGGCTCCATCTCTGTCGCCTCTTCGATGTAGCTCACCAGAGGGAAGCGATCGAGCTTCTTGTCCGAGCGAGGTACAGCCGATATCAGGCTACGAGTATAGGCGTGGTCTGGGTCACCCAGAACCTTGCTTGTTGGGCCGAACTCTACCAAGTCACCACGGTACATAACCGCAACGCGGTCAGTAACGTTCGATACCACACCCATGTCGTGGGTAACCAACATACAACCTACGTTCTGCTGGATACACAGCTCACGAATCAGGTTCAGGATCTGGTCCTGAATCGATACGTCTAGAGCCGTTGTTGGCTCATCGGCGATGATAAGATCAGGCTCACCCGCTAGGGCAATCGCAATAACCACACGCTGACGCATACCACCAGAGAACTGGTGTGGGTACTGCTTCAAGCGGTTTTCTGGCTGTGGGATACCTACCTTGTTCATCAGATCCAATGCACGCTGATATGCCTCTTCATCAGAGACCTTCATGTTTGCGTGGATGGTTTCTTTCAGCTGATGTTCAACGGTGAACAACGGGTTTAGGGAGGTCATAGGGTCTTGGAAGATAAACCCTATCTTTGAACCGCGCACTTGGCGCATGCTTTCTGGAGATAGACCCGAGATCTTCTCTCCATCTAGGAATACTTCGCCACCAGCAATAACACCTGGAGGGCTAAGAAGGTCGATAACAGCATTACCAACAGTTGACTTACCGGCACCGGATTCGCCAACAACGCCGACGATTTCGCCGCGTTCTATGTTAAAAGAAAGAGATTTTACTGCTGCGTGCACACCGTGACGCGACGGATACTCTATACGAAGATTTTTGACTTCTAATAATGACATTACCAGACCTCTACTGCGGGACAGTTTTCTGCCTTGTCTGCAAATTGAATCCATTCCAATGGCGTGACCGATTTACGATTCAGTCTGCGCTCTTTTGAGAGCGTCTTCGCCCGTAACACAATACAAATATTTTGTGTTCGAGCCACAATCTGGCAAAAAAGTCACATAAAAGCAACAATCGAAGCATAAAAATTGGCTTTTTGGCGCAACAAAAGTTCTAAAAATGCATAAATCAATAAGTTAAATGCATGAATAGACGCATATTTAGGCGCAAAAAATTGACCTACGTCATTAGACAGAGAATAAATAACGCACTTTCAATAACTTACATGAAGACACATCAAGAATCTTATTCACTTCATGCAATTAGAAGATTCGACTATAAGCATTAGTGCTAAAACATTGAGGACATTAACAATACTTTCACAAGGTGATATATGACATGAATAGAAGATCAACGGCATATGCGACCACTATCACCGAACTATGTTCTGATTATTAAATCAAGGTCGGCAGATACTAAAAAGGCTCCCCGAAGGGAGCCTTAAAAATAGCATTTCTAGATTAGTGAGAGCACACGTTTACTTCATTAATGCGCATCACCTCACCCGCTACGACTACCTTTTGACGCTCTAGAAAGAACTGAATCATAGCGTCAAAATCGAACCCTTCACGGCTACAAGTGCGAAACTCAACACCCTCGCCAAACTCAGCGATTGCCCACTGATGAAGTTCAGATTTAGTCATAGGTTGAACACGAAGTTGGTTCAATAGTTTGTGTGCGTGTACGGTCATTTTCGGCTCCTACTTTTTTGCCTAACTGTACTCTATCTTTGCCAACTCAGCTTGTTTTAAATCAAGCAAATAAAATATATCTTTTAGAAATGAACGCTAAACTCAGCCCAGTTAGCGTAATAGAAGGCAGCAGCAGCCAACGTAAGCAGTGTCATAAGAGCGATAGCCACGCCCCAAATGAAACGACCACTGCGCGGAGTCAGTTCCTTCTCACACTCATTGCACACCTGATTAAAGTGTCTACGGTCATCTAACTTGAAGCCGTCCTCATGCAACATCTTATTGCGCACAGTCGCAATATAACGAAGCTTAGCGATAACATCGTGAGGCAAGCGTTCTTCGCTGCTTGAGATGAGTTGATGCAGTCCACGCCCATTGGCATGGAATTGAGTACGCAACAGGCCTTCTAGCCGACGCGTGCGTGTAACTACTTGATCTATATCGGACATATCCTTACTCCCGTCCAAATAACCACTGTTGCTTCTTTCCGTAGAAGCCCAACGGGTTGTGCGCTAATTTACAGCAAATGCTTGCTCGAGATTGTTGATTCTGTTTTTTTTCGAGCACCCGCTTAACTTCTTTTAGCTTAGCAAGTTTGTGCGCTCTTTACTCGTTTGACACTAGGTTGAAAGCTGAGGTTCACCCTAGATCTGTGAAGCTATCGTCAATTTTAATCGGCTTTTAGCGCACAGATCACGCAATGCGATGATTCGATAACCATTTCACTTATTGAAGAGTAAACTTCGAGCCAATTTCACGATAAAGGGAACACCATATGCCACTCTATCTCATTGTTATTGTTGTCGCCTTGGTCGTTGTTGCCGCCCTACTATTTCGCTTCAGTTTCACCCGCCACGTTCAAGGCGAAGGAGCAGAGACTAAAACGGCTTCGGTAACCATTATTGATAAGCAGGCGGTCGATATCCCAGACACTCTACCGGGACAAGAAGATAGAGAATATTGGATCTATGTACAAAAAGGGATGCTTGGCCCCAAGCGTGAGTTCAAAGTCGGTATTCACTATTTTGAAGCCCTAAAGCCCGGCAACAAAGGAGAACTCACCTACAAGGGAGATGAGTTCATGCACTTTGCTCTGAAGCGTAATCAAAAGGTCTAAGGCAGTAACCAAGCCGTTTTATTTGAGCGAGATAATAGCCAACTAGTACCCAGAGACAGGGCGCCACTGATCACTATCCATAGTGGAATCACCCACGCTGGGTGCCCTTGATACCAACCAAATTCCTTCATCGGCCACAAGAAGATCGGGTGCAGAATATAGATACCCAAACTGTGCTTACTGATAAAGCCCACCACCTTATCAGCACCTGCCGACAGGCTCTCGCCATAATAGCGACACACCATAAACACCATACTCGCCGCTGCTACGGTATTGATGGTTTTGTAAGAAAGCCAGCGACCAAAGGTATATTTCCCAGCCTCCATACTCATGTGCACCACCTGATAGATGGTTGCGCCAAAAGCGATCAGGCCAAGCAACACAAAGATGGAAACACTGGTGCGATTAAGGGGTACCTTCTGATACAGGATATAGCCAAGCGGCAGCAAGCCACTGTAAAGCCACATCTGCCCGCTCCAGATACCGTCGATACGGAATAAGAACAGACAAGTGGTTAATAGCCACAATGCGGTTAATGCGTACAAGGCTCGATCGTCATAGCGACGCACAAACACCTGCAGGAATGGAATCACAAAATAGAGCGGAATGAAGTAATAGAAGAAGCCAAGGTGGTAGTAGGTCGCCTTGTCTAAGCTCTGGGTCAGCACCTCAGTGGCATGCTCGCCGTCAAAGCCATGAGCAGTCCAGCCAGAGAAATACGCATAGAACAGGGACCAGATAACGAAGGGAACTAGCACCTTACCCAAGCGTCGTCTTATATAGTACTTAAGGTCGAATGGCCGCTTATCGCTGAGCATCAAGGCACCGGTGATCAAAATAAACACAACCACAGCCCAACGACTGACACTGTTTACACTGATAGCGGTAAACCATTCATTGAAAGGGATATCACCGAATTGATTTCGATACGGAGCCAGCACATGTATCGCGATAACCGCTACCGCAGCCACACAGCGTGCCAGATCGAAAAACTTAACCCGAGTCCTCATTTACCCCTATCCTTTTGAATCGACTAACTATTTATCATAGCAACAAAAAAAGCCGATATATGCAACCGGCTTTTGTTTTGTCTGTTTCTTAACAAAGGATTAAGCGGCTTTTGGCAGCTTAATCGAGATAATCGTCGTCAGAAGCAAGAAGGCGAAGGAGACCCATAAACACGCAGCAAGGCCTGCCACTTGGAAGATCCAGCCTGAGAGTACGGTACCGATGAGGCGACCCATGGCGTTTGCCATATAGTAGAAACCGACATCCATAGACACACCATCACCCTTAGCGTAGCTCACGATAAGGTATGAGTGCAGCGATGAGTTCACCGCAAAGATGGCACCAAAGATAAGCAGACCAACCACGATAACCAGTTCAGGTTGCCACTCTATCTGCACGCCGTAAGCGATCGCACCAGTAACAACGGTCAATAGACCTGCCCAGATAAGTGCCGCTCGACCATCCGGCACCTTGCCTTCAGCTTTACCCGTTATACGAGGCGCAATGCCTTGCACAAAACCGTAAGCAATTACCCAGATAGCGAGAAAGCCACCCACCATAGAGTGATTCCAGCCGAACACTGAGCCTAGATAAATAGGCAGAGCAACTACGAACCATACATCACGAGCACCAAATAGGAACATACGCGCGGCTGATAGGATATTGATGCTGCCAGATTTAGAGAAGATATGCTTAAACTTCGGCTTACTCTTCGCCTTGCCCATATCGCTCTCAAGCCACACTAGGCTGCCGATAAGTACTACAAACAGCACAGATGCCATCGCCATTACCGCACCTTGGAAGCCAAATACTGTCAGTAGTAAGCCACCTAGGAAGAAACCCGCACCCTTAAGGGCGTTCTTCGAACCGGTCAGGATAGCCACCCACTTGTACAGAGCACCTTGGCGATCATCTGGTACTAGTGTCTTAATCGCACTCTTGGCACTCATCTTGTTTAGGTCTTTGGCAATACCTGACATGGCCTGCGCCGCCATCACCCAAGGTATAGTTAGCCAGCTTGCTGGGACTGCGAGCATAGCCAAGGCAAAGATCTGCATTCCCAAGCCAATATTCATGGTTCGGTTCAGACCCAAGCGAGCACCTAGCCAACCACCAACTAGGTTAGTGATAACACCAAAGATTTCATAAAACAGAAACAGCGAGGCGATAGCCAAACTGCTGTAACCCAGGTCATAAAAGTACAACACCACCAACATGCGCAATGCACCATCAGTTAGGGTGAAATTCCAATAGTTGAAGGTGACCAACATGTATTGGCGGACACTTTTATCTAAGGTCGATAACATACTTCTTGTTCCAAAAAATAATGCCTCCGAGCGGGAGGCATTGGAGAGTTTGACGATTACTTAGCAGCTAGCTGCTGTACGTATTCGACTTGCACTGGCTTTTGGAAAGCGCCTGGGCGCAGAGCCTGTACTTCAGAGATGATTTTTTCTAGTGGCCAATCCAACTCTAGAAGCAGGTTAGCCGCTAGAAGACCAGTACGACCTGAACCGCCCATGCAGTGCATTGCAATCTTGCCACCTTCAGCAACAATCTTATGAAGCTCTGGGCTAGCAGCAGACCATTGACCAGCGAACTCTTCAGCTGGGGCGCAGTCATCTTCGATTGGAAGGTGGAACCACTGCATGCCTTGAGCTTGAACCTGCTCACCAAGGTCAGCTACGTTCTTGCTTGCCATCTCTTCAGCATTGATAGCTGTCACTACAGCCACAACGCCTTGCTCCTTTAGCTGAGCAACAGACTCAGCCAAACCAAGATCTTTAGTACCTGGGCATGGAGTTAGAACCAGTGCCGCATCGTTATCGATTTTTAGTTCCCAAGTAGGATGTGTCATTTGTAAAATTCTCTTTATTTAATCGGGATAGGCTTATTTGTCAGCTAGGCCAACGGTACGAACTAGCTCAGCGGTGCGGGTTGCGTAACCCATCTCGTTGTCATACCAAGCATAGATCTTCACCATACGAGTGCCTACAACCATAGTTGATTGCGCATCAACGATAGTAGAACGCTGGTCGCCTTTATAATCGATTGATACTAGTGGACGCTCTTCAAAGCCAAGGATGCCTTTCAGCTCGTTCTCAGACGCTTCTTTAAGAAGTGCATTAACCTCTTCAGCAGTAGTGTCACGCTTAACGTCGAAGATAATGTCGGTTAGGGAAGCATTCGCTAGAGGAACACGTACTGCATGACCGTTGATCTTACCTTTTAGCTCAGGGAAGATCTCAACGATAGCCGTTGCTGAGCCAGTCGTTGTTGGGATCAGGCTCATACCACATGCACGTGCACGACGAAGGTCTTTGTGTGGTGCATCTAGAATGGTTTGAGTATTAGTTAGATCATGAATAGTGGTGAAAGACGACTGCTCGATACCTAGTTTCTCATGGATAACCTTAACTACAGGAGCGATACAGTTGGTAGTACAAGACGCTGCAGTAACAATTTTATGCAGTTCAGGTTGGAAGATTTCGTCGTTAACACCCACTACGATGTTAGCAATGCCTTCTTCTTTAACTGGCGCAGATACCACAACGCGCTTAACGCCTTGCTCTAGGTATTTGTTTAGGAAAGAAGTCTTGCGATGCACACCCGTTGCTTCGATTACTACGTCACAGCCAGACCAATCAACTGCATCGATCTCTCTTTCTTGTGTGGTTTTGATGGTCTTGCCATCGATCAGCATATCAGAACCGTTTGCTGCCACTTCGTGATGCCAGCGACCTTGTACTGAATCGAACTCAAGAAGGTGAGCTAGGGTCTTAGTGTCGCCCGCTACGTCGTTGATCTGTACGAACTCAACCTCAGGCCAGTCGAAAGAAGCGCGAAGTGCTAAACGTCCGATACGGCCAAAGCCATTAATACCAATCTTAATAGTCATGTTCTTTACTCTCTATTGAGTTATTAGTTACAGGCGTTTTGCTCTGTGTTTACTAGTCTTTGTATGTCTTGCAAGTATTCTTCTCGCAAGCAGTTTGAATTCTTTAGGCCTTCGATGATGGCTTTGGCCCATCCAGGGATCTCTGAGGAAATATGGTAGAACACCCATTGACCTCTGCGCTCATCGATCAAGATGCCGGATTGTCTTAGCTGAGCAAGATGACGAGACACCTTAGGCTGGCTCTCTTGTAGAGACTGAGTCAGGTCACACACGCACATCTCTCCCTGACGAGCGATCATCAGCAAGCAACGGAAACGGGTTTCGTCCGACAACAGCTTAAAAAATTGATTTGGTAACATCTCGGCTCCAGATAACAACATATGGATATGCGCATATATTAGTTAAAAAAAAGACATCGGCAAGTTTTTACCTACCGATGTCACAAAAGTTTCATATTCGATTGAATGTCAGTTCTACGCCTTGGCTGAAGCTAATAGCAAGCCACACCCCACAAACATAGAGCCAAACATCTTATTTAGCTTGCCCACCACTGAGTTCGAACGCACGTATTTTCCCATCTGCGCCGCTAAGCCGGTATAACCTACCATCACGATGCCATCGATCACTATGGTAGTAACACCTAAGATAAGTAGCTGTGGCAACTGAGGTGCGCTCGGATTCAAGAATTGGGGAAACAACGCCACCAAAAAGACGATAGATTTGGGGTTAGTCAGGTTGATAAACACCGCCTGCTTTAGCAGCTTAGTGCGAGAAATATCAACGGCACCTTGGTTTAGAGCAAAGCCACTGCTGTCGCGCCATTTTTGAATACCGAGCCAGATGAGATACACCACACCGACCCACTTCAGCACCGTAAAAGCAGTGGCTGATTTAGCCACGATAGCGCCAAGGCCGGCACCTACAAGAACAATATGAAACGCCAAACCCAGTTGAAGGCCTAGAATTGCAGAAAGAGAATTACGCATCCCATAATTGATGCCGTTGGAGATAGAGTTCACCGTACCTGAACCCGGCGCCAGACTAAAAATGATTGCCGTGGCCACATAGGCCAACCAAATTTTCAACTCCATATTACTTCCTAAATTCAGGGGTGGTATCCTGTTTGTAACTTGAACAGGAACGAATTGCAATGTCTATCAACGCCGCCGAATCTTGCACCCAAGAAGCCGACTTTGAGTATCAGATAAAGTATCCCATCGCGAAGTTCTGGAAGAACCGCGAACAAGGGTTTTCCCTTGGTAAAGACCACAACAAACTATACTGGGTCAGCCTAACCTCTCCCGCTCACGACAAGGCCATCCTTATGGTCAATGGTCGTACCGAGAGTGTGTGGCGCTATCAAGAATTGTTTTTCGATCTATTCAAACAGGGATTCGACATCTACTCCTTTGACCATAGAGGTCAAGGGATGTCAGACAGACTGCTCAATGACCCACATATGGGACATGTAGAAAACTTCGATGACTATATCGATGATATGGACTTGATCGTTAAGCAGTTTAATTTCAATCGCTACAGTCGACGCTTTATCTTGGCTCATTCTATGGGTGGCGCGATCTCCACTCGCTATATCCAAACCCATGCCTCACATCCTTTCCACGCGATTGCGGTAAGTGCGCCTATGTACGACATCAAGATGCCGACACCACTGCGCGCTATTGCCAAGCCTCTGTGCAAAAAGCTCACCCAGTGGCGCAATCAACCGCACTATGCAATAGGCCAATCTAGCTATGAGAGAACCCCGTTTGAGGATAACCCTTTAAGCCACTGCCAAACTCGCTTCGAATGGTCGGCCGACCTGTTTGATAATATGAGTGAGATCCAGATGGGCGGTCCAACCTCACAATGGGTGTATCAGGCGATAAAAGGGGCAGAAAAGTGTGTTCGCAATGCCGAGAAGGTGAATATCCCGCTACTGCTCATCCAGCCTAGCCTAGATACTGTGGTTGAAAACCGAGCTCAAAATCAGTTTATCGCTAACCTCAGTAAGCACCGTCAAGACGCTATCCTACTGCCTATTCCAGATGCAAAGCATGAGGTTTTGGTAGAGCGAGACGAACAGCGCAACCAAGCCCTAGATGCTATATTTGGGTTCTTCGACCAGTAAATAAGGAAAAGAGGAAAGGCAAATTTACCCTCTTTCTTTCCTCTTTCTTCACGTAATATCCATCTTGGTTAGATAATCTTGTCTAATCAATCTGGCTCATTCGAGCCGTTTATGCTTTTGAAAATAAGAGAAAAGGTATGACCCAAGACGCTAACGCTATCGAACAAATCTCCATTGTCGCATCGGACCTAGATGGCACTCTACTGGCCCCCGACCACCAGCTATCGGAATACACCAAGCAGACATTGAAGAAACTGCATGAGCAGGGTTATACCTTTATTTTCGCCACCGGTCGTAACCATATCGACGTGGCGTATATCCGTGAAACTGCCGGTATTCCAGCCTATATGATCACCTCTAATGGTGCTCGTGTACACGACCAGCAAGACAAGCTGATGCACAGTGAAAACGTTGAGCCATCGCTAGTTCAAGGTATCGTGGATGTAATCCGCAAAGACCCACAGATCATGATTCATATCTACCAAGATGACCTTTGGTGGGTTAACCAGACCGATGACAAAATCCTGTCTTTTAGCGAACGTTCTGGTTTCAAATTCCAGCTATTCAATCAAGACAATGCACCTTCGACCGATATCGCTAAGCTTTTCTTTACCCACGAAAGCCATGAGCACCTAGTGACCTTTGAAGAAGAATTGAATGAGAAGTTTGGTGATCAGCTAAACGTTGCTTTCTCCACGCCTTGGTGTCTTGAGGTAATGGCAGGTTCAGTATCGAAAGGCCACGCCCTTGAAGTGGTAGCCGAGAGCCTTGGCAAGAAACTAGAAAACTGTATCGCTTTCGGTGATGGCATGAACGACGTTGAGATGCTAACGGCTGCTGCAATCGGCAATGTTATGGGCACCTCACACCCACGCGTGAAAGCTGCGTTGCCAAACAACCCTGTTATTGGTAGCAACGAAGATGACGCAGTTGCTCACTATCTGGAGCAACACCTGTTAGACTAATCCTCTCAGGATTATTGTTCTCGGCAGGTAGACTATGAAAATTCAGTTCAGGGCGACCAAAACTTGGGTTGCCCTCTCTTCAAGCTTAATACTGTTTGGTTGCAGCCAGACTCCAACCCCACCTGCCGAAACCGACACCACCTCTGCGGATAACCAAGCTCTGGTTATCGATGACTCAGCACCTGCACGCATCCTGCTCAAAGGGCAGATGATATGGGGTCATGAGGTCAGAACCCTGCAACCCTGTGGTAGTGAGAACGCATTCTGGGTTCAGCTTCCAGAAGCATTCAAACAGCCCGTTTCCAATCTAACTAGTGAGCCTTACCAGCCAATGTATGCTGAGGTATTTGGCTACCTAGAACCAACAGCGGCTGGCTTTGCAGAGCAGTACCCAGCTCAATTCGTGGTGACAGAAGTAAACATGGTTACCGCAGAGAACCCAAATCGTTGTGAACAATCTACTCGTCCTGACCGCGCCTTTGGTAATGAGCCGTTCTGGAATGCAACCTACGATGAACAAAAGGTTACCTTTACCCAGATGGGTCAAGAAGCTCAGGAATTTACAGTTAAAGAGCTTGAGCAAGACCTTACTCAAACCCGCGTTGACTATAACTCTGGTTCACTCACGATCGATAAACAGATCTGCCGTGACACAATGAGCGATAGCCTATATGGCACCTCTTCTTCGGTTGAGGTAAATGGAAAGGCCTTCAAGGGTTGCAGTACGCTCAGCAATCAAGCCGACCAAGAACTGTTTGGCTCTTACGCTCAAACCCAAGATGATGGCACCACCATCACCTTAACTCTAAAGCCTGACCACACCTCAGAGACTCGTTACAGCTACGCGGATGGCTCAAACGATGTCACCGAAAATGGTTACTGGCAGCCACTAACCAATGGCAAGATTGAAGCGACCAATGTGAGCTACCAAGGCCAAAAGCTTATTGCCACCCGAGAATTTGAGCTTGAAGGTAACCAACTCAGTACCCAAAACGAAACCATCAACGGCAATGAGTATCCACTTACAGGCAAAGGCCTAGTGCTAGACAAGCAATAGTATGAGCTGTGAGAGATGTGGCTTCATCCACAACTGTGTGTGTGAAGCTAAGCCCTTGGTAGAAAGCCCGTTTGAATTGGTACTGCTCTATCACCCCAATGAACTGAGGCGTGCTACTAACACCGGAAAACTACTTGCGAGCTGCCTTACTCAGGTTTCTCAATATGAGTGGAGCAGAACAGCGCCACCTGTTGAGTTACTCGAGCGCATCAAACAGCATGATAATGCTAGGCTTCTGTTTCCATCTGAAAACAGCGCTCCGCTAGAAGGCGCTCTCTCTACCAATAGCTTATATATTGTGTTGGATGCTACCTGGCAGGAAGCAAAGAAGATGCTCAATAAAAGCCCTTGGTTACAAGAGCTTGCTCAGGTTCATTTGGATAGTGCTTCTGACTCGAACTACTCGCTGAGACGCAATCAAGAGGCAGGCAACCTGTGCACCTTTGAGGTTGGAAGTGCCATATTAGCTGTACATGAAGAAACAAGCAGCGCCGACAAGCTCAATCGCTTTTTCCAGCACTATCTAAAGGTCTTTCAGGCTGACAGAAGCGGACACACACTAAATTAGTTTAAGCAGGTGAGGGATATAGGATATCTCGACGTCAGGCAATACAGATGGCTTATCCGCTGTAGTTAGAGTTCGGGGTTTGTCGTTAAACCATGCAGCCTGAAAACCCGCTCGCTTTGCACCTGACACATCACTGATCAAGTGGTCACCTACATGCAAAATATGTTCAGGATCTAAGTCTAGAAAGTCGCTCGCTTTCTGGAAAAGGTCTTTGGATGGCTTAGCTTTGCCATTTGGCCCCGCCTTTAACACCAACTGGAAATATTTGGCGATACCTATCTTCTCAAGGTCGACGTTGCCATTGGTTATAGCCACCAGCGGAATAATTTTACTGAGCTGCTTCAAGGTTTCGATAGAGCTTTCTGGTACCTCAAACTCATTGCGCAGTAGATAGACCTGATGCATGGTGTCGGACACAGCCTCTGCTATCTCTTCTTCAGCAACGCCTATGGATTGGAACACCAGAGACAACTGTTTCTCGCGCGCTTTAGTCACATCGTGTTTTAGATCAGGATGGCTATTTATAGCCTTTCGCTTGAACGCCATCCAATCAGTGGCTTCAAATCTATCTAGCTCAGGAAAGCGTGTCACCAGCCATGACCTCAGCTCACGCTCGAGGTTTCTAATAACCGGATGGTTATCATAGAGGGTGTCATCAAGGTCGAATGTCATCGCCTTAATAGGCGAAAGTCCACGATAGAAGCGCACTAGTCCTCCGATTTCTTCTTCGCCCTAGGATGGGCATTGTCATACACCTGTGCTAGATGTTGAAAATCCAAATGAGTATAAACCTGAGTAGTAGACAAGCTCTCGTGCCCGAGCATCTCTTGCACCGCTCTTAGGTTGCCGCTGGACTCTAGAATATGTGTCGCAAATGAGTGCCTCAGCTTGTGGGGAGTAACATGGCTAGAAACCCCCTGTTTGATACCCCACTCGGCCATACGCTTTTGTACGTTGCGATGAGAAATTCGTTTACCTAGTTTAGAGATAAACAGTGCTGGCTCTTCATATTTGAGCAGATCTGGTCGTACTCGGCACCAATGCTCCACCCAGACTCTGGCCTCACCGCTAAAGGGAACGATACGCTCCTTGTTACCCTTACCTATGACTCGGATCTCTCCGCGCCCATTAGAGATGTGGTCAACATCCAGCGACACTATCTCCGACAGACGCATTCCGGTGCCATACATCAACTCCATCATGGCGCGATCACGAATAGCCAAGGGATCATCCATGTCTATCTCGAGAAGTTGATTGGTTTGGTCTACATCGAGGTTTTTAGGAAGACGCTTGTGTGCTCGGGGTGAGCTTACCCCTTTAGCTGGATTTGCTTTGATAACACCTTTTAGCACTAAGAAATCAAAAAAGCTGCGCAAACAAGAAAGACGTGTAGCTAAACTGTTGGGTTTTAGACCCTCACGAGCCCCTTTCGCCGCTATCTGGCGTACCCATGCCGTGTCCACCTTCTGCCATTCAGTAACACCTAGAGCGCTAAGTTGCCCAGCGATAATAGTCAATTGTCTATGATAGTTGGCCTGGGTATGCTCGCTCACCCCTCGCTCATTCTTAAGATGCGCGATAAATGCTTCTAGGCGATCAGATAGAGAATCAGGTACAGGATTCTGCATGTAACGTCTGAACGGTTTGCCATGGAAGTTGGCAGATCTGATGAGCGGTTACCATCGCCAGATGTCCCAAATATAGGGTGTCTTGGCTTGGTTCGAAATGACCGCCATCTTCGCTATAGAAGCTGAGGAATCCCTCAAGCTCTGGATGCTCGAAAGAGATGATCACAAACGAACCTAGGTCAAAGTTAGCTGCCTTATCACCGAATAGTAGTTCGCGGTCACTGCGCTTAAGTCTACCCAGGTAAACACCACGCTCACCAAGGTGCTGACTCTTGAAACGCTGCCAGTTTTCCTTGCTTACGGTTACAGCGGAGTTTTGGTGGTCTTGAATACCTAAATCAGCTTTAAGCTTGAGTTGCTCAGCGCTGTACTCCAAAACACTCAGTACCTGCTCACCACAACGGGCAAACAACATACGTTTTTCAGCTTGGATGAAGTGTCGCAGAGTGCGGTCGTTGTTGCTAATCAGATTGAGTAGCTTCTGTTGCTCACCTTGAACCGAATGCAGCTGCTCACGCTGACGTTGCAGTTTGATCTCTACCAAAGAGACAGAGCCCTTCTCTTCATGAGAAAGAGTAAGGGCATCAAGAAGGTCTTCGCGTCCCACAAAGAAATCTGGGTTGTCACGCAAGAACTCCTCTACTGAGTGAGAGGAGATCTGTGGAATGGCTTTTTCAACCGTTTGCAAATTCTATCCCTAGCAGCTGATCTGTCCGTCGAATACATGGGTTGCTGAACCCGTCATAAACAGAGGTTTACCCTCTCCCTGCCAATCAATGCGTAGCTTACCACCCGGCAGAGATACCTCTACAGAAGAGTCTAGAAGACCCTGCTGAATACCGACAGCCACTGCGGCACATGCGCCTGTGCCACACGCCTGAGTTTCACCTGCACCACGCTCATAAACACGAAGGTTAATCTTGTCGCGACTCAGCACCTGCATAAAGCCCGCATTCACACGTTCTGGGAAACGTTCATGAGATTCAAGCAAAGGACCAATCTCTTCCACATTTGCGGTTGCTACATCATCAACCACAGTCACAACATGTGGATTGCCCATGCTCACCGAGCCGCAGAACAGAGTGTGATGACCGGCACGAAGAATATAGGTCTTCTCCGCTTGTTTAGCTTTGAACGGGATCTTGTTTGGCTCAAATTCAGGGACACCCATGTTAACCATCACTTGGTCTTCGCCCTCAAGCTTGAGCAAGATTTTGCCCTTCTTGGTGCTTACACGGATGCTGTATTTGTTGGTCAAACCCTTCATGGTTACGAAGCGCGCAAAGCAACGAGCGCCGTTACCACACTGCTCTACCTCTGAGCCATCTGCGTTGAAGATACGATAATGAAAGTCGGTTTCTGGGTCATACGGCGCTTCCACAACCAATAGCTGGTCGAAGCCCACGCCTGTATGACGACCCGCCAAACGGCGGATCAATTCTGGAGAAAAGAAGATGTTCTGGGTAATGCAATCAACCACCATAAAGTCGTTGCCAAGCCCATGCATCTTAGAAAAGTGGAAATGCATTCTGTTTACTTACTCCGGAAGAATACTCTCAAGCTGCCACAAACTCTCAATGCTCTCGCGTTGACGCACTAGATGAACCTTATCGCCATCAACCATCACCTCAGCTACACGCGGACGTGAGTTGTAGTTTGACGACATAGTAAAGCCATAAGCACCCGCACTGCGAACCGCTAGCAGGTCTTCTTGCTCAAGCACTAGGCTACGGTCTTTACCCAGGAAGTCACCCGTTTCACAGATAGGGCCAACCATGTCATAGGTGTGCGCTTCGCCCTCTCGAGGAATTACAGGCACTATGTCCTGCCATGCTTGATAAAGCGCTGGACGCATTAGGTCATTCATAGCTGCATCGATGATGGCAAAGTTCTTATGTTCTGTGTGCTTCAAGAACTCAACTTTTGTTAGCAGGATACCTGCGTTGGCTGCGATAGCACGGCCCGGCTCAAAGATAAGCTCAAGGTCAGGGTGATTGTGCAGACGCGCTAGCAGTGCTTTTGCATAGTCTGATGGACCCGGTGGCAGTTCATCACGATAAACAACGCCAAGGCCACCACCTACGTCTAGGTGCTTGATGTTCACACCCTCGGCACGAAGCTGGTCGATAAGGCCTAGCAGACGGTCAACCGCATCAATAAAAGGTTCAATCTCGGTAAGCTGAGAGCCGATGTGGCAATCGATACCAACAACATCTAGGTTAGGTAGCTCTTGAGCGACCTGATACACGCGAGACGCTTGGTCAAAGGCAATACCAAACTTGTTATCACGTAGGCCGGTAGAGATGTATGGGTGAGTCTTAGCATCCACATCTGGGTTGATACGCAGAGAAATCGGCGCCTTAACACCCATCTCACTCGCAACCTGGTTGATACGCTCAAGCTCAGGCTCAGACTCTACGTTGAAACACTTGATGTTCAACTCTAGTGCACGCTGGATCTCATCCGCAGTTTTACCTACACCAGAGAACACCACTTTAGACGGATCGCCACCTGCAGCAACAACGCGCTCAAGTTCACCACGAGAAACGATATCAAAGCCAGAGCCCAAACGAGCAAGGGCGTTTAGAACACCAATATTTGAGTTTGCTTTAACGGCATAACAAACAAGATGAGGGAAATCCCCAACAGATTGATCGAACGCTTTCCAGTGGCGCTCTAGCGTGGCACGTGAATAGACGTATGTTGGGGTTCCAAACTGCTCCGCAACCTGTGACAGCGAGACATCTTCAGCCCACAGCTGCCCATCATCCTTATAGTTGAAATAATCCAAGACTTAATCCTTACTGCTGACTATTGCGCGGGTTGATCCGGTGATTGTTGTGGTGCATCCTCTGGCATGTACAGAGGTCCAGTTTGGCCACAGCCTGCTAGAACAAGAGCAGAACCTAGGCACAATAGCGTGATAATTTTTTTCATTGCACTTGAGTGATATTTTGATGTATCCCTCTATAATCGCACCACCGTAAAGAAAAGCAATAGGAACAACACATGAAGGACAGTGAGTTTCACCAATTAGCGGATCAACAGATGTCGGCCATTGAGGAAGCCATCGAAGATTCAGGCGCTGACATCGATTTCGAAATCACGGGCAACGTAATGACCCTAGAATTCGAAGACCGTAGCCAGATCATCATCAACAAGCAAGAACCAATGCGCGAGATCTGGTTAGCCTCTAAAACCGGTGGCTATCACTTTGCTTTGCAGGACGACAAATGGATCTGTTCAAAGACAGGTAAAGAACTGTTTGAATTGGTAAAACAAGAGTGTGAGCTTCAAGCCGGCGAAGAGATCGACTGGGTTTAAGCACCGATCACTGCAGAAGGGGTAGAGTGTAACTCGCTGTCACTACGATACGGCACTACGAAGCTATCCTGCCCTTTCTGATGAATAATCTGATAGTACTGAGGAAGATTGAAGTTCGCCTTATCATCTGACTCACGACCCATGTCATTGGTGTAGAAGTTATTCACTTCTGCAATCACATGGTTCTTATCGTTGTTGTATCTATGATAAGCCTCTACCTTGTTATTCTCATCTAACACATAGATGTTGAACCCGTCGGTAGTATCCTCAAAGAAGAACTGAATTAGACCCTCACTGGCAAAGCTGTCGATGACGGTTGGCATCGAAAAGTCTGCCTCACGATCGAGCTTATCCAGTGGAGAGCCAGTTAGCTTGTTGGTGGAGATGCTTTGATAGAACTCTACTGAATTCTCTAGGGCTTGTACGGATACGCCACGGCGCTCAAAGAACAGACCATACATCTTCTCACCCACACCGATAGCCTTGAAGCGACGACGCTTCTCCTGCTCAACCGGCTTCAAGCGCATCTCGATGCACTCAGCAAGCAATTGATAGATGGTATTACGCATAAGACCACGGAAGTTCTTGCTATAGCAGAACACATCCACTGACTCAGGCGCCATTGCATCTTGGTGCATCTTACCTAGGATAGTCTTTAGCGCATCCAGCACGCTGGTTTCGCCCCTAAAGTGTAGGGTACGCACCTCATGCCAAGAGTTACGATAAACCAGATCGATACTGCCAATCAGGCAGCTGTTATCTCGACCACAAGAGAATAGATTCACGTTACGCGCATCTTTCTTCGCTTGTTTATCTGTTAGTCGCTCTGTTGGGTCATCTTCAAGGTTGATGAACATGGCAAGCTGGCTAACTTCACATGGACTGGCCAGCGCTTCCATAGTTGGACGGCGCTTACGAAGCGAGAAGGTATTACGCAGGTCACCCACCATCTGATACAGCTTGTCGATATCTGTATCAGCACTGCGAACAACTGAGTGCAGGCGTGTGGACTCTGTAATCAAGCCATTGAAGAAAGACCAAGCCACCAGTTTGCTGAGTGAGCTATGGTGCTCGATCGGTGCTTGACCAAGGATACGCTGAGCAATGAGAGGTTGCTTGTACATATACCAACCCGCTTGATTCACGCCGCCTTGCTCTACTTGGATAAAGCTAAGGTCTGATTCATGCAGGTCTTGAGAGATCTGTTGGTTTAGCAGTGTCACTTTGCCAGGCAACACCTCAAACGCCGCATACAGCTTACGCGCTAGGATAGAGATATCCTGCGGGCTGATCACAGAGGTGATATCGTTGCGACGTGCAAATTGGATCAGATTGCGGTAGCTAGTCATCAAGGCATCGAGAAGATTGTGATGCACGATCTTAACGCGCTCTACTTTCCAGTGACGACGAGTATCTAACTCTTCTAGCTTATCGTGATCCCAGCCCCAGTCAGCAACCATGAGCTGCATCACCTCACGACGCCAAGATACCGAACCCATCTTAGGTTCTTGTGATAGCTTTTCGTGGGTTTTGAGATAGAAACAGCGGCGCACAAGGTCAAGACGCTTTTCATCACCGATGCGAGTCAGGTAACGAGTTACCTTCTCTAGCATCACGTAATACGCGTCCATACCATACAGGTCTGGCTCGTGAGCAAAGAAACGACGCTTGGTGTCGATGCTAAGCAGCTGAGTTTGTGGGTATTCCCAAGAATATGCTTCAAGCAGAATAGCCTTCAGCACCGATTTATACGGTGAGTCGATACTCTTGAACAATTGCCACAAGCTAGAACCGAAGTACTCTTCAGCAGGGATTTTGTTAAGCTGTCCAAAGTCGAGCCACTGATTACAATCAATAGCTCCACTGTTGCACAACTCAAGTACATATTGGTCGTAGCACTCTTCCATCTCAGGTGGCACAACACTCCACAGCAGGCGTTGACCAGCCATACGCATAGCCGAGCGATAAAACTCGTCTAGAAGAAGCATGTGCTGAGAGGAACCACAGTTGTCGCCAGTCATCTCTTCAGAACGCGCTTGCTTAAAGCGTTGGTCGTCCATCAGGAAGAAGTTTGCCTCAACACCCTGTTGCTGAGCCCAATCGGTAATTTTTGAACACTTGTTCGCAAGATCACTGCGCTGCTCTGCTGACATCTGCGGAGAGATACATACCCAGATATCTAGGTCACTGGTAAGGCTTTGGCCAATAGAAGAGGTGCTGCCCATGGTGTATAGGGCAAGAATATCGCGTTGCTCAGGTGCAGCTACGCGGTCGCCACAAGACTTGGCAAATTCAGCAATCTGTTGTTGCTGATTGTCATCAAGGTCGAAATCAAAAACACCATGCGGGACACTTTCGCCGGCATAGCCAGGAATCACGGGATGGTTGTAGTGAAGAAGTACAGGGATGAGAGAAAATACTTGTCTGCCACGGACATCCATCATGTCTAGAGCTCGTTGTTTACGCTGCTCATTGAGCGCGTCGAGTCTAGCGATTAATTTGGACATGTATGCTTGCAAGTTAATTTCCTACCTAGAAAACCTTGTTAACTATGGGGCATTTTTAAGCAAAAAGCCCTCAAAACGTGACCAATTTAACACTTTTTAAGTATTGGGTAAAGAAAATCAGGTTTCTACACGCTTCAAACAATGCCGATGGAGCATACCCCAAATATACGCATCCTCACACTATTGCCGCCTTATGGCACCTAGCCTCGTGATTCACTTCACACATCAAAACAAAACTGTGTATTTTTCCAACTTGGTGCTAAGTGAGCCCACTTACTCACTGATTTTTGTACTGTCTCGGTGGTAGAATCAGAGGCAATCTATCTCAAAGCACATCTATCTATGTCTAAGAACACTCTAAGAATTGCAACACGCAAGAGCCCACTCGCGCTATGGCAAGCCCACTACGTAAAATCACGCCTTGAAGAGATCCATCCGGACCTTAAGGTAGAGCTTGTCACCATGGTGACCAAGGGTGACATTATCTTAGACACTCCACTAGCTAAAGTGGGAGGCAAGGGCCTGTTCGTTAAAGAGCTGGAAGTAGCCATGCTGGAGCAAAGAGCGGATATCGCGGTGCATTCAATGAAAGATGTGCCAGTAGACTTTCCAGAAGGTCTGGGTCTTGCGGTGATCTGTGAACGTGAAGATCCGAGAGATGCTTTTGTATCGAACAACTACAACTCTATTGAGGAACTGCCTCAAGGTGCCGTTGTAGGAACCTGTAGCCTGCGTCGTCAGTGCCAGATCAGTGCAGCACGCCCAGATATCGTAATTAAAGAGCTTCGTGGCAATGTCGGTACCCGACTGCAAAAGCTTGATGACGGTAACTATGATGCCATCATCCTAGCCGCTGCAGGCTTAAAACGCCTAGAAATGGAAGAACGTATCAAGAGCTTTATCGAGCCTGAGTTTTCTCTACCAGCAGTAGGTCAAGGTGCAGTAGGTATCGAATGTCGCGTTGATGACCAGCGTATTCTAGAGCTTATCAAGCCACTGAATCATCAGGACACTGCAGATCGAGTCTATGCAGAGCGCGCCATGAACCTTGCCCTAGAAGGCGGCTGTCAGGTTCCTATCGGTAGCTATTGTGTGATTACTCAAGATGATCAACTGTTCCTACGTGGCCTTGTGGGTAAGCCCGATGGCACAGAAATTATCAAGGCAGAGATTCGAGGTGAACGAAGCCAAGCGGTGACGCTAGGTAAAGAGTTGGCAAACGAGCTTCTCGATGCTGGCGCAAAAGAAATCCTGACTCAAGTCTACGAGCAGGCTTAATCTATGAAGGTACTTATCGTTCGACCTGAGCCCGACGCAAGTGAGCTTCAGAGTGCGTTAAGTGCCGAAGGGATAGCAAGCTTATGCTATCCCGCCGTATCTTTTATCCCTTCGACTATCTCCAAGCAGGCGATTCAGGACCTGCTCAGTTCTGACTTTATTATCACGGTCAGCAAGCCCGCGACTCAATTTACCCAGCAGATACTGGACTTTCACAATCAAGCCTGGCCTAAGGCGCACTATTTCGCTGTTGGCAAGGGCAGTGCCGAGCAGCTGAGCCACTGCTCAAAACATGAAGCTCTTCACCCAAATATTGAAACCAGTGAAGGCTTACTTGAACTACTTGCGTCTGAAACGCTCCAACAGAAGCAGATAAGCATCTTGCGAGGTGACTCAGGCAGAGAGTTCTTGAAAGAGCAGCTTGAGAAGCGTGGCGCCATGGTTAACTACTTTGAGTCATATCGAAGAGAATGGCATCCTCTAGCCTCAGAAGAACAAATCACTAAATGGCGTTCATTCGAAATAGATACCGCCATTGTAACCAGCTTCGAACAATTAAAATTCTTTGCACAACAAGTACCTAGTGCAGATAAAAATTGGTTACACTCATTACAACTACTCGTTCCCAGCCAAAGAGTTGCCAAGCTAGCAACAGATATCGGCTTTCAAAAGGTACGAAGTCTCGAAGGGGCTGCGAATCAGCAGATCCTTGAGGCCTTACAGAGCGAAATCGACAGGAATCAATAATGACCGACGAAAAGAAACTCGAGAGCGACAACAAAGCTACACCTGCTGTACCGGTTACCCCAACCAAACCAAGTACACAAAAAAAAGAAAAAGAGCAGCAGCCAGAGTCGGCCAAACCCGCAAAGCGCTTAGCTATCGCGGCACTTATCATTTCAATCATCACCGCTGGTGCTGGTGTTATCTATATCAATCAACAAAACCAGGCACTCAAGCAGCAGGTAGTAGCTCTATCCTCGCAACTGAGCAACACCCAACAGCAGGTTGCTCAGCAATTGGAATCCAGCCAGCAAGCTACTGAACAGATCACTAAAGACGCAGTAAACAAGGCTCAGGTTGCTATTAGCCAACAACAAAAGAGCATTGAGGGCCTGCAACTGGCAATTACAGACGTTAAGGGTCGTCGACCAAATGACTGGCTACTTGCCGAAGCCGATTACCTAGTAAAACTAGCAGGTCGTAAACTCTTCCTAGAACACGATGTCGTAACAGCAACCAAGTTGATGGAGAGCGCCGATCAGCGTATCGCTACCTTGAATGACCCTAGCCTAGTACCACTGCGCAAGGTAATGGCAAACGACATCACCAAGCTAAGAAGCCTACCTCTTCTAGATAAAGATGGTGTCGCGCTCGAACTTATCAGCCTCCAAACCCAAATTGATAAACTGCCTCTAGCTAACGCCATCCTTCCTGAAGCTCCGGAAGAGGTCAACAAAGAGGTTTCTCAAAACATCCAAGATTGGCAGTCTAATCTAAAGACCTCTCTTAATAATTTCGCGGAGCACTTCATTACCTTCAGGGTTCGCGACGGTAGTGCTGTACCCCTGCTATCCCCGCAGCAACACTTCTACCTAAGAGAGAACATCAAGGGCAAACTAGAGACAGCTATTAAAGCGACCTACTCGGAGCAGGAAGCGATCTATCAAACCTCACTCAAGGTTGCTGGTGAGTGGAGTCAAACCTACTTCAACCAAGATGACAACGCAGTGAAGCAGTTCCAAGCGTCGCTAGAGAAACTTTCGAAAGTTAAAGTCGACCTCAAATATCCAAACAAGTTTGAGACTAACCAAGTTCTATCTGACATCATCCGCGAACGACTACGCAGGGAAGTAACTACTATCGTTACGGAGGACAAGTAATGGTACGCATTGTATTCATATTTGTTGTCCTCGGTTTAGGCCTGTTCGCTGGTACTCAGTTTTCTGGCCAACAAGGTTATGTATTGATATCCATTGCTGACTACACCATAGAGATGAGCGTCACCACGCTAGTTATCTTTATGGTGGCAGCTTTGATCGGTCTGTTCTTATTAGAAGCGCTTCTTAAAAAATCGATGCGAATGACCTACGCAACGTGGAATTGGTTTAGCATCCGCAAACAGCGACGTGCAAGACGAATGACTAATGAGGGCATCATTAAGCTTATTGAGGGTGATTGGCAGAGTGCTGAGAAAAAGGTTACTCGTTGGTCTAACTCTCATGATATGCCGCTTCTTTGCTACTTAGTTGCTGCTGAAGCCGCTCACGAGCAAGGTAAAAACCAGAAGCGAGACCAATATTTTGAGCTTGCTTCTAAGCAAGAAGGATCTGAACTGGCTATCGGCCTTACCAAAGGTAAGCAAGCTATGGCTGAGGGTGATTTTGCAACCGCGTTTGATGTGCTATCCAGCCTTAAGCATCAGTACCCTGAAAACCCTCGCCTGCTGAACCTACTCAAGACCTGTTATATCCAACTGGATTGCTGGCAACCACTTCTAGACATGCTTCCTATATTGAAGCGTGTCAAAGGCGTAGACAAAGCGGAATACCACAAGCTTTCTGTACAAGCCCATGCCGGCCGTATCTCTGAGCTTGCAAACCAACAAGGTGTAGATGGGATAGTCCGCTACTGGGACAAACTCTCAAAGAGCTTCAAATCAGAGAACGTAATCATCAGAACCTTTGCTACTGAGCTGATCAATCGTGGTGCAGATAACACCGCTATTACGGTACTGAAAGAGGCAACACTAAAAGCCCCTGCAGCTGAGCTACTGAATGTCTTCCCTACTCTAAATATCACTGACTGGCACTCGGTTCTGAAACACCTCAAGAGCCTTGAGAAGAAGTTTTCTGACAACGGTGACCTGCATAGCGTGATCGGCCAGATATACATGCTTGAGGGCAAGTGGAGTGATGCACAGGTTTACTTTGAGACCGCACTGAAGCTCAGACCTAATGCCCATGACTATGGACAACTAGCGAATGCACTTCATAAGCAAAACTACACCAATGCTGCTAATGAGGTATCTCAGAAGGCACTGTTATTACTAAGTAAATAAAACAAAGACTCAATGACTAAGCCGCTGTTAATCAGCGGCTTTTTTGTATCTGTTGGAGCGAGCTACGAGATTCTTTGGGTGAGAGTGTTTAAGAAAGGGTATTTACTACAAATTACGAGAGGCCTGTGACTTATATAAATTCACCTATAAAGGTTGCACTCTATTTCTCAAGGAACTCTGTACTTGATGTCAGTCAGGCTATTGGAGACCAGATTTAAAGCCGAACTAGCAAGCCGTTTGGCAGTTCTCAAGAGCCCATATGACCCTCAAGAATCAAATAACGTAAGAAAGCCGAGCCTTTTGACACTTCCAATTAGGCTGATATTCAAACCTCAACAACTCCTATGAGTTAGGGGATAGTTTGCCCTCAATCTACTTATACCCAGAAAGCAAAAAGGGCTCTAGCATTTCTTCCGGGACGCGCAGTCTAGAGCCTTCTGGATTAGATGCAAAAAAGCCTCAGTCTTTCGACTGAGGCTTCTAAGATGGCAGGGGTGGAGAGATTCGAACTCCCAACACGCGGATTTGGAATCCGCTGCTCTGCCAATTGGAGCTACACCCCTAAATTGTGACTGAAGTCGAATATTTTCTGAGCTTCAGATTCAGAAAAACCTCGTAAAAACGAGGTTATCTGTTGTAAGTGGCGGAGTGGACGGGACTCGAACCCGCGACCCCCGGCGTGACAGGCCGGTATTCTAACCAACTGAACTACCACTCCGCACCAATTTGTTATCAATTCAAAGTCTTACTCGCGTTGCTTTGAATCGATGTAATTTAAAGCCTGGCGATGTCCTACTCTCACATGGGGAAGCCCCACACTACCATCGGCGCTATTGCGTTTCACTTCTGAGTTCGGCATGGAATCAGGTGGGTCCACAACGCTATGGTCGCCAAGCAAATTCTTAAAATTCGGAAAGCTATCTAAAAGTTCATCACACAATCAACGTTCTATCTTTGAGTCCAACTCAAAACCTCTTAGGTGTTGTATGGTTAAGCCTCACGGGCAATTAGTACAGGTTAGCTCAACGCCTCACAACGCTTACACACCCTGCCTATCAACGTTCTAGTCTCGAACAACCCTTCAGGACACTTAAAGTGCCAGGGAAGACTCATCTCAGGGCTCGCTTCCCGCTTAGATGCTTTCAGCGGTTATCGATTCCGAACTTAGCTACCGGGCAATGCCATTGGCATGACAACCCGAACACCAGAGGTTCGTCCACTCCGGTCCTCTCGTACTAGGAGCAGCCCCCTTCAATCTTCCAACGCCCACGGCAGATAGGGACCGAACTGTCTCACGACGTTCTAAACCCAGCTCGCGTACCACTTTAAATGGCGAACAGCCATACCCTTGGGACCGACTTCAGCCCCAGGATGTGATGAGCCGACATCGAGGTGCCAAACACCGCCGTCGATATGAACTCTTGGGCGGTATCAGCCTGTTATCCCCGGAGTACCTTTTATCCGTTGAGCGATGGCCCTTCCATTCAGAACCACCGGATCACTATGACCTGCTTTCGCACCTGCTCGAATTGTCATTCTCGCAGTCAAGCGGGCTTATGCCATTGCACTAACCTCACGATGTCCAACCGTGATTAGCCCACCTTCGTGCTCCTCCGTTACTCTTTGGGAGGAGACCGCCCCAGTCAAACTACCCACCAGGCACTGTCCTCACCCCAGATAATGGGGCTAAGTTAGAACATCAAACATACAAGGGTGGTATTTCAAGGATGGCTCCACCAATACTGGCGTACTGGTTTCAAAGCCTCCCACCTATCCTACACATGTAGGCTCAATGTTCAGTGCCAAGCTGTAGTAAAGGTTCACGGGGTCTTTCCGTCTAGCCGCGGGTACACTGCATCTTCACAGCGATTTCAATTTCACTGAGTCTCGGGTGGAGACAGCGTGGCCATCATTACGCCATTCGTGCAGGTCGGAACTTACCCGACAAGGAATTTCGCTACCTTAGGACCGTTATAGTTACGGCCGCCGTTTACCGGGGCTTCGATCAAGAGCTTCGACTTACGTCTAACCCCATCAATTAACCTTCCGGCACCGGGCAGGCGTCACACCGTATACGTCATCTTACGATTTTGCACAGTGCTGTGTTTTTAATAAACAGTTGCAGCCACCTGGTATCTGCGACTCCCAATAGCTCCATCCGCAAGGGACTTCACCGTCGAGAGCGTACCTTCTCCCGAAGTTACGGTACCATTTTGCCTAGTTCCTTCACCCGAGTTCTCTCAAGCGCCTTGGTATTCTCTACCCGACCACCTGTGTCGGTTTGGGGTACGATTCCTTATAATCTGAAGCTTAGAGGCTTTTCCTGGAAGCATGGCATCAATGACTTCACCGCACGTAGCGGCTCGACATCGTATCTCAGCGTTAAGAAAGTCCGGATTTACCTAAACCTTCCGCCTACATACTTGAACCTGGACGACCGTCGCCAGGCCCACCTAGCCTTCTCCGTCCCCCCATCGCAATTATAAGAAGTACGGGAATATTAACCCGTTTCCCATCGACTACGCCTTTCGGCCTCGCCTTAGGGGTCGACTTACCCTGCCCCGATTAACGTTGGACAGGAACCCTTGGTCTTCCGGCGAGGAGGTTTTTCACCCCCTTTATCGTTACTCATGTCAGCATTCGCACTTCTGATACCTCCAGCAGCCCTTACAGACCACCTTCAACGGCTTACAGAACGCTCCCCTACCCCGCTAATAAAATTAGCAGCCGCAGCTTCGGTGTATAGCTTAGCCCCGTTACATCTTCCGCGCAGGCCGACTCGACCAGTGAGCTATTACGCTTTCTTTAAATGATGGCTGCTTCTAAGCCAACATCCTGGCTGTCTAAGCCTTCCCACATCGTTTCCCACTTAGCTATACTTTGGGACCTTAGCTGGCGGTCTGGGTTGTTTCCCTCTCCACGACGGACGTTAGCACCCGCCGTGTGTCTCCCGGATAGTACTCAATGGTATTCGGAGTTTGCAAAGGGTTGGTAAGTCGGGATGACCCCCTAGCCTTAACAGTGCTCTACCCCCATTGGTATTCGTCCGAGGCTCTACCTAAATAGATTTCGGGGAGAACCAGCTATCTCCAGGTTTGATTGGCCTTTCACCCCTAGCCACAAGTCATCCGCTAATTTTTCAACATTAGTCGGTTCGGTCCTCCAGTTGATGTTACTCAACCTTCAACCTGCCCATGGCTAGATCACCTGGTTTCGGGTCTATATCCAGAGACTGAACGCCCAGTTAAGACTCGGTTTCCCTACGGCTCCCCTAGATGGTTAACCTTGCCACTGAATATAAGTCGCTGACCCATTATACAAAAGGTACGCAGTCACACCACGAAGGTGCTCCTACTGCTTGTACGTACACGGTTTCAGGTTCTATTTCACTCCCCTCACAGGGGTTCTTTTCGCCTTTCCCTCACGGTACTGGTTCACTATCGGTCAGTCAGTAGTATTTAGCCTTGGAGGATGGTCCCCCCATATTCAGACAGGATATCACGTGTCCCGCCCTACTCGATTTCACTGATGATGCGTCGACAACTACGGGACTATCACCCTGTATCGTTGAACTTTCCAGAACATTCGTCTAACGCATTAAAAGCTTAAGGGCTAATCCAATTTCGCTCGCCGCTACTTTCGGAATCTCGGTTGATTTCTTTTCCTCGGGGTACTTAGATGTTTCAGTTCCCCCGGTTCGCCTCTTACACCTATGTATTCAGTGCAAGATACTAGCTTATGCTAGTGGGTTTCCCCATTCAGAAATCCCAGACTCAAATGGTTTTTACTACCTAATCTGGGCTTATCGCAAGTTAATACGTCTTTCATCGCCTCTGACTGCCAAGGCATCCACCGTGTACGCTTAGTCACTTAACCATACAACCCAAAGAAGTTTCTTAAGGTTGATGAATCAAATCACCAAAGTTGTCTGCAATTATTTAAACATGATGCAGACTCGATTTTGCCGGACTCAAATTCCAAGAACACTTGATTGTGTGTTGGTACCTAAATCATAAAGATTTAGGATTTGAGAACTTTTAATTGAATATTGTTAATCAAACAATATTCGTCAGCTTTCCAAATTGTTAAAGAGCATGTTTTCTAGAGCAAATAAGCTTTCGAAACCATTTTTAAAGATTCTTAAGGAAGAACACTTAAAGATGGTGGGCGATACCGGGCTCGAACCAGTGACCCCCTCCTTGTAAGGGAGGTGCTCTCCCAACTGAGCTAATCGCCCACGAAAGTTTTAATTCCTCGTGGAGAAGAATGGTGGGTCGTGCAGGATTCGAACCTGCGACCAATTGATTAAAAGTCAACTGCTCTACCAACTGAGCTAACGACCCAATGGTATCCCGTAGGGGAGTCGAACCCCTGTTACCGCCGTGAAAGGGCGGTGTCCTAGGCCTCTAGACGAACGGGACACTAAAACGAGATGTCTTGGGGGACATCTCTAATCTCTTTACTTTCTAAACCGTATCAATCTGTGTGGACACTCATCGTGAATAATCATCGTATAAGGAGGTGATCCAGCCCCAGGTTCCCCTAGGGCTACCTTGTTACGACTTCACCCCAGTCATGAACCACAAAGTGGTGAGCGTCCTCCCGAAGGTTAAACTACCCACTTCTTTTGCAGCCCACTCCCATGGTGTGACGGGCGGTGTGTACAAGGCCCGGGAACGTATTCACCGTAGCATTCTGATCTACGATTACTAGCGATTCCGACTTCATGGAGTCGAGTTGCAGACTCCAATCCGGACTACGACGCACTTTTTGGGATTCGCTCACTCTCGCGAGTTGGCCGCCCTCTGTATGCGCCATTGTAGCACGTGTGTAGCCCTACTCGTAAGGGCCATGATGACTTGACGTCGTCCCCACCTTCCTCCGGTTTATCACCGGCAGTCTCCCTGGAGTTCCCACCATTACGTGCTGGCAAACAAGGATAAGGGTTGCGCTCGTTGCGGGACTTAACCCAACATTTCACAACACGAGCTGACGACAGCCATGCAGCACCTGTCTCAGAGTTCCCGAAGGCACCAATTCATCTCTGAAAAGTTCTCTGGATGTCAAGAGTAGGTAAGGTTCTTCGCGTTGCATCGAATTAAACCACATGCTCCACCGCTTGTGCGGGCCCCCGTCAATTCATTTGAGTTTTAATCTTGCGACCGTACTCCCCAGGCGGTCTACTTAACGCGTTAGCTCCGAAAGCCACGGCTCAAGGCCACAACCTCCAAGTAGACATCGTTTACGGCGTGGACTACCAGGGTATCTAATCCTGTTTGCTCCCCACGCTTTCGCATCTGAGTGTCAGTATCTGTCCAGGGGGCCGCCTTCGCCACCGGTATTCCTTCAGATCTCTACGCATTTCACCGCTACACCTGAAATTCTACCCCCCTCTACAGTACTCTAGCCTGCCAGTTTCAAATGCGGTTCCGAGGTTGAGCCCCGGGCTTTCACATCTGACTTAACAAACCACCTGCATGCGCTTTACGCCCAGTAATTCCGATTAACGCTCGCACCCTCCGTATTACCGCGGCTGCTGGCACGGAGTTAGCCGGTGCTTCTTCTGTCGCTAACGTCAAATAATGCAGCTATTAACTACACTACCTTCCTCACGACTGAAAGTGCTTTACAACCCGAAGGCCTTCTTCACACACGCGGCATGGCTGCATCAGGCTTGCGCCCATTGTGCAATATTCCCCACTGCTGCCTCCCGTAGGAGTCTGGACCGTGTCTCAGTTCCAGTGTGGCTGATCATCCTCTCAGACCAGCTAGGGATCGTCGCCTTGGTGAGCCATTACCTCACCAACTAGCTAATCCCACCTGGGCTAATCTTGACGCGAGAGGCCCGAAGGTCCCCCTCTTTGCTCCGAAGAGATTATGCGGTATTAGCCATCGTTTCCAATGGTTATCCCCCACATCAAGGCATATTCCCAGGCATTACTCACCCGTCCGCCGCTCGACGCCCTTAACGTTCCCCGAAGGTTCAGTTAAGTCGTTTCCGCTCGACTTGCATGTGTTAGGCCTGCCGCCAGCGTTCAATCTGAGCCATGATCAAACTCTTCAATTAAAGTTTTGTTGTTCCGAAGAACGGCTCAATGAATACTGACTTCAAAATCACTAAGTAATTTTAAAGCTATTATCGTTCCAACAGAACGATAATGAATTGACTGTGCCAAGTCTTTCGACTCGTTTGGTCACTCAGTTCATTGATAAATCTTTTTGGATTATCATCAACGAGTGCCCACACAGATTGATAGGTTTAAATTGTTAAAGAGCTTGCTTTTTCGAGGCTTACCTCTCAAAGCGGACGGCCATTCTAGCGATTTGAATCTCAGTGTCAAACACTTTTTTGCTTTTTATTTTGAGAAGTCTTTTCTCATCAAGTTGAAGCAAATGATTCAAGGCTTTTGGCCTCTGACCACCGCTGAAGCGTTGTGCGCTCTGCCGTGTCAGTGAGGCGGCATTATAGAGACTTCCGTCACACTGGCAAGCGTTTTTTTGAAGTTTCTTGCGTTTTTTTTCTGTTTGACCAATTTACCAACAAAAGCGTCTAAAACAGGCTATCTTTCGTCCGATTCTGCAATCTTTTGGGCAAATAAAGATACTTTTTCCCAGTTCGTGTATTCCACTTCTTTACTGGTATCGGTTTCGCCACCTGTCATGGACATAATGAAGCGAATCATAAAACGGTCAAAGAAATTGTAGCGAGGATAAAGAAGCGCTCCCGCGAACACGCCAATTAATTCCGGTTGCCAAGGCGACTTCTTCAAGAAGGTCTTTATATAAGCGCTACCCTCTGGGGTGTCTTTACCTTGGTCCTCTTTTCTCGCAGTGAGATTCACACAGAAGAAGACGGCTTTAGAGGAGCGCAGCTGTTCTAGATGCTTATCGATAAAACTATATAGAGCCTTGTTAAGCTTTCCATATCTAATCGAAGCACCCACAACTACCTTTTGATAGCTATCAAGGTCAATCGTGTCTAGTTGATGAAGATCTAGGGTCTCGCATTCATAGCCAACCAACTCCTGCTCAATACGCGCCAGTATCTTTTTGGTTTGTCCCTCTCTACTGGAGTAGAGCAATACTGCTTTTTTCACTGACTTCCCTTCTTATATAGTTAGCTTCTCCAGAATGCTGGAGTAAATAGAATTAATAGAGTGAACACTTCAAGGCGACCAAACAGCATTGAGATGATGAGAATCCATTTTGCTGAGTCACTGATGTCCCCATAGTGTAGGGCGATATCCCCGAGACCCGGGCCAAGGTTGTTAAGAGTAGAAGCTACTGCTGAAAATGCAGTTAGCTCATCCATACCTGTCGCGATGAGTGCCAACATACATAAGACAAACACTAGAGCGTAAGCGGAGAAGAAGCCCCACACCGCATCAATAACGTTCGACGATAGAGCCTTATTGCCTACCTTAATGGTAAACACCGCTCTCGGGTGTACCAGGCGCTTAAGCTCACGAAGTCCCTGCAGGGTAAGTAGTAGGATACGAATTACCTTCATACCGCCACCGGTTGAGCCTGCACAGCCTCCTATAAAAGAAGAGAACAACAACAGCACGGGCAGGAACAATGGCCATTCAGCAAAACCAGTAGTGGTAAAGCCAGCTGTAGTAGAGATAGATACACTCTGGAATAGCGCCTGATCGAACGCTTCATAGTACGAGGCATAACTATGGTGATTCAGAAGAACCAAGAAGCACACCATGAAAAGCACAAATTGAATAGTAATAAAGGCTCTAAACTCTGGATCACGCAGGTAATACTTAGGATGCACCCCACCCGAAGCAAAAGCTGCAAAGTGCAGTGAGTAGTTACACGCTGAGATGAGCAAGAAGACTACAGTGATCATATTCACCGCATAGCTATCAAAATACGCCATGCTGGCATCATGGGTGGAGAAGCCACCAATCGCTATAGTCGAGAAGCTATGAGAGATAGCATCGAAAAAGCTCATACCTGCAATCCAGAACGCCACTGCACAAGCTATGGTCAAGCTGAGATAGATATACCAAAGAGCCTTGGCCGTTTCTGCAATACGCGGAGTCATCTTGCTGTCTTTAACAGGCCCTGGGATCTCGGCTCGATAAAGCTGCATACCACCGATACCAAGCACAGGCAGGATTGCTACAGCGAGCACGATGATACCCATACCACCGAACCATTGTAGGAACTGTCTATAAAAGAGAATCGCTTTGGGGAGTTCATCTAGGCCAACGATAACCGTTGCACCCGTAGTGGTCAGAGCCGAAAAGGACTCAAAAAAGGCATCGGCAACCGAGATGTTGGGACCACCTCCCACCAGGAAAGGTAGCGCGCCGGCACTACCCAGTACGGTCCAGAATAGAACAACAATCAAAAAGCCATCTCTAGCCTTAAGTTCACGCTTGGACTTTCGGTTCGGAAACCAACACGCAAAGCCACAGATCAGCAAGATAATGAAGGTGACCACAAAGGGAACACCGGCACCATCTCGGTAGATAAGAGCGACTCCAGCAGGGGCCAGCATTGTCACGCTAAATAGAGCGAGCAGCAGGCCAACTATTCGAATAATGGAACGAAACTGCATGAGAGAATTAGCTCATCCTTGAAATCTGCGCTCGAGCGCCAGTTTTATTGATCATGGTTTGAATGAATTCTTTCTCATTCAATAATTCGATCTCCACAACCAGTTTAGCCGCCGTGTCATAAGTAGCGGAAACTTCGGTTGCCGAGTAGAGCGACATTATAGACTGAGTGAGTGAGATTAGAGAGTAATCAACCTCAACAAGCAGTTGAACTGTGATCTTCTTTTCAACTGTGGACAATAGTTTGAGCGCCTGCTGCACTCCACCGCCATAAGCCTTAACCAAACCACCCGTTCCAAGGCGTATGCCGCCATAGTAGCGAGTAACAACCGCCGCTATCTCGCCGACACCAGAACCAGTGAGCTGAGCCAAAATGGGCTTACCTGCCGTACCCGACGGCTCACCATCATCACTGAAGCCCCATTTCATAGAATCTTCTGGTCTGCCTGCCACAAACGCCCAACAGTTGTGTCTGGCATCGGCATGCTTGGCCTTAATACTATCCACAAAGGCCTTTGCTTCTTCGATTGAGGGAGTATGAGCCAGGTAGGTAATAAAGTGGCTCTTCTTTATTTCTTCCTCAAAGACAGTCGCTTCGGCGGGAATCAAATAGGGCTTGGCATTCATTGAGTTAGCTGGATTTATCGATAATTTATACAGTTTATCACGCACAGCGTTTTCTATTAATAGTGCCTACCACATCAAATTGTTAACACTTTGTTGTGTTTATGTGTTGAATTATGCTTATTAAATCGTCATGCTTAACTGGTCTAACCACACAACCCTTTGCCTACCCCGGCAATTCACACAGGGAGAACAGGGATGATTTACCAAGCAGAGACTCTCAAGGTCACACTACTCGAGCACAATATAGCGGAGGTATGCTTTAGCTCACCACGCTCAGTAAACAAACTCGACCTCGCTACCTTAGAGGCGCTCGATCAAGCAACTCAAGAACTGCAAGCTAGAACCGACCTACGCGGCGTTATATTCACCAGTGATAAGGACGCCTTTATTGTTGGCGCAGATATCACCGAATTCTTAGGCCTATTTGCCAAACCCCTAGAAGAGCTCGACCAGTGGCTTCAATTTGCTAATTCCATATTTAATCGCATTGAAGACCTTAGTGTTCCTACCGTCTCTGTTATCAAGGGTCATGCTCTAGGCGGTGGTTGTGAAGCTATCTTATCTACCGACTTCCGTATTGCCGACCATACAGCGAACATAGGCCTTCCTGAAACCAAGCTCGGTATCATGCCAGGCTTTGGCGGCACAGTCAGATTGCCGCGAGTCATTGGTGCAGATGCGGCACTTGAGATAATCACAGCCGGTAGTTCAAAGAGAGCCAAACAGCTACTTGAGATAGGTCTATTAGACGCTGTGGTTGAAACTGATGCCCTGCATCAATCAGCACTTAACCTTATTCAGGATGCCACCAGCGGAAAACTAGACTGGAAAGAGCGCCGTGCTCGTAAGACATCAGCACTTACACTGAGCAAGCTAGAGGCATTAATGAGTTTTACTACAGCAAAAGGCTTGGTAGCTCAAAAAGCAGGTCCTCATTATCCTGCGCCTATGATGGCAGTTAAAACTATTGAAGCAGCGGCTAAATCTGCTCGGGATGAAGCACTAGATATAGAAAGAGAAAACTTCATCAAGCTTACCCAAACCGAGGTCGCTACCTCGCTAGTAGGCTTGTTCCTGAACGATCAGTACATCAAATCTCAAGCTAAAAAGTCAGCCAAACAGGCTTCCAAGGATGTTGAGCGCGCTGGTGTTTTAGGTGCGGGTATTATGGGAGGCGGCATTGCCTACCAATCGGCATCGAAAGGTGTACCTGTGATGATGAAAGACATCGCCCAGCCTTCGCTAGACTTAGGCCTAGCTGAAGCCGCTAAGCTTCTTAATAAACTCCAAGCGCGCGGTCGTATCAAGCAAGACAAACTGACTCAGGTTCTCTCCTCGATCACTCCAAGCCTTCATTATGCTGGAATTGAGCACAGTGACGTTATCGTAGAAGCAGTAGTTGAAAACCCTAAGATCAAGGCTGCAGTGCTTGCAGAGGTAGAAGAGAAGGTATCAGATGAGACCATTATTGCATCCAATACCTCTACCATTCCGATCAATGTCTTAGCCAAGTCTTTAAAACGCCCAGAAAACTTCTGTGGTATGCACTTCTTTAACCCTGTACATCGCATGCCTTTGGTCGAAGTTATTCGTGGTGAACACACCTCTGAAGACACCATCAATCGCGTTGTGGCTTATGCCGCTAAGATGGGTAAATCTCCTATCGTTGTGAATGACTGCCCAGGTTTCTTTGTTAACCGAGTGCTCTTCCCTTACTTCCACGGCTTCAGCCAACTGGTCAATGATGGTGCTGACTTCACTCAAGTAGATAAGATCATGGAAGGCAAGTTTGGTTGGCCTATGGGTCCGGCATATCTTCTAGACGTAGTAGGCCTAGATACTGCCCACCACGCTCAGCAAGTTATGGCACAGGGTTTCCCTGACAGAATGGGTAAACATGGCCCCGATGCTATAGACCTTATGTTTGAGCACAAACGATTTGGGCAGAAGAACGGTCAGGGCTTCTATATCTATGAAACGGATAAAAAAGGTAAACCGAAGAAGCTAAAAGATGCGCAAGTGCCAGAGCTACTTGCTAGCTTGAGTAAAGAAAGCAAAGAGTTTACCGAGCAAGAGATCATAGAGCGCATGATGATTCCTATGATCAACGAAGTCGTCCTTTGTCTTGAGCAGAACATTGTTGCCTCCCCTCAAGAGGCAGACATGGCTCTCGTCTATGGCCTAGGCTTCCCTCCTTTCCGTGGTGGAGTATGTCGCTACCTAGACAGCCTAGGTATCGACAACTACATCCAGTCTTGTGAGCAGTATCAGCACCTTGGTGCTCTATATCAGGTACCTCAACTACTCAAAGATATGGCAGCTTCAGGCAAAAGCTTCTACAGCGAACAACAAGTCACTTCGGTGTAATCAATAGGGAGATAAGAGAATGAAGAACGTAGTAATTGTTGATTGCATCCGAACTCCAATGGGTCGCTCTAAAGGTGGCGCATTTAGAAATGTACGTGCAGAAGAGCTGTCCGCCCATTTAATGAAGGGATTGCTAAAGCGTAACCCTGCGGTTAATCCGCTCGAAATCGAAGATATCTACTGGGGCTGTGTACAACAAACCCTAGAGCAAGGTTTCAATGTCGCTCGTAACGCCTCACTTCTAGCCGGTCTTCCTGTAGAGATTGGCGCGGTAACCGTGAACCGCTTGTGCGGCTCTTCAATGCAAGCCCTACATGATGCCAGCCGAGCTATTATGACTGGCGATGCCGATATCTGTATCGTAGGTGGCGTAGAACATATGGGGCATGTGCCGATGAACCATGGTGTCGACTTTCACTCTGGCCTTTCTAAGAACGTAGCAAAAGCTTCTGGCATGATGGGACTGACTGCAGAGATGCTGGGAAAACTGCATGGCATCTCACGTGAGCAGCAAGATGAGTTCGCCGCACGCTCCCATGCCCGAGCATTTGATGCTACCCAAACTGGACGTTTTGAGTCAGAGATCTACCCAACTGAAGGCCACGCACCGGATGGCTCTTTGGTTAGTCTGGACAAAGACGAGGTAATTCGACCTGAGACTAGCGTAGAGGGTCTAGCCCAACTAAGGCCTGTATTCGACCCTGCCAACGGTACGGTAACCGCTGGCTCGTCTTCCGCTCTATCTGATGGAGCCGCAGCTCTGCTAGTGATGAGTGAGGATAAAGCCAATGAGCTTGGTCTCACCATTCGCGCTAAGGTTAAATCCATGGCCGTTGCAGGCTGCGATCCAGCCATCATGGGTTATGGTCCTGTACCAGCAAGCCAAAAAGCACTGAAAAGAGCAAATCTAGCCATTGACGATATGGATGTGGTTGAGCTCAACGAGGCCTTTGCAGCGCAGGCTCTTCCTGTAGCCAAAGACCTAGGTCTCCTAGATAAGATGGATGAGAAGGTAAACCTAAACGGGGGTGCTATTGCGCTTGGTCACCCACTAGGCTGTTCAGGTGCCCGAATCACAACTACCTTAATCAATCTAATGGAGCACAAACAGGCTAAATATGGTCTAGCGACTATGTGTATAGGATTGGGACAAGGTATAGCTACCGTCCTTGAGCGCCCTTAACTAATTGAAGCCACCTTAGGGTGGCTTTTTATTTTCCGCATAGATTAAAAAACAAACATGCATATTTTGCATAATATCTTTGCTGACAAATCATTTTTTTTCTTTGTTTTTCTTCCCTACACTTATCTGCAACCAAACAAACAGTTCATCGGAGCTCACATGTTCAAAGCACTCGTTCTAAATCAAGAAGACAAGAAAACTCTTGCTAGCATTCAACAAGTAGATGAGTCTCAGTTACCAGAAGGTGACGTAGAAATCGCAGTAGACTATTCCTCTCTCAACTTTAAAGATGGTCTGGCGATTACCGGTAAAGGAAAGATCATTCGTAACTTCCCTATGGTTCCTGGTATTGACCTAGTGGGCACAGTAACCCAGTCTGATGACGTTCGTTATCAAGCAGGCGATCAAGTTGTCCTAACTGGTTGGGGTGTAGGTGAAAACCACTGGGGTGGTATGGCAGAAAAAGCACGCCTCAAGGGTGATTGGCTAGTACCTCTAGTAGACGGTATGACTCCAGAAAAAGCGATGAGCATAGGTACAGCAGGCTTTACTGCAATGCTATGTGTGCAAGCAATCGTAGACGGCGGCGTTAAGCCTGAAGACGGTGAAGTTCTAGTTACAGGTGCGAGCGGCGGCGTAGGTAGTGTTGCGGTGACCCTACTTGCTGAGCTTGGCTACAAGGTAGCGGCTGTTACTGGCCGTGCATCAAAAAATGGTGAGCTACTAACACAACTAGGCGCTTCTCGTATCGTTGAGCGTGCTGAGCTAGAAGAGCCAGCTAAACCACTTGAGCGCCAAGTGTGGGCAGCGGCAGTAGATACTGTAGGTAGCAAGATGCTAGCTAAGGTTCTAGCGCAAACTAATTACAACGGTGTTGTAGCAGCATGTGGTCTAGCAGGCGGTTTTGATCTACCAACTACAGTGATGCCATTTATCCTACGCAATGTTCGTCTGCAAGGTGTGGACTCTGTAATGTGCCCTCGTGAAAAGCGCATCAAAGCTTGGGAAAGCCTAGTTCAACTGCTACCTGATTCTTACTATCAGCAAGCTACCAACATCATCGGTCTAGATGAGGTTATCCAAGCAGCAGAAGACATTACTAATGGTGCTGTCACTGGCCGTACTGTTATCAAGCTATAAACCTAGCCAACTTAAAAATAAAAAACCGGGCAGATGCCCGGTTTTTTTGTCGATTCGATAATCTCTGTGCTTAGGTTATAACCCCATATCCTCAACACGCTCCGCGATAAGATGACTACATTCCTTCTTAAGCACGCTACGCAGCCACTTCTGAGCCGGAGAGGTATCACATCTCGAGTGCCAGATAAGAGAGTAATCAAAGGGGATAAACTGGAACGGCAATGGCTTAACGACTAAGTCATGACGCTCTGCCACCAAGTGCGCCAGATCAGCTGGCACGGTAATCACCAGCGGTAGGCTATCCACAACCGTAAGTGCCGCCTCCAGATGATAAGCACGAAGCTTTAGATTCAAGCTACCATAAGGTTGTAAACTCTGATCAATCAGTGCCTTAACCCCATCACTAATAGCGATCATAGCATGAGGCAAGGCTAAGAAATCTTTGAGATTCAGTTCTTTATCAGCCAAAGGGTGATTTTTAGAAACCAAGCAAGAAACGCCAACCTTACCTAATACCTCACGACGCAGCGGCTCAACGGCTACCGTTGGACGGCAAATAGCCATATCAGCTCTTTCCACCGTAAGCTGTTGAAAGAGACTGCCGTGTTGCAAAGGAATAAACTGTAGAGAGATGTTTGGCGCTTGTTCATAGATCTGTGGCAGAGCAAACGGCAATATGGTTTGCATAGCATAGTCGGTGGTAGCGATAACAAATTTCTGGTCACAAGACTTTGGTTCGAAGTCTGTCGGTGTTAACAAATCACGGAAAGCTTCCAAAGGAAGTTGGATTTGTTCGTTAATAGCTAACGCCTTTTCTGTGGCAATTAAATTCTGACCATTACGTGTAAACAGAGGGTCGTTGAGCAACTCACGCAATCTGCCTAGGACTCGACTCATCGCAGATTGACTCAGGTTTAATCGCGTCGCCGCTCGACTAACACTGCCTTCCTCAACCAAAATTCGCAATGCAATCAGCAAGTTTAGGTCTCTACGATAAATTTCTTCTAGTTCCATAGATAGGCTCGATGTGATGTTAGGTGGGGTTACAGCCTTGCAATTTTAATAAGCGGGGAGTAAAACACAAAAAAAATCCCGCACGAATGCGGGGAAGCCCAAGAAAAACGGGATTGTGTTGGAAGCTATTACCTAACTCTGTGTTAAATGATTGTTAACAACAAGTTAAATTAACAATACACATACTTTTTGTGTCTGCCAAGCAAATATTGAATATTTTTTATACTTGAGTAAGATCGCCGTCTTACTTTCCAGAGGGATAATTATGTCGTTTAATCCTGAAGACGCCCATCAAGTCCTAGAGGCAGAAGGTCTACGTTGTCCAGAGCCTGTGATGATGGTGCGCAAAACCATCCGCAAAATGCAGGATGGAGAGGTGCTATTGGTGAAGGCTGATGACCCTTCCACGGTTCGAGATATTCCAAGCTTCTGTCGCTTTATGGACCACCAGCTTATCGCTGAAAAAACAGATTCAGCTCCATTTGAATACCTGATCAAAAAAGGGCTTGCGTAACACAAGCCCTTTTTTCTAGTAAATCGCTGCGCTTATGGCCAATAGGGCGAACAGCGCTGCGGTTACCTTTCTGATCAATGCTAACGGCAATCTCTCTGCCGACAACTTACCGATCAATACCACAGGCACATTCGCGAGTAGCATACCGATCGTGGTGCCTAGGATCACCCACATTAAAGCATCTGCATACTGAGCGCCTAGGATAGAGGTCGCTATCTGAGTTTTATCCCCAATCTCGGCAATAAAGAAGGCGATAAAGCTGGCTACAAATGGACCTCGATTAGATATTTTCTCATCGTCATCTAGCTTATCTGGGATTAGCACCCACAGAGCCATAGCGGCAAAACTCGCCACCACAACCCACTTCAAAACACTTGGTGTCAACAGGTCTGAAACTAGTACGCCTAGCCAAGCTGCAACAGCATGGTTCGCTATGGTAGCTAAAAAGATAGCCGCGATAATTGGCAGTGGCTTGCGATATCGGCTTGCTAGAAGCAATGATAATAGTTGGGTTTTGTCCCCAATCTCAGCTAAGGCAACCGTGGTGATTGAAATGGCTAAAACGCTCAATGGAAATCTCTCTGTAGGCGGGGGACAAGCTACTCATAAACAAGCCTCGCTCCCCCACCTAGGTTCACGACACTTGTCTATGGTCTTGCTAAACGCCAGTCTGGCTAGAACAGCCGTAGGACTTGGGTCTTGCACACCATGGTGATTTTGCACCAATTATGTTGATGTACAAACCTGAAAACTTGTTTGGAAGGTAAGCTACTCCCCAAAGACGGGCGCATTGTATGGATTGGTGAAGAAAAAAGCAACCAACTGCATCAGCTCTCCTTGCTAATACCTAAATAGAGTTTTTTTGCTCACTGTTTTCTATCATCAACACTTTGTCCTAACCTTGGTATGTGGCACGTCAAATGTTCAAGGATGAATTATGAGTGGCAAGCAATTACTACCTCTCTTTTTAACTCTGGGTGCAGTAGGGTGTGATAGCAGTTCATCTGCGTCTCAAGAGGAGACATTTACACCTGAATCAATCACAGCAGAAGTTCAAGCAGTCTCACCGGCTACCAACAGAGCTCGTCAAGCATCAGCAGCCTACAACTCTATCGATCATTACTTCATGATTATCTGGAATGACAATACCTTTGATCCAGCTGTAGAGACCATAGAGCTGAGAAGAGCTAACTACGATGGTTCTTTTGGTGAAGCGATAGAGCTAGATTCCAGTACCGATGAGGACCTTGCAGACCCAACGATCAGTTTTAACTCTACCGATAACACCTTTTTGACAGCATGGGAGAAACCTATCACTGCCCCTGCTGGCTCTGACGCTCTAGACAAGATCCAGCTATCTCTGGTTGATAGCGATGGAAATATCACTAGTAGCACGACCCTGGATATAGGTTGCGCGCATGGTGATGCAAGTATTGAGTACAACTCTGAAAAGAACCAGTGGCTGTTGGCTTGGGTACACAATTCAAGAGAAGCTGAAGAGTGCTCAGAGAACCCAAAAGCGGGTGGTGTTTACGTTCAGTACATTAGCGCTGATGGTAAACCTGAGGGTGAGGCAAAGCTTGTTCGAGAAGAATTCGACTCCAACGATGTATTAAACCAAAACGACACTGATGAATTTACTGGTGTGCACTTGGCCTATAACAGCCAAGATGACCAGTATTTTTTGGCATGGCAACACAACTACGACAGTGATACCAGCGAAGTACCTCTTGTAAGAAACATCTTCAACGGCTTAGAAGGACAGCGACTAGATTCGGAACTAAATAATCTAGGTGGTCTGATTGTCATAGATAGTGTAGAGGCTTATAACGTCAATATAGATAATGGAGAAGAAGAGAACCTAGACGAACCTCAAGAGATCTCATCAGCCTACGATCCAGCCAGCAATAGCTATGCCGTGACGTACCGAACCGTCGATTACTCTACCTTTGAATCGGATAACAAAAGTACCAGTCAAATTGCCACTAGAATCATATCCGATGCAGGGCAAGTAGGCAGTAAGCTTGTTCTCGCTGAGGTTGAAGAGCAAGGCCCTGACTATTCGGACAGAGCGGTCGATGAACCGACTGTTGGCTATAATCCCGCAAAACAAAACTTCCTAATCACATGGCAGCAGTCTCCAGCTTCGGACAATCTAGAGAACTACGATTATGACATCTACTCTGCTGAACTTGAGCCGGATGGCACCTTAAGTGAACCTAAGCTCGAGGTGAGCAACTCAGGCATAAACGATATGAAAGCCAACGATATCCATGAGGATGTGGTGTGTAATAACTTTGTGTGCCTGTTGCTTTGGCAAGAGACCACTGACTTAGAGGGCGGTGAAGGTAATATACCTAGAGTCATCAACTTCAAATTTATCAACTACCTAGAAGAGTAAACTCAGACCAAATATTTGTGATTGAGTCTAGCTGAACAAGACTCAATCACTTCTACCCCTTCCGCTCTTCCTACCTCTTGAGTGCAAAATCCCTCTAAACCAAGCCTTTTCTGGGCTCATTCACGCCAAAACAAGGCTGAATTGGATGTTTTTTCACTACTACCCAACCCAATAACTGGGTATAATTTATCGTTATTTCACATTTTAGACAGACACATCGCGCGAACTGACTATGCAAAAATTCGACATCAAAACCTTCCAGGGAATGATCCTCGCGCTGCAGGATTATTGGGCTCAAAATGGCTGTACCATTGTTCAACCTCTAGACATGGAAGTAGGTGCTGGCACCTCTCACCCAATGACATGTTTGCGAGCACTTGGCCCAGAGCCAATGTCGACAGCTTACGTTCAACCGTCACGTCGACCTACTGACGGGCGCTATGGTGAAAACCCAAACCGTCTTCAGCACTACTACCAATTTCAGGTAGCGCTTAAGCCTTCTCCAGACAACATCCAGGAGCTATACCTTGGCTCTCTAGAAGTTCTAGGTATTGACCCACTGGTTCACGACATACGTTTCGTTGAAGATAACTGGGAAAACCCAACCCTAGGTGCATGGGGTCTTGGCTGGGAAGTATGGCTAAACGGCATGGAAGTAACTCAGTTTACTTACTTCCAGCAAGTAGGTGGCCTTGAGTGTAAGCCAGTAACTGGTGAGATCACTTACGGTATCGAGCGTCTAGCTATGTATATTCAAGAAGTAGACTCTGTTTACGACCTTGTTTGGAACGTTGCACCTGACGGTAGCAAAGTGACCTATGGTGATATCTTCCATCAAAACGAAGTTGAGCAATCAACCTATAACTTCGAGCACGCTGATGTAGATTTCCTATTTGGCTTCTTCGACCAATGTGAAAAAGAAACCAAAGAACTACTAGAGCTAGAGAAGCCTCTACCTCTACCAGCTTACGAGCGCATCCTAAAGGCGGCACACGCTTTCAACCTACTAGATGCTCGTAAAGCTATCTCAGTAACTGAGCGCCAACGTTACATCCTTCGCATCCGCAACCTGACTAAAGCAGTAGCAGAAGCGTACTACGCATCCCGTGAAGCTCTTGGCTTCCCAATGTGCAAGAAAGAAGGCGAGGAAAAGTAATCATGGCAAAAGAATTTCTAATTGAACTGGGTACCGAAGAGCTACCACCAACACAGCTTCGCACCCTAGCTGAAGCGTTCGCTTCTAACTTCGAAGCAGAGCTAAAAGGCGCAGACCTAACTCACGAAGGCATTAAGTGGTATGCGGCTCCTCGTCGTCTTGCACTTAAGGTTGCAGCTCTAGCTGAAGGCCAAGCGGACAAAGTCGTTGAGAAGCGCGGCCCAGCTATCTCTGTTGCATTCGATGCAGAAGGTAATCCAACTAAAGCCGCTCAAGGCTGGGCTCGTGGCAACGGTATCACGGTTGACCAAGCTGACCGTCTTAAGACGGACAAAGGCGAATGGCTTCTATTTAAACAAGAAGTTAAAGGCCAAGCGACTTCTGAGATCGTGGTTGAGCTAGCAGCTAAGGCTCTAGGCAACCTACCTATCGCAAAACCAATGCGCTGGGGTAACAAGACCACTCAGTTCATTCGTCCAGTTAAAACTCTGACTATGCTAATGGGCTCTGACCTAATCGAAGGTGAAATCCTTGGCGTAACTTCAGACCGCACTATCCGTGGTCACCGCTTCATGGGTGAGCAAGAGTTCACTATTGATTCAGCTGAGCAATACCCTGCGATCCTAGAAGAGCGCGGCAAGGTAATGGCTGACTACGAAGCGCGTAAAGCTATCATCCTAGCGGATTCTGAAAAGGCAGCGGCAGCGGTTGGCGGTATTGCTGATCTAGAAGATGACCTAGTAGAAGAAGTAACTTCTCTGGTTGAATGGCCTGTTGTACTAACAGCAAAATTTGAAGAAGAGTTCCTAAAGGTTCCTTCTGAAGCTTTGGTTTACACAATGAAGGGTGACCAGAAGTACTTCCCTGTTTACGACGAGAACAAGAAGCTACTGCCTAACTTTATCTTCGTTTCTAACATCGAGTCTAAAGAGCCTCGCCACGTTATCGAAGGTAACGAAAAGGTAGTTCGTCCGCGCCTTGCTGATGCTGAGTTCTTCTTTAACACTGACCGTAAGCGTCCGCTTATCGACCGTCTACCTGAGCTAGAGCAGGCTGTTTTCCAGAAGCAGCTTGGTACTATCAAAGATAAGACTGATCGCATTACTGCACTGTCTGGCTACATTGCTAAGCAGATCGACGCTGACGTTGAGAAAGCGACTCGTGCTGGCCTACTGGCTAAATGTGACCTAATGACCTCTATGGTATTCGAATTTACCGATACTCAGGGTGTTATGGGCATGCACTACGCAACCCACGACGGTGAAGATGAGCAAGTAGCACTAGCGCTATACGAGCAGTACATGCCTCGTTTTGCTGGCGATGACCTACCAAGCACTGGTATCTCTTCAGCTGTTGCTATGGCGGACAAGCTAGACACTATCGTTGGTATCTTCGGTATTGGCCAAGCACCTAAGGGTTCTGACCCATTTGCACTTCGCCGTGCATCTCTAGGTGTGCTTCGTATCATCGTTGAGAACGGCTACAACTTAGACCTAGTTGACCTTATCCGTGAAGCTAAGGTTCAGTTCGGTACCAAGCTGACCAACGAAAACGTTGAGCAAGACGTTATCGACTTTATGCTAGGTCGCTTCCGCGCTTGGTATCAAGACGAAGGCTTCAGCGTAGACATCATTCAAGCGGTTCTTGCACGTCGCCCAACTAAACCAGCGGATTTCGATCAACGCGTTAAGGCGGTATCTCACTTCCGTGGTCTAGATGCAGCAGAATCTCTAGCAGCAGCGAACAAGCGTGTAGGTAACATCCTAGCTAAGTTCGATGGTGAGCTAGCCAGCGAAATCGACCTTGCTCTTCTTCAGGAAGATGCAGAGAAGGTTCTAGCAGAAAGCGTAGAAGTGCTAACTGAAGCGCTTGAGCCTGCATTTGAAACGGGTAACTACCAACAAGCACTAAGCAAGCTTGCTGAGCTTCGCGAGCCAGTAGATGCCTTCTTCGACAACGTTATGGTTATGGCTGATGACGAAGCATTGAAGAAAAACCGTCTAACCCTGCTTAATAACCTGCGTAACCTGTTCTTAGAAATCGCAGATATTTCTCTTCTGCAGAAATAATCCCAAAAGAGCCCAGCATAACGCTGGGCTTTTTATTCAGAAATTTAACTTCCACCTATTGAGTATCGCCCTCCCCCTGAGCTAAGGTTTCTCTCTTTCCTATAATTTATTGAGAAATAGTCAGGGACCCGTATGTCTACCTCGAAAAGCTACTCCAAGTTCGGCGAAAAGTTTAATCGCTATTCAGGAATCACTCAGTTGATGGATGACCTTAATGATGGTCTGCGTACTCCTGGTGCCCTGATGCTCGGTGGTGGCAATCCTGCCTCAATTCCACAGATGATGGATTATTTCTCTAAGGTAAGCCAAGAGATGCTCGCCAGTGGTGAGTTGGTTTCGGCTATGGCCAACTACGATGGCCCCCAAGGCAAAGACACCTTTGTTAAAGGCCTAGCTAAGCTACTGAAAGATACCTATAGCTGGGACATCAGTGAGAAGAACATCTCTCTGACCAACGGCAGCCAAAGCGCCTTCTTCTATCTGTTCAACCTGCTTGCGGGTAAGCAACAAGATGGATCGCATAAGAAGATCCTGCTTCCACTAGCACCTGAATATATTGGTTACTGCGACTCGGGTATCGACGACGATATATTTGTCTCTTATAAGCCAGAGATTGAGCTACTCGAAGACCGCCAGTTCAAATATCACGTGGATTTCTCTGAGCTAGAAGTTGACGATTCGGTAGCCGCTATCTGTGCTTCCCGCCCGACCAACCCAACCGGTAACCTACTTACCGATGAAGAGATAGAGAAACTGGATGAGCTAGCGCGTAAGCACAATATCCCACTTATCATAGATAATGCCTACGGCACGCCTTTCCCGAACATCGTGTTTGAGGATGCTAAGCCTTTTTATAACGACAACACCATCTTATGTATGAGTCTGTCTAAGTTGGGGCTGCCAGGTCTAAGATGCGGCATAGTGATCGCCAATGAGGAGATCACTCAAGCTCTAACCAACATCAATGGCATTATTGGTCTTGCCCCAGGCAGTATTGGTCCTGCTATCGCTCAGCATATGATTGAGTCCAACGACCTGCTTCGTCTGAGTAACGACGTTATCAAGCCTTTCTATCAAGGCAAGTCTCAGCATGCGGTAGAGCTATTACAACAAGCTATCGATGAACCGAGATTTAGAATCCATAAACCTGAAGGCGCCATGTTCCTATGGCTATGGTTCGATGAACTACCTATCACCACTATGGAGCTATACAAGAGACTCAAAGCACGCGGCGTGCTGATCGTCCCAGGAGAGTATTTCTTCTTTGGTCAGGATGATGATTGGGACCATGCGCATCAATGCCTCCGCATGAACTATGTGCAGAGCGATGAAGACATGCAACGCGGTATCGCTATCATCGCCGAGGAAGTGAAAAAGGCTTATAGCCAAGCATAAAAAAGAGCGCCCTTTGGCGCTCTTTCACTCTTTATAACAGCTTATTTGTTTTCGATTAGGTTGCTACCGTTAATCGCAATCTTACGAGGCTTCATCGCTTCTGGAATTTCACGCTCTAGGTCAACGTGTAGCAGGCCATTTTCCATGGTTGCGCCGATAACCTTAACGTAGTCCGCCAGTTGGAACTTACGCTCGAAGTCGCGTTCTGCGATGCCTTGATAGATATAGCTCTTACCTTCCTCAGCTTTGCGCTCACCACGAACGATCAGCACGTTCTCTTTTTGAGTGATATCTAGCTGCTCTTCAGCAAAACCAGCAACCGCCATAGTAATACGGTACTTGTTCTCATCTTGCTGTTCGATGTTGTATGGAGGGTAACCGCCAGAGGTATTTTTCGCTGATGACGTTTCCATCATATTGAATAGACGATCAAAGCCAATAGCGTTGCGGTACAAAGGAGTGAAATCTACAGTTCTCATAATAACTATCCTCAAATATAAGCAATAGACCTAAATCCAGAGAGTTGGATTTAAGTGAATCGATCCCCATTCCGTCTTGGACATGGTTCTCAATTGGTTAAAGTTTTGGACACAGAATTCCTCTCTTGAGCGAATTCGGTTTATCCAGTTGGGAAGGCCCTTATGGCATCCTTCCTGTATAAAGAAATAGGGGCTGAATCTTTTAATTCAACCCCTATTCATAAAATTATTTGTAGATGGTGGAGAGATACTCGTCCTTTTCCTGCCACTGATTATTCAGCCAAGCATGGAAACGGCGCTTGAACGCCTTGTCGTTAAAGTAGTCTCCACTGGTGTTTTCATCCATAGGACACAGGTCAATCTTCACCACTATCTTGGTTAACTTACCCTGCAAAAGGTCCTTAAACGGGCTCTCTTGGTTTTCTGGGTAGGCAATAGTGAAATCTAGAATACCGTCAATGTCATGACGCATCGCATCTAGAGCAAACGCCACACCACCCGTCTTAGGTTTTAGAAGATGGTTGTATGGGGTCTTCATGGTAGACAGTTTTTCTTGATTTACTCGTGTACCCTCAACGAAGTTTACTACCGTAGTCGGAACGCCCTTGAACTGCTCACTGGCGCGCTTGATAGCATTGAAGTCATCATTGCGACGCTCTGGATGACGAATCAAATACTCACGAGAGTGACGTTTCATAAACGGCATGTTTAAGCCCCAGCACGCAAGTCCTACAAAAGGAACATACAAAAGGTCGTGTTTAAGGAAGAACTTAGGCATTGGCGCCTTGTCCTTAATCACCGAGGAGAGAATAACGATATCAGCCCAACTTAGGTGATTAGAGATAAGCATATAGGACTGTTTTAATGAGATATCCTCACTGCCCTCGATCTGCCACTCGATACGGTTATTCGCCTTCAGCATCCAAAGGTTTAGAGTTGCCCAGAATCTAAATTGAGCGTTAGCCAGACGCGACATTGCTATTTGAAACGGCTTGATAGGCACGATGATTTTTGGGATCGCAAACAGGCACACCACCAGCGCAGTCCACGCTGTGTTTAAGGTCACCAAGAGTGCGAATGCCACCATTCTGATATTTGCAAACATAAAACTTTCTTACAAACTGCTAGGGAACTATTTCAGAGGCACCGAACTTAACACAGAATTGAACAAATAGCGCACAAAAATAAAGCTGACCAGTTGGCCAGCTTTATTGTGATAAGGGATGGTATACCAGACTACACGTCTAGGTTAGCTACCTTAAGCGCATTCTCTTCAATGAAGTTACGACGAGGCTCAACTTGGTCACCCATCAATGTGGTGAATAGCTGATCGGCACCTACCGCATCCTCGATAGTCACCTGCATCATGCGGCGAGTATCTGGGTCCATTGTGGTTTCCCAAAGCTGCTCAGGGTTCATCTCACCCAGACCTTTGTATCGCTGTAGAGATAGACCACGACGAGACTCTTTGCCTAGCCAATCTAGCACTTCTTGGAAGTTAGAAACCTCAGCAGTACGCTCACCACGCTTAACATAAGCGCCTTCTTCGATTAGGCCGTCCAGCGCATCAGATAGTGCGGCTAGCTTACCGTACTCTTTAGTTGCAAGAAGCTCTAGGCTGATCACGTATTCATAGTGAACACCGTGGGTACGAACCACTACCTTAGGCAGTGCAACATTAAGCTCTTGGTGCTTCTCAACCTCAAGGCTGTACTGGCTTGCACCAACTTCTTTCTCATTAAGCTGAGCAACCAGACGCTCACCCCAAGCTTGAACATTGGCTTCATCTTGGCACATTTCAGCGGTCAGACGAGGAACGTAGATAAGCTCTTCTACTAACGCTTTAGGTAGTTGACGAGCCATGCGCTCCACCAGCTTAGTTGCTTGGTTGAACTGAGTAACTAGAGATTCTAGAGGCTCACCAGATAGTGCTGGCGCTTCAGGGTTAACAAACAGAGCTGCGTTATCTAGTGCTAGCGCTGTCTGATATTGAGTCATTGCATCTTCATCTTTGATGTACTGCTCTTGCTTACCTTTCTTAACCTTGTAAAGAGGTGGCTGAGCGATGTACACATAACCACGCTCAATAAGCTCTGGCATTTGACGATAGAAGAACGTCAGTAGCAGGGTACGGATGTGAGAACCATCCACATCGGCATCGGTCATGATGATGATGTTGTGATAACGCAGTTTATCTGGGTTGTATTCGTCACGGCCAATACCACAACCAAGTGCTGTGATTAGCGTTGCTACTTCTTGAGAAGAAAGCATCTTGTCAAAACGTGCCTTCTCAACGTTTAGAATCTTACCTTTAAGTGGAAGAATCGCTTGGTTCTTACGGTTACGACCCTGCTTAGCACTACCGCCCGCAGAGTCACCCTCCACTATGTATAGTTCAGAAAGCGCTGGGTCTTTCTCTTGGCAGTCCGCCAGCTTACCTGGAAGGCCTGCTAGGTCTAGCGCGCCTTTACGACGAGTCATCTCACGTGCTTTACGCGCTGCTTCACGAGCACGAGCTGCATCGATAATCTTGCTACAAACCGTCTTAGCTTCGTTCGGGTTCTCTACTAGGAACTCAGACAGCTTCTCACCCATCGCAGACTCAACCGCTGACTTCACTTCAGAAGAAACTAGCTTGTCTTTGGTCTGGCTTGAGAACTTAGGGTCTGGCACCTTCACCGAGATAACCGCCGTTAGACCTTCACGAGCATCATCGCCCGAGGTTGCTGCCTTAGCCTTCTTAGAGAAGCCTTCCTTGTCCATGAAAGAGTTCAGGGTACGAGTCAGTGCTGCACGGAAGCCCGCAAGGTGGGTACCACCATCACGCTGAGGAATATTGTTGGTAAAGCAGAAGATGCTCTCTTGGAAGCCATCGTTCCACTGCATCGCAACCTCAACCGTAATGCCATCTTCACGCTCAGAGTTGAAGTGGAAGATCTTCTGGATGATAGGTGTTTTATTAGTGTTTAGGTGATCAACGAACGCCTGGATACCACCTTCAAACATGAAGTGATCAGATTTATCTTCTTCACGCTCATCAATTAGCTTGATAGATACGCCTGAGTTTAGGAACGAAAGTTCACGTAGACGCTTAGCTAGGATGTCGTAGTGGAATTCTACGTTTGAGAAGGTCTCTTCGCTTGGCCAGAAACGGATCTCTGTACCTGTTTTATCTGTTTTACCGACTACCGATAGTGGCGCTTGTGGCTCACCATGGTGATAGGTTTGAGAGTGGATTTCACCGCCACGGTGGATAGTTAGAGTAACCTGCTTAGATAGGGCGTTTACTACCGAAACACCTACACCGTGCAGACCACCTGACACCTTGTACGAGTTGTCATCGAACTTACCACCAGCGTGCAGAACCGTCATGATAACTTCTGCTGCCGATACTTTCTCTTCAGGGTGAAGCTCAGTCGGGATACCACGACCGTCATCTTTAACCGATACAGAGTTATCTTCATGAATAGTCACGATAATGTCGTTACAGTGACCCGCCAACGCTTCATCGATAGAGTTATCCACTACCTCGAATACCATATGGTGTAGACCGGTACCGTCGTCGGTATCACCGATATACATACCCGGACGCTTACGTACTGCATCCAGACCTTTAAGTACTTTAATACTCGAAGAATCGTAATTTTCTGCCATGAGTTACTCTCTATTAGGGACTGAAGCTTGGCTTCAGCCATCTATTTTGAATACGTTGTGGACTGCGACGTTATCCCGCCGGAGCCTGTCCTTGTGCCAAAGTAAAAGTCGACTTTTATTAGGGTTCAATCCTATGAAAGCGTATTTTGGCGATAAACTCAAAATTGAGTGGTCGAGCCACTGTCAGTCGAGCCGGAACCGCTATTCAGGTTCAATATTTACTGCCTCTATTTTGCCACGTTCCACATGAAACATCTTGCTATTTTCACTCATCATGTCAGAAATTTGGCTTTCAGTTATAGAACTTACAAATACTTGTGCGCCAGTCTCTTTCAGACAAGTAGCAAGGCGTGCACGTCGTTGACTATCAAGCTCGGAAGCGAAGTCGTCGATAAGATAAATGCACTGCTTTTGAGTCAGTTTGGTTAGGTGTTGTCCCTGCGCTACACGCAGAGCACACACCAAGAGCTTAAGTTGCCCACGCGAGAGAATATCCTCAACTGGGGTGCCCTTGATTCGAATTTTTAGGTCCGCTTTATTCGGCCCACTGAAAGTATAGCCAAGTTGCTGATCTCGCTCGAAATTGTTTTGCAAAACTTCGGCATAGTCAGCACCTTTCTCCCAGCCTTGATAGAAAGCCATCTTGGCTTCGAATTCAGGTAAGAATTCTTGACACAGAGGCTGAGCCACCTCGATGAGCTGCTCCACGTAGGTCGCACGCCACTCTGAGATCTGAGCAGCCAGTTTAGCCAGCTCTTGATCCCAGAATTTCAGCTCATGATAGCCTGTGGCCGTTTTAAGAAGCGCATTGCGTTGCTTGTTAAGACGCTTGATACGCCCCCACACCTCATAGAATCGCGGTTCACAATGGAACACGCCCCAATCAATAAAGGCACGTCTATGCTTAGGGCCATCGGTAAGAAGATCAAAGCCTTCAGGATGAATTAGCTGAAGCGGAAGCACCTGAGCAAGTTCAGCCAGTTTCTGGCCTGACTGCCCTGCTATTTTCACCTCGGTAGTGCCATCTCTGCGCTTATTGATACCGATAGGCAGTGGCATACCGCTGAGGGTGTCTAGGCGACCATGTACAAACAGCTCTGGGTGTTCATGCTGAATGATGCGCCCTGTAATAGAGCTTTTAAATGAGCGTCCATGACCAAGCAGATAGACAGCCTCCAAAAGAGAGGTCTTTCCGCTGCCATTGGCACCCACAAGAAAATTGAAGCCTGACGATAGGCTAATATCGCAGGCTTCAATGTTTCGAAATTGTTTTACGATTAAACGACTGAGTGGCATTAGAGTCGAATAGGCATAACAACGTACTGAGCGCTGCTATCTTCTGTATTCTCAACCAAGGCACTGGCGTTGGCATCAGACATACCGAAGGTAACCTTCTCACAACGCAAGGTGTTCAGCACATCCAGAACATAGCTAACGTTGAAACCGATCTCTAGCTCTTCGCCTTCATATTCCACGTCAACCACCTCTTGAGCCTCTTCTTGCTCTGGGTTGTTTGCGGTGATCTGCATAGTGCCATTAGACAGGTTTACACGAACGCCACGGAACTTCTCATTCGACAGGATAGCTGCACGAGAGAATGCCTGACGCAGCTCATCACACTCAGCCACAACCGTTTTGGTTGGGTCTTTTGGCATTACACGGCGATAATCCGGGAAGCGACCATCCACCAGCTTAGAGGTGAACACAAAGTTGTTTACGCTAGCGCGGATGTTCGAGCTACCTACCTGCAGGGTTACCATTTCTTCAGGCATCTCAAGGATCTTAGTCAGCTCAAGTACACCCTTACGCGGTACGATCACCTGGCTTTGTGGCAATGATTGCTCGATACCAGCCTCAGCTACTGCCATACGGTGACCATCGGTCGCAACCGAACGCAGTTGATTGCCATCGATTTCAAATAGCATACCGTTTAGGTAATAACGCACGTCTTGGTTAGCCATAGAGAATTGCGTCTTCTCGATAAGGCCCTTAAGTGCTGCTTGAGAAAGGGTAATCTCAGTCTCTGACTGCCAATCTTCGATATTTGGAAAGTCGATAGCCGGCAAGGTTGCTAGTGAGAAGCGACTGCGACCAGAGCGAACCACAACACGCTCAGCGTCTAGTGCAACTGTGATATCAGAAGTATCTGGAAGACCACGACAGATATCTAGGAACTTACGCGAAGGTACTGTGATACTACCCGGCTCAAACTCATTTTCTAGTTCTACCTTGCTGATCAACTCAACCTCAAGGTCGGTAGCTGTCATTGAAAGCATACCGTCTTCAACCTTAAGTAGAACGTTGCCTAGAATAGGAAGCGCAGGACGGCCACCTAGGGCGCCAGAGACTTGTTGAAGAGGTTTCAGTAGTGACTGACGATTGATGGTAAATTTCATAGAAAATCAGATCCGTTATGATGACAGTGTGCGGATAAGGTTAGAGTAGTCTTCTTTAATATCGTGACTCTCTTCGCGCAGTTGATCGATCTTACGACATGCGTGCAGAACCGTAGTATGGTCACGACCACCAAAAGCATCGCCAATCTCAGGCAAGCTGTGGTTAGTCAACTCTTTGGCCAATGCCATAGCAAGCTGACGCGGACGCGCTACAGAGCGAGAACGACGCTTAGACAGTAGGTCGGCTACCTTGATCTTATAGTATTCCGCTACCGTTTTTTGAATATTGTCTATGGTAACCAGCTTCTCTTGCAGAGCCAGCAGGTCACGCAATGCCTCGCGCACGAAATCGATAGTAATAGGACGACCGGTAAAGTTGGCATTCGCGATAACACGGTTCAATGCCCCTTCCAGTTCACGAACGTTCGAACGTAGACGTTTTGCGATAAAGAACGCCACTTCATCAGCCAGATGGATCTGATGGTCTTCGGCCTTCTTCATCAAGATAGCTACGCGAGTCTCAAGCTCTGGTGGCTCGATAGCTACCGTTAGACCCCAACCGAATCGCGATTTCAGGCGATCTTCTACCCCAGTGATCTCTTTAGGGTATCGGTCAGACGTAAGGATAATCTGTTGGTTGCCCTCTAGCAGCGCATTGAAGGTATGAAAGAATTCTTCCTGAGAGCGCTCTTTGTGGGCAAAGAATTGAATATCATCGATAAGCAAGGCATCAACACTGCGGTAATAGCGCTTAAACTCTTCAATAGCGTTGTTCTGCAGTGCTTTAACCATATCCTGCACGAAACGTTCAGAGTGCATATACACAATCTTGGCATTTGGCTTATTGTCCACAATGGCATTACCTACTGCGTGCAATAGGTGAGTCTTACCTAGGCCAGTGCCACCATAAAGGAACAGTGGGTTGTATGCCGCACCTGGGTTGTCCGATACCTGACGCGCAGCCGCTAAGCCAAGCTGATTCGACTTACCCTCAACGAAGTTGTTGAATCTGTGCTTAGGGTTCACGTTCGAACGATAGGCAATATCAGCAACCTCAGTCTCTTTATCCCAAGTTTTGTGGATTTGCTGGCGACGAGCCAACTGAGCTGGAGCTGAAGACTCAGCAGCCACATCAGCGGCCGACTTTTTCGGTGCTGGTGGCGCAGATACAGGCTTGCTACCTACTTCGAAACGTAAGCTAGGAATATCATTTCCGCAGAACTGCTGTAGATGGCGATTGATGCTATTGATGTACTTATCGCGTACCCAATCTAAAACAAAGCGGTTTGGTGCAAACAGGGTTAGCGTATTATCGCTTAGCTCCGCTTGTAGTGGTCGAACCCACATTGAGAATTCTGTTGCAGGAAGTTCTTCCTGAAGCTGCTGCAAACATTGCGTCCAAAGCGAAGATGACAC